>NC_004041.2 GCF_000092045.1 Rhizobium etli CFN 42 | reverse complement strand
TTACCCAGCCCTCAAACCGCCTTGCCCGTTGGCCTTCAACAACGCCATTATCATCGGGCCAAGCGAGAATTCACCGCGCTCACTTCGGCGCGTTAGATCCCGCAGATAGCCTCCAGGAGAGTTGATGAAGTTAGCCCTTTCCAGGATGCACGCAATTGCCACCGCAGCATTCTCCGGTCCTAGCGCCTCGCAGGCATCCTGGTAGGCGGAAGGGCTTACCCCCAGCATAGATCGAACCACCACAGCGGCAGACATCAGATCTCGCCAGCTTCCCACGCCGCGCGGTGCATAGTCGCTGATCATCGGGCACGCCTTGAGCACCAATCCCAAGGGGAACGCCCTTTGCGATTCATTCTTCGGCTGAAGGCTCAAGCTCGCCTTTGCCCCCTGCTCCTTTTCGGAGCGTGGTTCAGATTCATTTACGGATTCGGGTTTTGAATTCTGTATGTGCTGCTCGATATGAGCAGCATTGGTGCTAATTTTTTCAGCATTCTCGAGGTTTTCCAAACGATTAAGCACTTCCTCACGGAGCATCTCCATTTCATTGAGAACGCTAGTGACCCCTTCAAGGGTCGGAACGCGCGGAATTCTGCTCGCGAGCGCAATGTAGATGTCCTCGGTCGTCTTCCAATCGCCGTCGGCGCCCTCGACCATTGCAGCAGTAATAAGTTTGCGAACATCCCGCCGGCAAATTGTAAGGCTCTCTTTGGCTTTCCTGAGCGAGGCTCTCTCGGCCGCCACTCTTTGCGCCAACATCGCCAACTCTTCCGATCGCGCCAGGAGGGGCGACAGGTCGAAGCCAAAAGCATTCTCGATCTGGCCATCGTCGCCCTTGCGGGCGAAGCGCTTGCCATTGGCGCTATCCTTACGGACGATCAACCCCGACTCCACCAGAATGGCAATATGCCGCCGCAACGTTGCGCCCGCCATTGCATGCGCCCGAAGCGCCAGTTGGGCATTCGAGGGGAAGACAATCAATTGTGCATCCTGACGCAACTCATTGTCAGGATAAAAACTCAAAAGTGCGTCAAGAACAGCCAGACTGTTCGACTGGATCTTGAGCAGTTCCATCGCGGCGGAAGCGTCTCTCAACACTTTCCACTTATCGGCAGCTTTTCCATGCTTGATTTCCATTGCCGCCTGGCGCCGCACGAGCGCAAGCGTCATTGGCCGCCGCCCGAACGGCGTCGCTACATTCCCCGACTGCATTGTCTCTCACCTTTCAGCAGGCAAAGGAAATTCGCTCACCAAAACGGCGCCAAAGACTCTTGACGAGGATTCGAGGAAATGCGATTCTGTTCTTGCTACAGAGACAGAAGGGCTTCCACGACGGCGACGTTGAGGGAGCTCTTTTCTTTTGCGGGTTACACTCCCTGTTTCCGTTGATGCTTTGCGCGATGCTCCTGGTAAAGCGCCGGCAAATGCTCGAGTACGAAAGCCGCGAAATCCGGCGTGGCTTTCCTGTCAATGGTAATTTCTAGCTTGCTCTTGCTCTGCGTGACCTGCGCAAGCCTGTCGCCATCGGGGGTCGACAGGACGTCTGGCAACCCGCGCGCAGTCCGACGCGGTTTCAGATGGTCGATCACTGCCTTGAACCGTTCCGACGACGGCAGCGCCTGCACCTCCTCCGAGGCAGCATATTTCGCAGCGCCTGCCGGAGGCGATGCTTTCTCAACCAGCTCTGCCAATTGCTGCCAACTTGGGCGTCCAACGCCTGGAGCGGCGCCGATGGCATCGATCAATTCAGAGGGGAGGGCGTCAACAAGCAGGAGCATCTTCGACAAGTTGCTTTTATCGATTGACATAGCCGCGATGACGATTTCTCGTGGAAACTGCTTGTTTAGCTTGTGTGCGAAACGTGCCTTTTCGATGAAGGTGAGGTCTTCGCGCTCATTGTTTTCCTGACCCTGTGCGACAACCAACTGCTCGTCCGTCAAGTCTCGAACAACCGCCTTGACCGGCAGTCCTAGCTCCGAAACGGCGCGCAGCCGGCGGTGTCCAAAGGCAACTTGGTAGTGCGCGGGTTTAACGGGATGAGGTCTCACAAGGATTGGGACCTGCTGTCCTTGCTCGCGGATGGATGCAAGAAGTCCTTCGATATCACCTTGCATGCGATCCTGAACGAAGGACGGCTCGATTGACGACGCGTTCAGTTCAACCACGGCCTGACCTTCGGCGAGACGCCGCTCGATCTCCTCGGCACGACCAAGACGATCATTTTGCTCGCGCAACGCGTTACCGATGTTTGCAGTCAGCTTCGTCGCTGGATCTCGTTCTTTTCTGGTCACGCCGAGAAGCGGCATGGAGCGAGTCTTTGCCGCTCTGTGTTCAGCAGCTGATGAGCTGTCGGGCGCGTCCGTGGTGACGTCAAGGAGGTGCTTCCGACTCATGTGGTTCTACCCCATGCTTTTTTGATTAGAGTTTCGATCTCGTCGTTGACGGCGTTCATCGCCTCTAAGGCCCGATCATAGGTCGAGCGCGTGAACTGTCCGCGCTCAACCTCAAAGAGGGTTTGATTCGTCAGGCCAGCGTCCGAAACGGCGGTCGTCTTGAGCATCGGAAAATTGAGGACATTTTCGCCGAAGATCGAACGCAGATAGCCCACCATCTGGTTCTGCGGGCCATCGCTCGGTTCAAAACGAGTGACGAGGTAGCGCATCCAATTGAACTTGAACTGGGCGCCTGCGTTCTCGATTTCCCGAAGGAGATTCGAGGTCATCGCCAGAAACTGGTTCATCGACATTACATCCAACATCTGGGGATGGACGGTGACGAGGATCGAGGTTGCGGCGGTCAGAGCTGAAAGCGTGAGATAGCCAAGTTGGGGAGGGCAATCGATAACGACGACATCGTAGTTGTCCGCGATGTCTTCGATGACCTGACTGATCCGACCGTAAAAAAGCGTGTCACCTTCCTTCCGGTTCATAAGCGCGCGCGGGGTATCGTGCTCAAACTCCATCAGTTCAAGATTGCCAGGAATTAGATGAAGATCCGGGATGTACGTTCCTCGGACAACCTGCTCGATTGGGACCTGCTCGTCATCATACCGGATGGCGCCATAGAGTGTTTCGTTCGGACCAACGTCAGTTTCTGGCTGACTGCCGAAGAGTGCGGAAAGGCTTGCTTGGGGATCAAGATCAATCGCGAGAATCCGGTAGCCACGCATTGCCAGGTACTGTGCCAGATGCGCGGCTGTCGTCGTCTTGCCCGAGCCGCCTTTGAAATTCATCACCGAGACGACTTGAAGCTGCTCCCCCGTGCGACGATGGGGCAGGTAGCGCCGGTTCCCGCGGCCAATCAGGTCCAGGTGCTTACGGATTGAATGAATATCTTCGATCGTGAACGTGCGTCGACCGCCAGGGCTCATACTAACGTGCAGTTCAGGCATTTCCGAAGCAGTTTGTCTAAGATAAGACTCACCGATGCCAAGCAATTTTGAGGCTTCTGACGGTGCAAAGGATCGAATGCCCTTTTCGGACGTCGGCGGGAAGACCTTGAGATGATGTGCTTGAAGTTGGCTGGAGAGAGCGTCAGCATGACGCTCCATCAATGCGGTCAACCCTTCGACGACCGGCGCTGTGTTTGCTGCGGTTTTCGCCATCTCAAAATCCATTTCCTGCAAGTGGCGGAACTTTTCGCGAAAGCGCTAAAGTTCCGCCACTAGCTATTAGAGCCGATTCTGCATTTTGAGCAAGGGGTTTTAGGTTAACGAAAGGCTAACGTGGATAAACCCGGAACGTAGAGTAAATGGATTTTTCCGTTTATATCCTGCAGCTTAGCAAGACCGCGGTACCGATTGGTCATGGTGTGTTTTATTGTGAATCCTACAAATGTGCCCCGGCGATTTAGACGAAAAGCAGAAGACCTCGGCAAAGTCGGTGATCCCCTTGCCGCGACTCACTCGCACAAAACCGTAAGCATTCGACAACGGACGCCCGATTCCAATTCGTGCAGAGTTCCCGGCGCCTAACGGCGGCGGAGAAATTCATGCAGGTATTCGCGATCTCGACACCAAAAATTTACTACGAAGCGTAGCTGCTTCAGGACGATCATAGGCTACGTGCGAGGATCTTTTCCACTCGCACTTGGGATGTAGAAGTAGTCGACGAGTGCGAGGCAGATGGGGTTGACGCTCTCGCCCCGACTGCCATCCTGGATGTCACCGCGGCTGGACCACTTGCAGGATGTGCACGCGATTTGTCTGCGATGGGACCGACCATGCTGGTAGACGTATTTCCGTCTCTGCTCCCGAAGGGCCGCCTGAACGCCAATCCCCTGATGGTCTAGAGTTCTCGCTTTTGCGTCGACACCTCGAAGAGTGGAGGGGAGGGGAGGGGAGATGGTTCCGTTCACGAGGCAACGCTGACCTTGTTCGCCGGCATCGTAGAATGGTGCCTGGGAGGTGGTCTCAGCGAAGTCGTTGCGGTAACGGATATCAGGTTCGAGCGAACTCTTGCTAGCGTCGAATGGCCTCTCCCGCGCTTGGGGCAGCCAGAGAAGATCGTTGCCACCACCGCCATCGCAGGCACGCGTCCAGCAAACGCTGAGACCTTTCTGATGTTGCGGCCGCCCAACTACCGATCTAGTTGCCGTCATCCTTCTCGGTGCGACTCGGATTGTTGGTCTGTTCGGTTCGAACCGGTGCGCCACGAAGGATGAAGCTTTGGACGATGTGGCGATAGGCTCTTAGGAGGGTTCGCGCGGGCAGATGAGGGAAGGCGACATGGCATCTTCGCAGAGATGAGGATGCATCGAAGAACGGGCTGGTAAACCGCGGCTCGTGTTTGAGGCTGGTGGCATTGACGCGGCCCAAGCGCTCCACTCTACCTTCAATAGTTTCGTCGCTCCTTGCGCAAGGGAACACTTCTGCCGCTTGAAACGTCCTTTGCCGTTTGCGCCGACGATATCTCCGAGAAGCTTGTCAAGACCCAGGACATAAGCAAGCCCGCCAGCAAGGCACGTGATTTCATCAGCTTTCTGACTGCCGCCTGTGGTTGTTGGCTAGATTCTGGATGCAAGTAAGTGTACATATTAGGATAGTCGGTGTGTCGGGGAGCGAGAGGTCTCGTATGGAGGTTCGTGGACTCGTAATTACTTGCCCCCGCAAGGTTGAAGAATGGACATTGTCGGTTCCACTCGCCGTATCGTCCGAAGTCGGTGTGCGGATAGAGTTGTGTGGACTCTGCACACCGGAGCAACGCGTTTATCGGGGCGCCAAGCCGACTTACCCCTATTGGGGCGGGCACGAGTTGTCAGGCACGATCGTGTCTCTGCCGGACGATGTACCGGATGGCCTGCGCGTAGGAGACCGCGTTGCGGTGCTTTTAATGCGCAGATGCGGCCAATGTCGTGCCTGCCGCCTCGGACTGGACAACCACTGTGCATATTTAAATCCTAAAGCGAGAGGAGGGGTGCCGCAGGGGCCGGGGGGATTGGCCAATTTTGTGGGCGTACCCGCCTATCAGGTTTTTTCCGTACCTTCCTTTTTGGCTCCCGAGCGTGCCGCGTTAGTTGAACCTGTCGCCTGCGTGGCACGCGGCATAAATAGGGCGCGTGCAAAGGCTGGAGACACTGTGGCCGTCATCGGCGGAGGCACGATGGGCCTTCTCCATTCGATACTTCTGACAACCAAAGGATGCGACGTTTACCTTTTCGATGACGACGTGGCAACGCATGGGCCTGTGATGTCGACCGGCGCCCATGCAACGGGGTCAGTTCATTCTCTGTCTGATCCGAAACTCGTCGAGAAATTAACGGATGGCTGGGGCTTCGACTGCATCTTTTGCACGCGCTTCGGTGTCAGAGGCATTCAGGGGGCCATAGCTGCGGCGTCACGCGGTGCCAGGATTGTACTCTACCAATCGATTCCGACGTCCGATTTGTTATCGGTAGGCGCTAACTTTCTGCATTACCGGGAAATTGAACTGATCGGCACCATAGCCCAAAGCGCGGACGACGTGAGAAATGCCATTCGAACCATCGTTGAACATGCCGCACGCTTCGACGTGCTGCAGGTCAATCTTTGGCCCTCGTCAAACGCCCAAGAGGCATTCGAGCAGGCGCTCGATCCACGTGTTAATCGCGTGATGCTAGATTTCAGGTAATGCTTCTCAGCGTGCCTGCAGCGCGCCTGCAATTTCGTTGCCGATCGAGACTACTTCGACACTGTCGGGGAAATTGTCGGTACGTCCGACGCTGTCGGTCACAACGATGCGGTCGATCTGAGACCGTCCCCAGTTTTCGTTCAGCGACGGCGTGAATATGGCATGGGCTGCGGCAAGGGTTATCTTGCGAGCGCCTGCCGCTTTGAGATGTGCGGCGGCTGAAAAAGCCGTCTGACCACTGTTGATTTCGTCGTCAATCAGGATGATCGTCCGGCCAGCAACGTCCCCCAGAATCTCGACGCTCTCCCGAAAGTCATCATCGTCTCTGCGGTGCTTGCGCATGACAGCGAATGGGCAGCCGAGCAGGGCCGCCAAGTGCTCAGCTCGCTTCGCTCCGCCGAAGTCCGGTGAAACGACCATGTCGCCATCGACGGCCGCAGAACCGAGATGGCGAACTAGGGCGGGAGCGAACTGAAGATTGACGACAGGACAGGCAAATGCGGCGCACAGCTGAGGAACATGGAGTTCGAAAGTTATCAGCCGATCTATACCGAGCGTTTCGATAATCCCCGCAAGGATTCGCACCGGTACAGGTCCGCCGTCGAAGGCAGGGCGATCCGAACGCGAATATGGGAGGTAGGGAAGAACAGCGGTAATCGTGCGGGGACCCCGCGCCCGCACGGCACCAAGCGCTAGGAACAACTCGAAAAGACGATCATGAACGCTGTCAGGAAATGTTTGCACGACCACCACATTTCCGCCAAGCCCGCCGTCGCGCGGAGTGACAGCCATCTGGCCATTGCTGAACACCTGCGTGTTTAGGATCGTTATTCCTGACCGCGTGAGGGCCCGATGGACTGTTGACGCAAACTTTGCAGAGGTTTCGGTTGCTGCGATACGAAGGTCGTTCGCCGCAGGATCTGTACGATATGGTGACTCGGGCGCCATATTTACGCCAGCTCAAGATCGTTAACAGTGGGAATAGACAGCAGTTTGGGCAACACGTCGCCCCAATCATGTTGAAGTGGTACCTCGGTTTGATCAGGTCGAATGAGCTCTAGGAACTCGGACGGTATGTCTATCCCACAGATGCGCTTCATCTGCGTCAGGACGAAATATAACGCCGGCCTCATCTCGTATTTGTAACCTATCGCAGCGACCTCCGCCCAGCTAATATTCGCCATTTCTTTGTGTAGAACCGCATGAAGATCGCCGAACATCAATAGTCGAAGCGAATTATAAAGGAAGGCCTCGTGATAAAGCCTGGCCGAAAGGAACCAGACGGCGCCAGTCGCGGATTGGACCTGCAATATGCGGCCTAGACCGTTTGCAAGACGCACGCCTGACCATATGTCTTCGACATCGATGCCGACGGAGAGATTTACATGCATATCAATGAAGATGGGCATGTGCAGCTTCTTCGCGGAATCGATGTATCCCTTTACGTGGCGGTAGCGCAGCTGGCGTGGCACCGCGGGACCAGGGAACGGAGATTCAACGGATTCTATCCTTACAAACACCGGCAAGGAATAGCTTTCGCGGAAGGTTTCGTCATCGAGTTCCTTTCGTTCCGGATGCCAGTTGCCATTTGAAGGGTCGAAAATACCGTGCCGGTAGCCGAGATCGAACATGAGCCGCTGCACGCGCTGCGCGTCAGCGGGCTTGACCATGATGTCGAGATCGGTCATCGGCCGTAGGAGTGGATCGGGATAGTGGAGAAGCGCGAGATCTGGTCCCTTCACCAGGAACCAGGCGATGCCGGCCCGATCCAGCGCATCCATGATTTCTGGCAGATTGCGAAATTCGAGTGCGGACCTGACCTTTGACATGACAGTCCAGCACTGAACGTAATGCGCCGCCTCAGTAGGCAATAGTGTCAACAAATCGAGGCGGCGCAAGTGATTCTCAAGCAGCGGCACCGTCCGATTATGCTCGGCGCGCCATACCACATAGGGCCAGTTGACAGGCTCCTTGCAGGTAAACGGCAAGCTGAGACCGTTCAGCGCGCGTAATTCCACGGCATGAGTGCATCGAGATCGCTGCTCGGCCAGCCGTTGGCGATCCGCTCAAGTGTTTGGGTGAGCCAAGCCTGCGGGTCCACGTTGTTCATCTTCGCCGTCTGAAGGAGCGTGGCGATAGTCGCCCAGGTCCTTCCACCGCCATCGCTGCCGGCGAAGAGACTGTTCTTTCTCGTGATCGTCTGGGGCCTGATGGCACGCTCAACGATGTTGCTGTCGAGCTCGATGCGGCCGTCGGTAAGGAAGCGTTCGAAGATGGAGCGACGCGAGGTGGCATAGCGGATCGCTTCTGCGAGCTTCGACTTGCCGGAGATCCGCGGCAGGGTCTTTTGCCACAGGGCGAAGAGCTCAGTGACAACTGCAGCAGATGTCGCCTGACGTGCCGCGACACGCGCGTCAGGGCTCTGCCCCCGGGCCGCCGCTTCCACCTCCCAGAGCTTTGCCATCAATTCCACCGTCTCGCTGGCTATCTTGGAGCTGTCCGAGGCGTGGAGTTCGTAGAACTTGCGCCTGCTATGGGACCAGCAGCCGGCCAGCATCACGCCGTCATTGCCGCCGTCAGATCGGGCAAGCTTGTTGTAGGCACCATGCCCGTCCACCTGAAGGATACCGCGATAGCCATTCAGATGCCGGGCGACGCGATCGCCAGCGCGGCTATCTTCGAAGCGATAGGCGACCATCGGCGGGCCACTACCGCCAAAGGGTCTATCATCCCTCGCATAAGCCCATAGCCAGGCTGTCTTTGCCGATCCGGATCCGGGCGCGAGCGTTGGCAATGTCGTCTCGTCCGCAAAGATGCGCTCAGCCTTCTTGATCTCGGCGAGGATGTAGTCGGCCAGGATATCGAGCTCGTAGCCGAGCTTGCCCATCCATTGGGCCATCAGCTTCCGGTCAAGCTCAACCTTGTCGCGTGCATAGATTGCCTCCTGTCGATAGAGCGGAAGGCCATCTGCATACTTCGAGACAGCGATCTGGGCGAGAAGCGCTTCCGTTGGAATGCCACCCTCGATGATGTGCGCGGGCGCGGCTGCCTGGATGACGCCGTCTTCGTTCTTGAAGGCATACTTCGGCCGCCGGGTGACGATGACGCGGAACTTCGCCGGCACGACGTCCAGTCGCTCCGAGACGTCTTCTCCGATCAGCACCTTCTGTTTGCCGATGTGTTCGTGCAGTTCATCCGGCTCGATCACCACTTCGACTCGTTCCAGATGAGGTGCAAAGCCCTTGCGCGGCCGGGGTGCACGTTTCGCATCGGGATCAGCGGCACCCTTGTTTACCTTGGCTCGGATTGCCGAGATACCGGTCTCGATTTCCTCGAAGACAAAAGCCTGCTGCTCATCATCGATGCCCGGAGAGCCGAGCTTTTCCGATTGCCGGCCGAAGCGGGCGCGATCGAAGGCTTTCAGGATCTGGGTCAGTCGCTCGATGCGTTCGTCGGCATCGGCGTTTCTGGCTTTCAGGTCTGCGACCTCGCTCTCGAGAGCATCGGTGCGCGCTGCCTTCTCGGCCATGGCAAGGACCATGGCTTTCAGGGTCTCTACATCATCCGGGAGCTGTAGATCGGGCGGCGTCATGAGGCCTACCAGAGCACAATTTGCTCCGGTTTTCCTGCCTTTTCAGGCGGTTGATTCACTTCGCCGCAGCCCTTTACCCAACAATCTCCGGCGGCTTCACCGCCACTGAGCGCACCCGTTTCCAGTCCATGCCGTCAACGAGCGCCATGAGCTGAGCGTGATTGAGCTGCACCCGGTTGTGGCCGATCCGCGGCCAGCAGAACTGCGCCTTCTCCAACCGCTTGGAATAGAGGCAGACCCCTGATCCATCCCACCAGACGATCTTGACCCGGTCCGCCCGCTTCGCCCGGAAGACATAAAGCGAGCCATTGAACGGATCACTGCCGGCGTCGCGCACCAGCGACAGCAAACTGTCCGGCCCTTTACGAAAGTCGATGGGGTGACTGGCGAGGAAGACCTTTACACCTGCGGGGATCATGCTGAGCGAACTGCCCGGATGACACGCTGCAGATGAGCTTCGTCCACATCGGCGGGAGCGCGCACGACGACATCGCCAATCAGAACTTCGATTATCGCGCCGTCGGCAGATGGCGTGACTGCCTTATGACCGATCGGCGCTATGTTCTCCTTGTGAGAGCCCAGGGCGGCGCGACGCCAGCCAAACAGTTGTGACGGATGGATATCAAGCCGACGTGCGATCGCTGACACGCTCGAGCCAGGCTCGAGTGCCTCTGCAACTGCACGCGCTTTAAAATCGTCCGACCAGCGCCGCCGAAGCTGCCGAGGCGCGCCCTCAAATCGGTCCGCAACAGCCTCGATCATATGAAAAGTTCTAGTTCCAGAGCTAGGCGCAGACATAGAAGCTCACAGCAGTTCATCGTGTCCGCTACCGATAGCCGACCGCTAAGCTGCTTCGCCAGATGGGGTCTGCTTGTCGCTTACCCTTGCAGAGACGGACCAAACGCTCTTCATCCTCGGGTCGTAGGTAGGCCCGGCAGGTGATCAGCAAAATAGAGTCTTCTGGTGACAACCGAAGCATCGCGGAGACTCCTGATACGGCTGCGTGATTTATTTCGAACTTTCCGGGCTGCCGAATTCGGCTAGTGTCTGCCTCAGGTCGGCGAACTGTTGTTCGAAGGAAGCGAAACTCTGGTCGACGTTTTGTCCAAGCAACTGTTCAAGGCTGAGCGTTTCTTCAGCGCGTTCCTCTTGTCCAGACATAAGCTTGTAAACCGAACTTACCGGCAGCAATCGCGACAAGAGTTCACCACCGCGGCCCGTCTGGGCGCTGTCCCGAATTTGCCGGATGCAACTTTCGGCAAGCAATCCGTCAATCACGATTACCAGCTTGCCATCCTCTTCGTCAACGGCGTAGCCAAACAGTCGGGAACTAGCCATTGCCGCTACCTCTGAACCTTCTTGAGGTCTTCCACTTCACTGCGTATCTGCAGCAATTGTGCCTGAGCCGAGAGAAGTTTGGCGAATGCGGCGGTAACCGCCTTTGCCGATTGTGTGTCGGAACCAGTCATCCTAACCGGTCCTCGCCCAATGCGGCGTCCTACAAGACCTGAATCGGCGGCGCGCGGCCAATTGGCTTTGCCAAATTTCTTCGAGGCGGTTATATCAACGTAGTAGTCTTGTAGTTCGCCGTTAGCAGCGAGTGAGCCGGATTTCGACCGTTGCGATCTGCGTGACACCTTTAGCGATTGCTCTAATTTTACAAGGCCAGCCGTCAATTGCTGAGCTTGGTCATCCAAACCCGCCTGCAGCCGGGCGAGTCCTTCCGCAAGACGAGAAATCACCTGGGCTTGCTGGGCGGCTGCTTTGTTGCCGGATCGTATCGTTGTTCGCAAGTGTGTGCGCCACACCCGCCGCACCTCGGAAAGCTCTGCTCATCCTCAATCCTCCACGTTATTTTTGTTGACCTGGTTAAATTACGTCGTCGACACAGCAATTATTACGTCGCGCCTCCTGCGTTAGTGAGTGTGTTGCGCAGCAGCCGCGATTTCCTCCGAGAAGTTATAGACAGGAGCTTCGGCGGCGGGCCGACGCTCTTTCGCTATAACTCCGCGGCGGTAGGTGGAATCTTTCGTCGGGTCCACCAGGGCGTACTCCGGAAAACCTCCGTTATTGTAAAGTTCCTGGCACAGCGGATAGGGCGCGTCCTTTTCACCATAGTGCGACCAGCTACTCATCTTGCAGACGCCGCGACAGACTGGATAAAACACGCACTTGCCGCAGACGCCCTTAACCTCGCCACTCACCACCTCGCGTAGCTCATGGAAGAACGGGCTGTTGCGCCAGATTTCCATCAAGGGCATTTCGAAGGCATTGCCGGCGATCATTTCCGGATCATCGTAGGAGGCACTGCACATCGAAACTTGTCCGTTCGACAGTATGCCCAGTACGTTGTCGCCCCAACCGCAAGTATGCACGCCGTTCAGATACTTGAGAGGCATCAGAGCCGGCGGCAGAGTCATGTATGCAGCGCCACTCTCAAAATGGGGAGATTTCAAAAGATCGCCTATCAGTAGCTTGCATTCCTCCAAGCTTATCGCATTGTCCTCATGGCTGCGCGCGTTGCCCATCGGATGTATGTTGAGCAGCGTCCGATGCTTCTTGATGCCCCAGCCGAGCACCAAATCTATAATCGAAATCACCTTGTCATAGTTGTTGCGATAGGCAGTCGTCGTTACCACCGTAGAGATGTCAGTTTTTCCAAGCCGCTGCAGGACAATCGCAGTCTTGGCGAACGCACCCGATTTTGCTCTGAAAGCGTCGTGCGCCTCTGGGTCGAAATGGTCGAGGCTGATGAAGACCGTCAAATTGGGGAGCCTACTTAGCTGCTCGATCGTGAACTCGTCAAAGAGGGTTCCATTCGTCTCGAAAACCAGCTCCTTCAGCCCACAGGATGCGAGATATTCCATGACTGCCATGAATTCCTTGTGAACCATCGGTTCACCCCCGGAAACCTTAACCTTGCGCAGCCCATTGGGTAGTGCTTGCTCGATCAGTCCTTGGATCGCCTCCAGGTTGAAATCAATGCCCTTGGCCTTGGGCCCGACGCCTGCGATATAACAGTGGTGGCATCCCAAATTGCACTTGCGGGTTAGAAACAGATAGATCGTTTTAATTTCGTTTTCCGAGACGACTCGTTTCGAAAGTTCACTTGTGACGAGGGCCTGTAGCGTCTGACTGGCTACATGCACGTCCTGCGGTGTCGAAAGCCAATCAGGGGTATTCATGCGCTTGCCTCCTTACGTCTATGTTGCTGCGCTAGCACGTCATCGCACTGATCACTGGTGCGTCGTCCAATTGACGCCTGCCTTTCAAAACTTCGATTTCGAGTATGAATGCGTATCCGGCGATCTCTCCGCCTTGGGACTTGACAAAATTCCCAGTCGCCCGAGCAGTGCCACCCGTCGCTAGAAGGTCATCAGCAATCAGGCATCGCAGGCCGTCACCGATGAGGCCGGCAGTTACCTCCAGGGTTCCGGAGCAGTATTCACAGCTGTATTCAAATGAGAGGACGTCCCCCGGCAGTTTACCGGGTTTCCTTACCATGATGAAACCGCAACCGAGCCTATCAGCCAATGAGGCGCCCAAGATGAAACCACGCGCATCAACCGCCAAAATGGCATCGATTTCTGTTCCCGACACTTGGCTTGCGACGGTAGAAACGACTTCGCCCAATGCACCTCTACCAGCCAGCATAGGCGCTATATCCTTGAACAAGATCCCGCCTATCGGAAAGTTAGGAAATTCTCGTAATGCTTCTACACCGGATTGGTTAATCCGTGACGCCCCGCTATTTGGAACAGCTACAATCATTTTACTATCCCCCACATGTAACCATCTAAGAGCCTCGTAAGGTGCGATGGCCTCGCGCACTTTGTGGCCAGCCACCAGATGAGGCCCTGGCAAGCTTATCAGCGGCGGCCGCCGCCGCGCCTACCACGTTCCTCCGGGCCGGCACGGGTCCGCTCTCTGACCAGATCACGCCGGAATTCGCCAGCGCCGCGAACAGATGAAACATCAGTCGGCCGCATAATGTTGTCTCCTCGAAAGCGGCTCCGATCATGATTCGTCCAGCCCTGATCTTAGTGCCGAGTCTACTTTACGTCGCTTTGGGGTTCGTCAGGACCTTGTCAAAAGCATCCTTGACCGGCTTTGAGATTTCCTCCACCGCCCTGCTTGAGAGCTCCCGGACTTCCTTGGCGTGCTGCAAACTTGTCTCAACGCGCTTGCGGAAAAAGGTCGACTGCTGTTCGAGGATCTGCGACGGCGAATTCGCGCCCAGCAAAGCTTGCAAATGTGAGAAGCCGGCCTCGGCGTCGGCTTGCAGTGCAGCGATCGTCTTCCACCACAATTCGTTGCCGAATAGACTTGTCGTTTCGAGGATCGGAGGCAGCATTTTCTGTGTCGCTTCAGCGCCGGACGCAAATTTCAAAAGAGCCTCTGTCACCTGCTTGTTCCCCTTTTCAACGGATGCGCCGAACTGATCTGGCACCTTGAGCGGCGATGACCCCGGGTTTTCGATCGTTTCAAATGATCTTTCGGAAATCTTGGTCATTGCATTTTCCTTCTCTTTGAGTTGGTTGCAAGCTGTGACATCGGGATTGACCCCTTCCGCCGGCGGACTATGCATGGCCGCTTTGGTAGAACGCGGATCCGATGACGAACGGTCAGGTGGCCTCCGTTCCGTTCGTTTCATGAACCGGCATCATGCAGACTGCTTTCTGCCGCTTGTAACCAGGGATCAGCAAACACCATGCCAACTGCTCCGACGCGCCAAGAAGATGATTTTCTTTTATCAATGGGCGGGTTGAGGGCAGGTTGATGTGTATTTGACGGAGAGACCGGCGAACAAAACGTTCCAATCACGACAAACCTGACAAAAGTGGCGGATGCCCGACATTTGCGAGAAATGTCGACGGTTGCGCTGGGGACAAGGGAATTCACGTGGACTTCAAATCGCGCCAAGGATCATGTGCCTGTTCGTGGCTAAGGGGCGTTACTCGACTTCTCGTGAACGTCCCTGGCGGTCTTATCAACCCTTGTCCTGGTTCCTGCTTTGCACCACCTTCCGCTTGGAGCCATGAAGAGGGTCGTTGTTTCGATAATTTGAGGATGGGCTGCTTGGCGATTTGTTCGTAGCCCAGCTCGGGTCCATACGTCTCGGTACGGTTCGCCTGCCTATCCTGTTCACGGCACTTTCGAACATAAGACCGAACGTCATCAGAGCGATCGCTGTGATGCGCAACATATTTCATTTGGTACGACGTTTGCTGGTGATCGGTGACGCTGGTTGACCATAGGCTCTGATGCCGATCTCGTCGGACAAGGACGCAATTGAAGTCAACTACGGAGGTTTTCGGGACCTGACACGATGATTGGTTCGGTGCATGCGGAACGCTTGGCGGCACGAGGATGACACCGAAAAGTACGTGGGGTCAAATCAATGGAGTGAAAAATGAAAAAGTATGTTTGCGAATTCTTCGGGACCTTCACACTTGTCTTCCTCGGCTGCGGCACATTGCTTTATATGCGTCAAGAGGTGGGCCTGTTGGGTGTCGCTTTAGCCTTCGGGACGACCGTGGTTGCAATGGCCTACACGATTGGCCCAGTCTCGGGCGCGCATCTCAATCCGGCGGTCAGCCTGGGTTTCCTCGTGTCGCGCCGATTGAGAGTGTGGGACTTTCTCGCGTATGTCTCCGCCCAATGTGCAGGAGCTATCGCGGCGGCAGGCACGCTCTACCTTATCGCTATGAACAAGGTCGGCGGTTACGATATCACCCTAGAAGGTTTCGCCCAAACCGGCTGGGTAGTCTACGGATGGAGAGCTGCGTTCCTATTCGAGTTTATCGCCACGTTCCTGTTCGTAACTGTATTCCTCAAATGCACGGCTGGACGCGGCGCTGTTGCACGATTGGCGATTGGACTTGCCTTAGTTGCGATCCACCTTGGCGGTATCACCGTTTCGGGTTCTTCTGTGAATCCAGCACGATCGATCGGCCCAGCACTTTTCGCAGGAGGGGCGGCACTCTCTCAACTCTGGCTTTATATATGTGCGCCAATGCTCGGCGCTATTGCGGCCGGCCTTCTTCAGCTCAGGGGGATCGTCGCGTCAAGCGAGCCGCAAAGTCTGCGCCAATTTGAATCGCGCGAAATGACCAGCGACATATCCAGCCCGGTTTCATTCTTTCGCCACCGAAGGAGAGGTATCCCAAAAAGGGAAAGCCACTGATCGAGGAGGGGGTCTCGACCTTGACAGGGGAGCGCATCCCCAGACACTCGCCGTTGCATCCCGCATATCTTGACGCTTACTGCGATCTTCCTACGGATTGGGACCACGGTCGTCTCTGACGTATCGACAAACGTCGCATACGGATCGACAATGGCAGCCCAACGTCCAGCTATCATTGGCGGCGATCCAAAACGGCGGCGATCGCGGCCAAAGCCTCGTGTATCGCGATACTCACCGACCTTCCGCTCAAGGTTGTCAAGGGTCCGCGATACTCATCCATACCGCAGATGCGTGTCATTAGGAGCATGAATTTTACAATGGTGAGGCTGCCATATAGGACACGTTGGGCGGCGGATCTAATGGAGCAAATCTCCAGCGTCTGGGGGGTTGCGCTGGGGTGCCGATCCACACCCAAGCGCCGGTAGGTGATAGACGATACCCACAGCGGCTAGGAGCCATTGAATCGGCAATATGTTCTTTTGATACGGTGTCGCGCAAGTTTGGCATGGAGAATCATATGCAATCGCAACAATAGCCGAGTGCAGAGTCAAGCAGCGCTACTTGCATACGCGCAAATGTCCGTTAGAAGATTTCGACGACGTGGCAGCCCAAGCAGTTGCGCGGCAGCGAGTTTAGGCGGGGCGTACGTTGCGGCGAAAAACAGCCAATGGACACGCCGAAAACGGCTACTGGGCCTAAGTCGCCACGGTCGCCCTGTGAACTTGGAACCCAGGCAAATTGTATGACCGTTGGCCGTCGTTCAGCATGCCGAAGTCGGAGCGCTGATCGGAAGCTGGATTAGCCTGCATGATGAACGAGAGGTTGGAAAATGCCGCTTTCAAAGGCTCCCGTAGGCATCGTGAGATGTTGAGAATGCGAGCAAGAATTGTAGGTGGAAAGACAGTGCCTGAGGCGCCAGAGGCCGACGATCGCGATCTAGCTTTAGACTTCGCCAAAGGAATACTCATTGTCTTGGTGATTTTCGGTCACCTGATACAATATATCTTTTACGAGGGTGATGGCTTCTGGGATTCGGCATGCTTCAAATCGATCTACATGTTTCACATGCCTCTCTTTATGGCGATAAGCGGATATCTCTCTAGATCAGGGCTACTAGGCAAATCGTTCAGGCAAGCCATCGGTGATCGCGCGCTGCAGCTCCTGGTGCCGACGCTGTTCTGGTGCACCCTTTTGGAGGCAGTCAAATTGCTCATGTTTCCCCGGCCGCCGGACGCACCTGGCAACCTGTTGCAATTCATGCACGATTTCGTCGGCACATACTGGTTCATCTGGGCTGCGTTTGCTTCTTTTCTTTTGGTCAAACTTATTTCGATCTTCAACTCCGGGTCGGCACGCTCTTTGCTTGTCTCATCCATACTGGTCGCAGTTGCCCCCGTGACGTTTTCTATATTCCCTCTCATAAAGTACACCTATCCCTTTTTCTGCATGGGATTTTCATTTGCGCAGTCGAGAGATTGGTGGACGAGCATAATGCGGTATCATAAGCCACTCCTGATGATGTCCGCCTCTATCGCGGCTAGCTTGTGCTTCATGGCGTGGCGCGAGGACACCTATGTCTACAACAATCTCGCCTTAATCCAGGATCTGCAGTCGGCAAAAGATATCCTTCTGATGTTTTTTGGCTCGACAGTGGCCTCTGCAGTGATGATCGAGATTCTGCTTCAATCCTGGAAAATTGGACGCTCGAACCGGGTGGTTCGCTTTATCGCCGTGGAAGTGGGGCAGAGCACGCTCGTGTTGTACCTGGTGCAGGCTACGGTATTCCGTCTCATGGATTTGATACAATACGGAGAACAATGGGCTCCCACAATGAGGTCTGGCGCGGCGGGAATTCTCGGGACGATGATCATTGCCGTAGCACTAGCAGTTCGCTGGAGCGTGCGCGACATTCCCTATCTGTCCCAGCTCATGCTTGGAACGCCACCCCGCCTCGTTCGTTTGCCGAGCAATCCTGCGAATAACTAGCGGTGTTCAATTCTCAACCTAAACTTCGTCAGCAAGCAAGCATGCCAAGGCACGCGTTAAGGGGCCCATTTTTAAAGGATCCTTTTGCACGAAGATCGGCTGAGGTCCGACTGATGTGCCAATCACGTATCGAGAATCCGCAAACCCCTCGCGCCCAATGCTCCGCGACGACGCGGGCGCTTGACCCCCAGGGTATCGACTCCACCCTCTTTGAGGTTGCCAAAGATTCGGTTTGCTTCGCACTTGTTTGGGGTCCGCTTGCCGCCAGGTCCCGTTGTCCCTGCTAAAATCGCGAGCGTTCGCTAAGGTACCAGAAACGCTTTTCCGGCCTGTGCTAAGCAATGACCGGAAACAGCGAGTATCGCCTCAGCGGTCACACCGAGGCAGCACTGCTCCATGACGGCCGCTGCCACAGTCATCCTCTTGCCGGCGCCGACGGTACCGGCCAGCTAGGTCGTGCCGGCAGCATGATCCCCCGGGTGCCGTGTTCTGGTGCGGATAGAGAGTGAACGCGGCCGACGCACGCCGGCAACTTAAGATACACGCCGGCGAGGCGCCCAGGGGCTGGTTGTTGAAACGGTCCTAAAACCTTGCGGCCGGTCGATCCGGTGGGCATCGGACCAGGACCCGGCCCTGAAGGGCCATCTGATCTTCGTGAGCTTCCCCTTTGCCGGCTACGTCTAACAGCCGTTCACTGTGGAAATTCAGAGCGTTGTTGAGCTGTCGCCGGCGTCGCGGGGGCCTATGCCGCATTCCATTTGCCCGCGGCATTCCCCCAAATGACGGCGCTAACTGTCGAGGAAGGGAGCTCCAGCCAGTGATGCATGCGGGTCTCGGAGTCCATCACTGGGAGGCGCTGTGATCGCCAAGCAAAGAAGATCGACCGGCTGCACCTCGGCAAGCGGCCGGACATTGCGCCCAATCCGCGAATTGAGAGCGGAGCGGCTTCGGCGGGTGTCATTTGTTGCTGACGTGGCCGGAGAATAGGCTTCCGCCGCTGCACCGGGATGCCATTTCTTCGATCCCCACCGCGTCTTGTCCGGTTCACGACAACGTTGTCCTCGATCAATTCTTCATGGGCTAGCTAAGAAGCTGGAAACAATACAGATGCCGTGTTCCGAACCTCAGCGGAGGAGACTGGCATGAGTCTTGAACTCCCAGAACTACGCGGCGGGCAATCGCCTGGTGGAACGTGTGGCGTCCGGTCGAAGTCGATTTGAACCTTGAAGGGAAAATACATGGCAGGTCTGCATCAGTTCGCACGGAAAAGGGGGTATCGGCAAGTACACGGCCTCTCAAGATACTCTCACTGTCCTTGTCGACCTCGAAAAGCTGATTCCACCCCCCGCCTGATCCTCAATTCGAAAGCCCGAGACACGGTTTTACACCTGGCGGCGAATAGGTTGGTTGAGGGTGGAGTTCGCGGCGAAACCTACCGCCACTGGACTATCGCGACGGGAATCTCGCTTGTGAAGCGCTTTTCGTCAAGCCCGCCAGCGTTGCCCGCCGCTTGCCGTTGTTGTTGCGGCCGCCCCGTTTCGAGGGGCCATGTCATTCGTCCGGGCCAAGTTGCGTCGCCACAGGTCCCATCTGCCGCACCATTTTAAGGGATGGTGTTACCGGAAGCGGGTGTGGCCCTTAGTCAAACCGCATCCAACACTCAGGAGGATTTTAACTGATGTCAAACGTCACCCCTGTCCCCAACAATGCTCGATTAGATGAGAAAGATGCTCTCGCCACGCCTTTCATTAAGTGCCTCTTGCGTCTGATGCGTGCTCAAGACACCTTTGAATTGTGGCAAGAGAAATCGGACACCGATTTGCTCTGTGATTTCATCGTGACGAGGCAGCAGCGTAGGGCGATTCCTCTCATCGGGGGACCTGACCTAGAGGTGCAGTGGCGGCTTGAGATCTTCTATGCCGCCGTAGCACTTGCTATAGAGGAGCAGTCCGGACTGATGGCGTCACCGGTGTTGACTGTGAACCATGAGGGATTCGGTCGGATATTACTCACGGCGGGGCGGCTCGTAGTACTCTCGAAGACGCTCCGCGACGTACATCGATTTGGCTTCGACAACCTCCAAAAGCTCGCCGAGGCGGGAACTGGCCTGGTCGATAATGGCTTAACAACAATTAAGACCTATTCAGATGTAGCGCGCGTTTAAGTGCGGTTGAAACGGCTCATATAGGGCGGAATTCTTCGCTAATCTGCCCAGCAATCAAGCAATCCGGGGGTGTGCCCTAGCGTTCTTGGCGCGGGGGGGGGGGGCGACATGGAGGAACCTGCATGACAGTGCGTTCACTACTCACTACGGCTCCTCTTTGGCTCCGGCGTATCTCACAAGCACTGATCAAGCGACGTGTATTGGCTGCGCCCCTTGTTTTCTGGTCTGCCAGTGTTCGGCAGGAAGGTAGGTGGTTGGCCTTCAAATGACCTGTCACCGAATTTTCATCCGGCGTCTGACCTGCCACTGAGAATTTCTGAACCGCTCCCAAACGTTGGACCACCGGATGCTAGAGTTTTCCGGCTTCATTCAGGGAGGCGGGCTGGTTGCGCCTCCCGAATTCACCAACGAGATCGGCACCTTGTTGCCGATCGCACCATGAGGTCTTTCCTCATTGTAGTATCTACGCCAATCCTCCATCTTTTCGCGGGCATCCGCAAGGGTCAGGAACCAATGCTGGTTCAGGCATTCTGCACGGAAGCGGCCATTGAACGCTTCGATGAAAGCATTATCAGTCGGCTTGCCGGGGCGTGAGAAGTCCAACGTCACACCCTTGGAATAGGCCCGCAGGTCCAAGTCGCGCGACACGAACTCGGTCCCTTGGTCGACACGGATCGTTTTCGGATAGCCGGCTTTTTGGCACACCCGTTCAAGGGTTTGCACAACGTCTTCGCCTCTATAGCTATGACGTGGATCAAGCACCGGCACGTAGCGCGAGAAGGTGTCGACCACCGTCAGCACGCGCAGTTTCTTACCCGTTGCGAGTTGGTCGTGAACGAAGTCCATCGCCCACGTTCCGATCACCGCCGCTTCAAGTTCACAGCCGACAATGTTGCCATGCTGCTTAACCGTGACGTTCACAACCGTTTTCAATCCTCGAGCCGACAGGGCCTACACGGATCACGACCTTGGCGCCCGCCATAATCGAGCGTAAGGGCCATCAGTTCTCACTAGGTCAGCGTGCTTTCCCTCCTCAATGACCCGCCCCTTGTCCAGGACCACAATATTGTCCGCCCCACGAACGGTGCTCAACCGATGAGTGATGACTATGATGGTCTTCCCAGCGCGAGACAGATCCTCAACAACCCGCAGCACAAATTCTTCGGCTGCCGAGTCCAGAGAGGAGGTCGCTTCGTCAAGGATTAGAACGTCGGGATCCCGGTACAGGGCCCGAGCCAATGCGAGGCGCTGCTTCTCACCTCCGGAGAGGCGAACCCCGTTCTCGCCCAGATGGGCCTGGAACCGCCCGGGCCAGCGCTCGATGCACTCCCGCAGTCCTATTCGATCACAGATGCGTACGATCTTATCGAACTCCGGTTCGAACTCGCCCAGGGCGATGTTCTCGATCACGGAACCGGAGAAGACGTCTATCGATTGCGGTACTGCAGCCATGACCTTGTGCAGTGATGCGCTCGAGAAATCCTGGAGGGCATATTGGCCGATCCGAATGCATCCATCCTCAAGCTGGTAGACATTCTGCAGCAGAGCCGCAAGGGTGCTTTTGCCCGAGCCGCTCTCACCCACGACGGCCGTCAACTCTCCTTGGCGAAAGGAGACGCTTAGATCGCTGAAAACCTCCGCCTGCGCGCCATAGCGGAATGTGACGTTCTCCAGGCGAATATCTCCGAGATCGGTCTTCGTAGCATCGATGCCGCTGCTGCTTGCCGACTCCAGTTCAAAGATCTCGAAAAGTCTATCCGCCGCGATAAACGCGTCTTGAACGATCCGGTTGGTCTGGATCAGGCGGGCGACCGGCCGGGTGATATAGCCAAGCAACGTATAGCAGGACAGCAATTCGCCGGGCGTGACGGCCTGTTCGAGCGCAAGCGTGGTTCCAAACCACATCAGCACGATGGTGAACAGGACCGACAGCAACGTCGAGGCGTTGTCGCCGCAGATTGAGATCAGCCCGGAGCTGTAGACGGAATGCAGCATCTTTACGAAGCGGGTCTCCATTTTGAAGTTTGCGAAGCTCTCGACGCCGGAAGTCTTAATGGTGGAGACAGCTCCGAGTGATTCTACCAGTTGCGCCTCGAGTTTGGCGTCATTTTCCATGATGACTCGTTGGAGATTTCGATTCATCCGATTGATGGCCCAATATACCAGGATGTACATTGGAATGGCGAGCGCCACGATCAAAGCAATATTCCAGGAATAGATGAACATCATTCCGAACGAGAACAGTATCATTAAAATGTCAACAAACATGTTTATCGAAACGTCGTTCAGGAAGCTCCTGATTTTCACAGCGTCGTTCATGCGCGACACGATTTCTCCCATGCGCATGCTATCGAAGAACTTCTGGGGCAGGGCCAGGATGTGATTGTAATAGCCGAGGATCAAGCATACGTCGATCTTCTGCCCCGTCTGCAGGACGAGTCGGCCTCTTAGGAGGTTGATCAGGATCTGTATCGCTAGGATCAGCAGCATTGCGATGCTCATCAAGTTGAGCAGGTTGCGGTTTCCCGCTGGGATCACGTGATCAACGATCTTCTGAACGTAGATCGCCGTCGAGAGACTGAGGACGGTCGTCACAAGAGCGCCGACGAGAGCCTGCGCCATCACCGTGCGGTGTGGCGCGAGTAGGCGGGCGAATCGGGCGAGGGGCGACGTGGTCTCGTCTCGACGATTGAATGTGTCTGCCGGAACCAGCAAAACCAGAACGCCGGTCCATTGCTCCATGAATTCCTGATGCGGCACTTTGCAGATTTCGCCCAAGGCCGGGTCCATGACGATGACCCACTTGGCGTCGATCGCATGGACCACTACGAAATGGTGCAGGTCCTCCTTGACGACGTGCGCGATAGCGGGCTTGGGGATCTTGTACAGGCTGTCGAAGCCACCTTTGACGCCTTTCGCGATGAAGCCCAGCTTCTGCGCCGCTTCCGTGAGCCCCAGCACACTCGTACCGGAGCGGTCGGTCGACGCATACTGGCGGATGCGCGCCAATGGCAACTTGTAGCCATAGAAGGCTGCGACAGATGCGAGGCTGGCGGCGCCGCAATCCGTGATGTCACGCTGTTTGAACTTAATGGCCTTACTCGACATGGAGGCTCGCTGGCTGTTGGGACAATATTAGCGCCCCGCCAGCATCGGGTTGAGCCAATCGTCTGCCTCGTCGTAGAGCAGTTGCAGGAGAGTGCGATTGGCCAACAGAAAGCGAGCCCGCACGGTCATGCCTTTCTTCAGGTGGCCGATGGCCCCGCTTTTCAGCGCGAGTTCGCTGCGAGAGAGCGCGCACTGGACCTTGAAGACCGGGTTCCCGTCATGCAGAGTGAAGTCCTGCGCCACCTCGACCACCCTTGCTTTGATGACACCCCATTGGTTGTAGTTAAAGGCATCCACTTGGAGCCGCACCGGCTGACCAGGCTGCACAAAGCCAATGTCGTTGGGGGAGACGTAGATTTCCGCCACCAGATCGTCGTTCGGCGAGATCCAACCAACGGTTTGCCCGCTCTGCACGTAGCTTCCGTGCGCGAGGCCGGAGAACTGCTCGAGAGCACCCGATACTGGGGCGCGGATGCGGTGCAGGTCCCGTTCGTGCTCGAGCTGATGCAAGGTGGCCGTGAGTTCCTTTAAGCGCAGGTTAGCATCAAGGAGCTTCTGGTTCCAATCAGCGGTTTTGCGTCGCACGAGGATCTCGCCTTGGACCTCGATATTTTGGAGAGCGAAAGCCTTCTCGTCAACGGTCTTCGCCGGCGCCGCAGCAGCCGAGACAAGTCGCTTTGCGCGGTCGAGTTCCGCCGCGGCGTTACTGCGCGCATTTTGGTTCTCGCGCAGCAAGTTGAGAAAATGCACCCTTTCAGCCGTCGCGGATTCGGTTTGGAGGGGGGGCGAGACGCTGAGCCTTGCGCCGGAAGAAATCAGCGTTTGGAAGTCATGGGCAAGATCGCTCTTGGCATGAATGTCGGCTAAAACCCCGCTGAGCTTTTCCTCGATTACATGATCGTCAAAGGCGATTATTTCCTTCCCCTTAGCAACGACATCGTTCTCAAAGGCAAGGACACGGGAGATGCGTCCGGAGACGGGCGCTATCAGGGGCGTCTTCTCCACGATCGGGCGAATAGTACCGACACTCTGCATGGAGACCGGTATGGTAACGAGTGGCAGTGAGCCAAATGCCGCGGCGACGAAGAGCAAGATCGCCCTATAAATGCTCAAGGATCGTCCTGATCGTCGCGCCAGTATGCTTTCTGCGATGCAGCTGGCCGTTTCAGCAGAAAGGGGAACTGCTAGTCTGTAGTCACTAGGAGCCATCGAGAGCCAGCTCGCTTATCAACCAAACAAGTGTCCGTAACGTCGCAAAAACAAGTAAACCCAAAAATACCAACCTCCGGAGGTTTCAGCTGCTTCTTGAGGGGTTAATTCGGTTACACGATAGGCTGCCATGTTGTTCATCATTGGTGTCTCCGTTCAGAGCTGGATTGAGAAGATGCCAAGGTCCCCGTTGGGAGCTCCTAGCGGCGCGCAACAAAAAGGTTCAAGATTCGTGCCAATGCAGAAGGAGCGAAAAGCATCAGAAAACTGTTCTGTATGTTATTCAATGGCTGCCCTAGAGCGCCGAGACGTGCCAAACCGCACATCACGCTGTCGCAAGCACGACAAACCGAGTAGGGTTCTGAATGAACGTCCTGAACAGGATCGACAGCTCCAAAGTTCGGTGGCGACGGTACAGTTGAGACTCGGCGCTCAGTAAGCGCGCCCCCATCCGCGTAGCCCCCATCGAGTTTGCCGTCGATTTTTGTTGCTGCTGATTCACTCTGAAACCTGGTGAATTGTTGGTGGCCCTCCGCACGATAGTGGGCGCGGATGCGCCGCTTGGTGCCGCGGGCCGTCGCCTTGCGCTGTGGCGGCAAATAATAGGCCGTCGCTCGAAGCCGGAGTGCCCATGGATCGGTAACCCCGCCTGCGCCTCGACCACCCTGGCTAGCGCCCGGTCGTAGGCTTCGCTCTCGACATGCCACTGTCGAACACGGATTAACACCCACAAGGTGTGGGTGTCTGTGGCATCGGCCATCATGCGCAGGCCAAAGCTAGTCTCTTCTGCGAGGATGACGTTCATCGCAGGGCGCTCCTGTACGCAGATGACTGAATGCTTCGCAGAAGCCAGTCGCAGCATCCACGTCTGGACGTCGCCTTCGCAATCGAGCCGCCCGGAATCGTAACAGCCCGAGCTGGCGCGGCCAAGCTCGCGTAACCGGATGTCGAGGTGAGCTTGAGATTTGCCAGCTATCCTCCTGTCGCAACGGCCCCGCGAGACGATCGCTGTCGGCCACAGCCTGGGCCGGAACAAGTGCAGGTCTGAGATCGCCATAGCGTCGGGACCCGCCCAAGCATTGCCCAATAGGTCTCGTGTTTCTTTTCGCATCCGGTGGATCTTTTACTTGACACATCCGGCCATAGCATCTGCCAATAGGGACAAGGCCACGCCCTGGTAAACGTGAAATACGGCAGGATGCTAGGCCTTCAGGCCTACAGCCAGGTCTCGGATCGATACGGGTCGATCCGTCTGTCGTCCTCGTCGATCAGACGCTTGAGCCATTCCAGCGCCGCGATGGCGGACCCGATGTGCTGCATTGTTCCGGAATTCGAGCAGGCTCAGCAGCCTCGGCAACATGCGTGGATAATGAAATGCCGTAGGAGGAACGTGGCACCGCCTGGGCTCGCTGCTTAGGAACCGCCAGTCTCGTATTTGCGGACCAGAGCCGAAAGTATCGCCTGTTCGGCAATTTCGGCACCGCTCCGTCGAGGGCCTTGATCGCGGACCCGGCGATGCGAGCCAAAAGGCGCTCCTCGCTGGCCCCTTTTCAATTTCTTGGCGATCGAGGCGACGACCCTACGTTCCCATTCGCCACCATCTTGTGCACTTTGATCTGAACCCTTCAAACTGGACCAGTTTTGGTTAGAGTTTTCCGGTGCATTTTCCTGGCTGGGAAAGGGACCAGAAGACGATGAAAGCGTCGCAGTTTTCGGACGCTCAGAAGGCGTTCATTCTGAAGCAAGGTGATGAAGGCGTGTCGGTTGCTGAAATCTGCAGGAAGGCGGGGATCAGCCAGGCGACTTATTTCAACTGGAAGAAAAAATACGCGGGCATGCTGCCACCGGAGATGAAGAGGCTGAAACAGCTCGAGGACGAGAATTCGCGCCTGAAGAAGATCGTCGCGGATCTGACGCTGGACCGCGAGATGTTGCAGGATGTCATCCGCCGAAAGCTCTAAGGCCTGCTCGGAAGCGGGAGATGGTGAAAGGCATGTGCTGCGATTGGGCGATCTCGATCCGACGTGCTTGTGGAGCGTTGAACTTCGATCGATCAACTCACCACTATACCTCTCGCCGTGCTGATCAGGCCGGTCTGGAACGTCGTATTCGCGAGATCTGCGAGATCCGTGTGCGGTACGGCTATCGCCGCGTGCATGTGCTGTTGGAACGCGAGGGTTGGGGCACCAACATCAAGCGAACCTACCGCATTTACAGGGACTTGGGGCTACAGTTGCGGAACAAGACACCGAAGCGGGGGGTAAAAGCCAAGCTTCGCGAGGATCGGCACATGGCCGTCGGACCCAACGACGTCTGGGCGATGGACTTCGTTCACGACCAACTCGCAACGGGTAAGAAACTGCGCGTGCTGACGGTGGTCGACACCTTCTCGCGCTACGTGCCGGTGCTTGATCCACGTCATAGCTATAGAGGCGAAGACGTTGTGCAAACCCTTGAACGGGTGTGCCAAAAAGCCGGCTATCCGAAAACGATCCGTGTCGACCAAGGGACCGAGTTCGTGTCGCGCGACTTGGACCTGTGGGCCTATTCCAAGGGTGTGACGTTGGACTTCTCACGCCCCGGCAAGCCGACTGATAATGCTTTCATCGAAGCGTTCAATGGCCGCTTCCGTGCAGAATGCCTGAACCAGCATTGGTTCCTGACCCTTGCGGATGCCCGCGAAAAGATGGAGGATTGGCGTAGATACTACAATCCTGTTTCATAACTCCCATCTTCCTATGTCATCGAAAGGAATAGATTTTCCTGATCTGGAGGCGATCCCGCGGGGTGGCGAGGGTTCTTCCGTACACGATCGAGAATCTGACGTGCTTGCGGGGTCGCGAGTTTGGAACGGCTGAAGATCCATGGGCCATCGGGTAGCGGATGAGCCCCCTTAATATCGCCAGCCTCGGCCGCCAGACGCAGCGTCTTTGGCGATATCCCGAGTAACTTCGCCGCACCGCCCAGATTAAGCCATGGCTCAACCCCGTCGATCTGCGGACGGAAGACCGGAATCTTGCGATATGACCTCAGCGCGGTGACCCGCTCCCGTGTCCAGCGATTGCCATTGCCGGTCGTCAGTCCGTTGCGATTGAGGACACCGGCAATCACATCATCATTGGCGATCAAGACGAGCTGTTTCACAGCGTCGACAATGTCGTCAGGGGTCGCATTTCTTTGGCCACGGTGTCGCTTCGGCAGGCGCAGTTCGGTGTGGACGCCTCCAACCCAATGAATGACGAGGACGATCTCAGAGGTTCCATCATCGAGATCGGCGACCACTTCATTGATGAGCGTGCGCACGATGCGCTTCTTCAGCCTTGCATCGGTTGTCGGCGCCGTCCAGACGGCGCGAAGGTTTCCCGCAAGTGCGGTTACCTGTGATGCGGACATGGGGAACGGATGCGGCGTAACTGTCCGATGTTTGGCAATCTTGGCCTCGATCTCACCGACGCCAGTCAGCGCCTTGTTCCAGCGTGCTTCCAGCTCCGACGTCACCAGCCTATTCTCCGGATCAGCCGCGTCATATTGCCGGAATGCCCGGTCGGCTACATAGCGTGCTGCCTCGAGGTCGCGCATCAGGGCATCCTGAACCTGATCGCGTTGGTTGGCCATATTGCGTTCCGCCTCGACGGCGGCGGCAATGGCTCCTGGCTCGACCACGCCGAGAAGTGCCTCTTCGATCGCGTCATCGACCCGCAGACCGCCGAAGGCGATGCAACGTGGTTCGCCGTTGTCGAGCAACCCTCGCCAACAGGAATAGCGCGGGATGTTATGGTTGGCTCCTGTGTAACGAACCGTCAGCTTCCGGCCGCACCTTTTGCAGCGGAACAGGCCGGCAAGCAGAGCGCCGCCATGCTTCGGCGCTCCATGATGGCGACTGGCCGGTACATTGTCGCTGACCATCTTGCGGATCTCCTCCGCCCGTTCCCAACTGATGTAACCTTCGTGCGCATCCGGGATCAGCGCCAGCCATTCATCACGCGCCTTGCGGCGAATTCCAGATCGGCCATCGTATCCTGGTACGGAACGACTCTTACCATAAGCATAAGCGCCGCCGTAGATCGGGTTCGCAATCATCCGGTGGATGGTGGCATAATTTGGCCTGCGCCAGATGACGTCACCGTTGGCGCACCTGACGGGCAGGTCCAATCCCTGCTCAAGGAACCATAGCAAGGCCTGCCGGGCACTCCCGAGTTCGGTGACCTTGTCGAAGACGAGTGCGATGGCTTCCTGGATGCGCCGATTGGGATCCTTCTCGATCCTGTCACCGGCCTTTACGAAGCCGGCCGGAACAGTGACGACGAGTTCACCGCGGCGAGCCTTCTCATAGCGGGCGGAAAGGGAACGCTGACGCAAGAGATCGAGTTCATACTCGTTGAGGCTGCCCTTCAAACCCAAGAGCAGGCGGTCGTTGCCCTGGCGGGGCGCATAAACTGCTTCCTGGTCGACCAGGACGGTATCGACAACGCGGCACATCTCGATGAGTTGCTGCCAATCGCGGCTGTTCCGGGCGAAGCGCGATACCTCACGCGCGGCCACGGCGCCTACCTTGCCAAGGCAGACTTCCGCCACCATCCGATCAAATCCAGCGCGGGTCACGCCGCCGGCGGCCGAACGACCAAGGTCGTCATCCACCGTCTCTATATGTGACCATCCAAGCGCTGCCAGACGGTCGCGCATGGCGTACTGGAGGGCGCTGCTCTCTCGATTGTGCAGAACCTGGTGAGCCGAGGACTGCCGAACATAGAGGATGGCCTTCCGCTCCAGATGATGCGGCGCGATCTTCTCATGCATCATGACCGGCCTCCTTCTGTTGGCAGGCATGTCCGCACTTTGCGTGATCGACGAACAGCCGCACGATGAGCACCGTCAACGCTTGGCGGGTCTCCTCCGGCAACTCCGACCATTGCGGCGTCCCTGCCGTCTTCCCCCGCTGCGGGGCCGAGAACAGATCGAACTGGCATGTCATGGGCTGGCGAGGCATGAACATCTCTCCGACTCGTTTCGTGAGAGACCAATGCTGCGCCCATTACCGAAGATTGCGATGAGGCATCAGCGTCCTTCAGCAATCTTGCCAAAGAATGCAGGCTTGCGAGATCGACGTGCGGGACCGCCAGGCTGCGCCAACAACCACTCACTGATCGGTCGAACATCCACGACGGGACCTCAAGAAGTCGACCAGAAGAAGAACCAGAAAGGCTGCAGCGGAAAATATGCGTCCCTTTAGACACCGCCTCATGCACGTGAACAAGCCGTCCGGACCAGGGATGCCACGGATACAGAAGCTCGCGAACCTCGGTCCCGTGGGTGTTCTGTCGTCGTGTTGTACAATGAGGAAAGACCTCATGCCGCCGAACTTCCCGCGCAGTTTCTTGGCCGAAACGACGATACAGCCGCTCCCCCTAGCAGCGCCTGCACCGGCCGTCAGGCCGGTTAAGCGAAGCGGGTTACCTCGATGAAGCTTGTTTACGGAGGAAACATTTGATTGATGAAAGGATAAACGCGCGCGAGACCGGCTTCTTACTTTTGCTTTCCCACAATAAAACTCGCTAAAATTTCCTGGCTTTTCGATCGACTCTCTTTTGAGAGGAACCCACAGGTGCCCCAGAAGACGCTGGCGATTTATCAATAGATGAAGAACTTGCCGTTGCCATCCCTTCCTCAGGAAGCGTAGCTACTTGAGCGGCACTGTCAATCGCTCTACGGCAGTCATCAAGGAAGTCAGCTATATATTCATTGACATAGACAACCAACGGCTCCTTTGGAACAACAATCAGACGCCGTTTGTCCGTTTTATCCCGAGTGATGTCGATGAACCCACGCAAATGCGCTGCCTCGACATACTTTTGGCAAACAGTCTGGTTTTTGAAAGGCAGATAGCGACACGCCTGCATCTTCGTCATGGGTTTGTTATTGGCGTCCATATGATATACTTTAAGCATCAATCCAAGAATATTCCTCAGGAATAGTTTTTCTTCGGAATTTTCGCTAAAGAGATCTGACAAAAACGAGTCAATTTTCTCAAGCTTATGCTTTACGCCGACGTCGATCTGTTCTGGCGTATATATTTTTCTTCGTGTTGTCTTCGCCACGGCCACGCCTCTGCGCAATGGGTCGTTCTGTTTTCACCCAAAGCCTGTTACCGGATCCCATCGCGGCGACATTTATCATATGTATGTCTTCATAACTACGACGAATATAAGAATTTGCGGGCGGTCGTGAGACTAACCTTCATCGTGCACGAGCCCCCGCTCTTGTTTTCACATCCATTTAAAAAAACAGTTACACAAGTGTAACTACGAGTGCTATCAAAAATTCGGGAGCTTCGCTTCCGATGGAAGGTCGGTCTCTTGATTGGCCCCCGACCAGCTCGCCCGCCGCCCGAGCTGGCATGCAAGAGCCCGACCTTCCGTTTTGCACGTGGCTTTTCGAACCAGGGATCCGAAATGAATAAAGAGATTTGGAAAGATTACAGCCAACCTTTCGGGACGATTGGTCCATTGATGACAGTGGGCGAAATTCTGGAAAAGAATATTGATGCGGGATACAACGCCTATGATGAGTATGCAAACGCAGCTCTTCAGAAATTTGCTCGGTATGCCTCAGAATTCCTCTCCAATCCACATCCTCATTTAGGTCGGGACGGGAGCGTTTGCCCTTTCGTTCCCGAGGCTCTGACGAAGGGGCTTTTACGGGTTGCCGCGTCGCAAGCTGTTGCAGTTGACGAAATCGAAAACGATTTGGCGCGTATGCTCGCCGTCTTCAGCCAGATGAAACCCGTAAAGTCCTTCAACGATCGAACGGGCGACTGGATCTATAAGGCCATTATCATTGCCCTTCCTGGAATACAGGATGAAGGAGAGATCATCAGGATTGGTCAACTGCAAAAACGGCTGAAGCCCGACTTCATTCAGGAAGGTTTCATGATCGGTGAATTTTATCCAGGTTGCCCGGAGCCCGGTTTGCACAACAGGATGTTTCGACCGCTCGACACAACGGTTCCAGCCTTGGCTATTCGGCATATCACCAAATATGATGCTCCTTTCATGCTCGATAGCGATAAGTGCCTGGAGGCTTACTTCAGTATTTTTGGGAACGAGGGTCGCCGCCGCATTAGGCAGCTTTTGGAGCGAACCGCCTGAAACTTACTCGCAAGAGGGCTGTACTCGCAGTCGCTGAAACAGCTATCCTCGATCGTCCTACCAGGTGAACCGGAAGGAAACGACTATGTTGGACGTTCATCCGAACGTACTTGCTGAACTGCACCAGATCGGAGCGTCGACGGTACGATTGTGGCGCTATAGTGAGTTCGCCACCCCTATTACATCTCCTTCCGATTTAGCCTCTGCTATCGGCGTTCCCGTGGGGCGCGTTGCAAAGACGATGATTATTGCCGAGCAGAAAGCGAACGATGTGATGCGCCGGTCTCATCCTGCGCGCCACCTTTGTGCCGTTTTGCTGCCATCACCTTCAAAGATTGACATGAAAGCGGTTGCTGGCACGTATGGATGGAAACGAGCCGAGCTTGCTCAGAAAGAACAGGTACTCGATCTCTTCGGCTACCCGTCAGGAAGCGTATCACCATTCGGTCTCCAGAAGATCGCTGTACTGATCGACACCGCCCTTTTTTCTTATCCTACCGTAGTCACAGGTGCGGGCAAGGTTGGAGTCGAGCTTGAGATCGACACAAGCATGCTTTGGAAGATCGGGCAGCCGTTACAGACGCGTGGACGGGCCAGTCAAACCTAACGCCTCGTCACCTTTCATAGAGATGCCGTGAGGTAGGTTATTTCTTCGGGAAAGGAAATGCGGTTCCACGTAACGGCGCCTCGATTAGAGAATGAGGGTTCAATACGTATGTTGCGTAATCGGACTCATAGTGCGCACTATAACGAAAATCGTCACACCCGTCCCAACGTCTGCACGACATCTTCACCTCGATAGCTGTGAGGCGGATCAAGCGCGGGAACATAGCGTGAGAAGGTGGCGACCACCGTCAGGACCCGCAGTTTCTTTCCGGTTGCGAGCTGGTCGTGCACGAAGTCCATCGCCCACACGTCATTTGGTCCGACAGCCATTTGCCGATCCTCGCGAAGTTTCGCCTTAACACGGCGCTTCCGAGTCTTATTCCGCAGCTGCAGTCCCAAGTCCCTGTAAATGCGATAGGTTCGCTTGATGTTGGTGCCCCAACCCTCGCGTTCCAAAAGCACATGCACGCGACGATAGCCGTAGCGCACCCGCGCTTACAGGTCTAGACCGGCCTCGGCGCGGCGAGAGATGTAGTGATCGGTCGACCGATCGAAGTTCAACGCGCCACAGGCACGCCGGATCGAGATCGCCCAATCGCGGCACATGACACCACCTCCCGCTACCCCTCAGGCCTTAGGCGGTGTGGACTCTTGGGATTCCCAAGGCTGAGCAAATCAGATTCAAGACTGTCTTTTGGAGGCAGTCATGGGTGTTTTGGATCGTCTGATCCTTCGGGACGAGCAGTGGGAGCGGATATCGCACCACATCATTGGTGACGAGCGCACACGCGGTTCGTCCGGCCGCGACAACCGCATGTTTATGGAAGCGGTGCTTTGGATTGTGCGAACGGGCTCGCCCTGGCGCGATCTGCCAGAAGTGTTCGGCGAGTGGAACAGTGTCTTCCGTCGTTTCAGCCGCTGGAGCCGGAAGGGCATCTGGTGGCGCATATTCGAGGCGATGGCGGACGATCCAGACTTCGAGTACTTGATTGTTGATTCCACCATCATCCGCGCCCATCAGCACGCTGCCGGCGCAAAAAAGGGGCTGAAGATCAAGCCCTTGGCCGCTCCCGCGGCGGATTGAGCACCAAGATCCACATGGCCGTGCGGGGTCTCGGTTGCCCGGTCCGCTTCACATTGACCGCAGGCCAGAAGGGCGATGCGCCGCAAGCCGACGCCCTGATCGAGGGCCTACCCGCCGACATCATCATGGCCGATACCGCCTATGACAGCAATCACCTGCGCAATGCCATCGCCGATAAGGGCGCCGTGGCAGTGATCCCCAACAATCCTTCGAGTGCGCGAAAATACCCGCTCGACAAACATCTCTATGCTCAGCGACACCTGATCGAATGCTGCTTTTCTAAACTCAAGCAGTTCAGAAGGGTCGCGACGCGCTTCGAGAAAACCGCCGAAAACTACCTCGCCGTCGTCACTATCGCGGCGACAATGCTATGGATCAGATAACTGTCCACACGACCTAGAGCTTTCGGCGGATGGCGTCCTGCAGCATCTCACGGTCCAACGTCAGATCCGCGACGATCTTCTTCAATCGCGAATTCCCGTCCTCAAGCTGCTTGCGCCTCTTCATCTCTGGCGGCAACATGCCGGCGTACTTTTTCTTCCAGTTGAAGTAAGTCGTCTGACTGATCCCCGCCTTGCGACAAATCTCCGCGATCGAGACGCCCTCATCACCCTGCTTCAAAATGAACGCCTTCTGAGCGTCCGAAAACTGCGATGCCTTCATCGTGTTCCGTTCCTTTTCCCAGCCAGGAAAATGCACCGGAAAACTCTAACCAAAATTGGTCCAGTTTGAAGGGTTGAGAGCAATTTCCCTATCGTAAAACCTGTGATCCTATGAAGTTAAGATGGGGAATGTTAAGGACATACAACAGCGTGCACGAAAGACGCGGAAGCCAACTGCGTCACATCTATTTCTGGTATCGGCGCTGTTGCGCTGCGGCCAAAACCGCACTGGCTCCTGATCCTTCCACCTTCGGAAGGGGCCGTGATCTCGCCTGGGTCGACCGTATGCTAGTTCGATCAGCAACCCTTTGACGGTGAAGATTCCTGGTTATTCACCTGGTGGATCAATGCCATACAAACAATCAATTTTACGAAGCCATGGGATGTTATTAAACACCTCGATTATGAATTGGGGACCCCATGATGTTGCTCCACCGAGAGCAGCCGAGGGCAAGGTCACAGACCTGGCCGGTAAATGGAGACGAACATGGCCAACGTGGAACTGCAGAAGGCGCTCTCGTCTGCCAATCAAGCGCCGAGACATAGCTCTGGGTCCTTTCTTCGCCTACTGCAGGAGCCTCGTCGCATTAAACCGAATACCAGCTTTAACACATTTGGGTCGCCACAAAAGCTGAACAACCACTATCCGATCTTGCCAATCCTTGGCTTCTCAAAAGTGAACGGAGCTGTGGGTATGCGAGATGGGGTGTTACCCACCGCGAAGTCATACATGAATACGAATGATTCAATGTCATTTCAACGTGAGCATTATGATTAGCTCATCGGCGTCAGCATCGTTTTTTAGAACCAGCAGCTTTTCGATGATTCCTGGCGAAAGACATCGGGGCCACCCTCCGGTCTTGGTCACCGAAAATTCGCCGCCAAACTTGGAGACATTTAAATGACAAACTCTCTTCCCGCAAAGCTGATGGTTGGTATCTTCGACCATTTGGACGAAGACGGAAGGGAGATTGGGCGCCAGTATGAAGATCGGATGAAGTTGGCAGAGGTCTGCGATCGCCTTGGCTTTTATGGATATCACGTCGCAGAGCACCACTGTACTCCCCACGGCAGAGGACCTTCGCCGAATCTATTTCTAGCAAGCGTAGCTCAGCGCACGCAGCATCTTCGTCTCGGTCCTTTGGTTATGCTGTTGAACCTTTATCATCCGTTACGTGCGTTTGAAGAAATTTGCATGCTGGATCATCTGAGCGGTGGCAGGCTCGAGTTGGGCATGGGGCGCGGCTCCTTACCAATCGAATGGAGCTTTTTCGGTATTGATGAGGAGGTGGCGACATCGCGCTATCTCGAAGCCAGCGAGATCGTCATCCAAGCGATGAAGGAAGGAGCTCAGGCTCTTTCCTACAAAGGCGACCACTTTGAACTAGACAAAGTCCCGTTGATGTTGCGGCCACACCAACGTCCTCAGCCTCCGAGATGGATTACAACCAGTCGTCCTGAGGTTGCGCGCTGGGCGGCTGAGAACGATACAAATCTTGCCTGCGGGGGCCCTGCTTCTGCTGTTCGCCAGATCACTGATGCCTACCGAGCACACGAGAGACGTACCGCCGGGGGCAGGAAACGGGCGCCGTTCCTTGGGTTGGTCCGAATGGTGGTGGCCGGCAGCACGACGAAGCATGCCATTTCGCTCGCGGCCCCGGCTTATCAACGGTGGCTTCGGAGCTTTAGGTTTCTGTACGAGATTAACGGGATACAGACTCCTCAGAACCTCCCGCCGGATTTTGATGCAGCAGTAGACTGTCAGTTGTGCGTAGTTGGTACTGCTGCTTCAGTTAGGCAAGATCTTCTCGATCATGTCGAGGAAGCAGGTGCTAATTATCTTCTTTGCCAGCTGGCGTTTGGTGATTTGCCATTGGAGGCTTCCTATTACACTGCAACGAGCGTTCACTCTGGAGTTATGGCTTAATCTGGACTGGCCTCAGGTTGCTTTCCGATCACAGAGATTAAGTCTCTGTGGCCGCGCCCTCAAATCGATTGAGGAGCGTCAAGGCGAATTCAGCCATCGCCGTAGGAACAGCCATTGTGGAATGGGCTGCACTATTGGATAGTTAAAAGATATGCGATTTAAGGGCCTCGATCTAAATCTCCTTGTCGCGCTCGATGCACTAATGATTGAGCGCAACCTTACTGCGGCGGCACGTAGCATTAATCTGAGCCAGCCCGCAATGAGTGCAGCTGTCCGCCGGCTCCGCTCCTATTTCCGCGATGAACTATTTACGATGCGTGGTCGTGAGTTCGTTCCAACTCCGCGTGCGGAAGACCTCGCGCCTGCGATTCGTGAGGCTTTACAGCATATTCGGCTCAATATCATACCCTGGGATAAATTTACTCCTGATCAATCAGATCGTCATTTCCGAGTAAGCTTATGCGATTTCGTTACAGTTGTTCTTTTTCAGAAGATACTGGAGCGTCTTGCGCGGGAAGCACCCGGCATTAGTTTTGACTTGCTGCCTCTTACTGACAATCCAGACGAGCTTTTGCGACGCGGCGACGTAGACTTCCTTATTAGCCCACCGCTATTCATGTCGAGCGCGCACCCTAAGATAGATCTATTTCAGGAACGACTGACTTGCGTCGGCTGCAGTAATAACAAACAACTTGAGGAAGCCCTTACTGCCGAGGAGTATTCTTCAATGGGGCACGCGGTAGTTAGGTTCGGTCGGACGCAGCAGCCTACCATAGAAGATTGCTTCTTGCAGGAGCATGGCCTCAAGAGGCGGGTCGAAGTCGTTGTTTCAAGCTTTAGCATGATCCCCGCCGCCCTAATGGGCACCGATCGCATCGCAACCGTTCCGTTACGACTAGTTGGGCTTTTTGAGGACACGATACCATTGCGGATGACTGCGCCCCCGATAGCGCTGCCGACATTCACCGAGGCAGTCCAATGGCCGGTACTTCACGACAAAGATCCGGCAAATATCTGGATGCGAGATATAATGGTTCAGGAGGCAGCGCGATTGCCGTGACCATCCTGAAACCTAGGAAGCTGGGCTGCATTGGGAGCGACGACCCGCGACGCGGCCGATTAGCTGAAGACGGCACCACCTGTGAGTGACCCGCAGGCCATTTTATCGACGAAGCTGAGCGCTACGCCCGTCGCCGATCGGCCGCCCTTCGGACGATTGCGCGACGTGCTGTCTAGCACCTTCGGCGGCAAATCGAAGGGTGCTGGGGGACCACAATTGCTCCGCACCGCAACCCGCCGCTACCGCCGCAAATACAGCAACCTAAAACCGTCGGAGCGAACTCAAAACTGGATAAAACTTGGGGGCAAGGTCAGCGGCCTTCCCCGGATGGATACCTTTGAAAAGCCTCTTTGGTGGCTGTTGAACTTATTCGGGCTCGGGCGGATCTTACTCAAGCAGGAACCTTGGTCAGGAACCGGATTGTTGTAGCAACCCATGTATTTTAGGTGCGTTGGAGGACATCATACGGGAAGCTTCCTCAACCAATATCTCCCTGAACCAGATGCTCCCTGGATCGGCATTATGGAGCGCTGGCCATTGAACAGCTTCTGTGAAGACGGGGAGCGGTAACGGAAGGTTGATGATCCGCAAAGGGAAAGTACTTTCGTAATGCTCGACTAAGCGAAGCGGTAGGTTAGCTATGCGGTTCGTGCCACGCAGGACTGGTGGTATTAAGCTAAACCCTTGCACGACGACCTCCACCCGCCTCTGAATACCATTCTCGAGCAAGAACCAGCCCTCGACCGATGGCTTCAAAAAGCGCCCAAACGCGGCAGCGACGTGTCCCGTGGAGACATATTGCTCGATCGTCAGCGCTGAAGGTAGGTCCACATTTGTCGAACAGGCTACACATACAAACTTCTCTGTGAACAGTTTTGCGCTCGGGTGTGCTCCCGAGAGAAAAAATTCAGGCACGATGAGGAAGTCGACGTCACCGCGGCTAAGCATCTCGTACGGATCACTATCCAAAGGCAGCAACTCAAAGCTGACTGCGGGCGCTTCTCGAGCAACTCGCTCAATGATTTTATTGAAGTATATCAGCATCATGAAATCGGACAGAACTATTCTAAAGCATCTGTCAGACTTCGACGGGTTAAACGGCTCCCAAGAGATGATTGAGCATTGTACCTGCAAGAGAGTTTCACGCACTGCCGAGGCAAGTCCTTCGGCACGGGGCGTCAGCCGAAGTTCTCGACCATTCATTGTAAACAATTCGTCGCGGAAATAGTCCCGAAGCCTACCAATGGCGGCACTCATTGCTGGTTGACTTAGATTGATACTACGTGCGGCAGCCGTTAGGTTGCGCTCGGTCGTGAGCGCATCCAATGCAACGAGCAGGTTTAGATCAAGGCCCTTGAAACGCATCTTTAGTCACATCCAAACAACGGATATTTTATATCCAAACAATCGATTTTTCCAGTACAGAACCTTCCAGCATAGATCCAATGAAGGTTCGTCAAAAAGGCTTAGGTTAGTTTGGTGATCAATTAAGTAGGCCGCATAGTTACGATAGACGTTATAGTTGCAGATAATCCACTTTAAATATCGAATGGCACCTTAGCAATAGGCGATGTGGAGCGGCGTCACCGAGCGACATGAAATGCTAGTGAACGGATGGGCGGAAGTAGGTTCATCATATCGCGATACCGGAGAGGCTTTGCCGTACGCTGGCTATCGACTGGCGGGCTCCTTCTGTTTGGAAGCATGTTCAAGATATTGGTGGCGTGCCAGTAATTTGTGATGAAAAGATCAACGCGCCTGAAGGCGCTTGAGGAAGAGAACGCCACACTGAAGAGACTGCTCGCCGAGCAGATCCTGGATACGGCCCCACTTCCCGAGCTCCTTAAAAAATAGAAAGGCCCGCCGCCAAGCGCGACGCCGTCGCACGCCAGAAAGCCGTCGTGGGCCTTTCGGAACGAAGTAGGTCGCCCGACTGCCGCCTTGCGTTCTCCGCTATCGAGATGCCGTCATCCGGTCGGCGTCCGCGTTACTCGCCTCGGGATCGTCAAAGCGGTTGCCGTCATTAAAAGCTAAGAATTCGGCCGGACTTGCCTAAATCGTCTTTCATAAGCCTCTATGAAGGCTTCCGGAATCGGGTCGCTAAACAATGGGAAATCAACCGGTTTGCGTAAGCCGGTGCTTGGCCGGATAGTGCCGCCATCGAGCCCCGGCCGCCATCCGGCTCCGAAAAAGAAAGCACCATACCGCGCCGCAAGCATCGGGGTCACAGGATTAAGAAGGCTTAGAAATACGGAAACTTCCGCTGCGCTGACTGAGGTATCTGCCCTTGAAAAAGACGCAACGTCGAAAAAGGCGTCTATGGCGTCCATGGCATCCCAGACGCGCAAGTCCTGCACCGCTTCGGAATATCGTTTAACATTGTGGTTCTGCTCGACTGTCAGCTTGTCGGCCGTCAGCGTCTCGTTACATCCGGCGTACTTGCGCAAAGCCGTTTCGAAAGCACGAATTCTAGCCGCGGTCTGAAGCAGCCCCTCGATCAGAAAATCGTTGTCGTTTGCGCCAAATGGCTTGGCGATGCTAGCCAAATAGTAGCGCAGCACGTTCGTGTCGATATCTGCTGCCACCTCGTCAGCCCACACAGCGTGGTCACGGCTAGTAGAAAATTTCGCGCCTTCGAGCTTATAAAAGTCCTGAATTGCATGGTTGTATGGAATCGCATAACCGCGCGAGAACAAACTAGCAGTAACGCCGATCGTGTAATAAAACCGGTTATCCTGACCCATGAAGAATACGAGTCTCGTGCTCGCGTTGCGCATAGTGTCATCGAGATCTGCGCCATTTTGCTTGCAGAGGCGTTCGATTCCTGTCTCATAGCACCACAATCCTTCAAACCAAGTCATTAAAGTTTGGCCTGCCACCTCCACCGGGGAGTTCAAAGTCACACCACGGTCGAAATGCCGCGACATCGGCAATGCCATCAGTTTTGACCGTAGCCAGTCAAGTTCTTTGCGCTTTATGGATTCCGGCCATCCGCTCGCCTCAATGGCGTGATCGAGCCCCGGAGCAAATTTTTCAAGCTCAAAATGAACCTGTCGAATCGGGCGCAAGATAAGGCTCTGGCCGCATGTCGTGTGAATCGGGTTGCGTAGTAGATTGTGTTGCAGCGCCGAGCCGCAATCTTCGCAAAGGTTACTATCTGTTGGCGCGTTACAAGCTGGACACTCTCCGACCGCGAGTGAGTCTGCGGCGAACTCTTCGCACGTCCCGCAATACAGTTGCTCTCCGTCGCGCAGCTCAACGTAGCCGGACGCTCTTAGTTGGTCGTAGATCGCCAAGCTGCGGTCTTTGTGGTCTTCGCTTGAAGTCCTTACAAATACGTCCGGTTCAATATCAACTGACCGCAGACACTGCAGAATTTCTTCAATGTGCATGTGTGCGACGTCATCAACCGGCCTGCCAAGCTTTCGGGCTTTCACCAGCGTGTAAGTGCCATGTTCGTCCGCACCTGTCACGTGATAGGCCGCGTTGCCTACCATGCGGTGGTAGCGTACGAACACGTCGGCGAGAAGGTACACGCCACCTATATGCCCAAGATGCAGCTTGCCGTTCGGGCACGGCGGCGCCGAGCAGGCAAAAAAAGTATGTTGGTTTGCTCTCAATTCAATCCCACCATATCGAAAGGAACTTTAAGCTGGTTTGAGGGCTGCTATTTTTGATCGCGTGTTTTTGGTGCGGCGCTATATAGACCATCGTGTCCCCACTGACTGCGGAGGTTTCTCCATCGGATTGAAACACGCCGCTGCCCGAGTGACCTGCCACGGTACTTTCACCCAGCAGCGACTAGAGCCCCGGCGGTTTTGAGTACGCCAAGTGGCGCGGTGTGAGCAACCGGCGGAAACGCGAAGCTTTCATCTTGCGCAGCGTTGGAGCCGGTTGCGGCGATGGTCCCGGCAAAGTCTGCCGGGGTTTTGTATCCAAGCGATGAGTGCGGCCGGAAATGGTTGTAATCGTCCGCCCATTCAGCAATGGCGCTGCGGGCATGATCGAGGCCGAAGAACAGGCTTTCATTGAGTAACTCGTCGCGCATCCGACCGTTGAAACTCTCGACATAGCCGTTCTGCATCGGCTTTCCCGGCGCGATGTAGTGCCACTCGACCTTGTGATCCTTCGACCAGGCAAGGATGGCATTCGACGTTAGTTCGGTGCCGTTGTCGGAGACAATCATTCCTGGCTTGCCGCGTCGTTCGATCAGCGTCGTCAGTTCTCGGGCGACACGTCGACCGGAGATGGATGTGTCCGGGATCGCCGCCAGGCATTCGCGCGTTACGTCATCGACGATGTTGAGCACGCGAAACCTCCTTCCGCAAGCGAACTGGTCGTGCACGAAGTCTAGCGACCAGCGGGCATTGGCCTTCGCCTCGACCAGAAATCGGAGCACGCGTGCGGACAGCACGGCGTCTGGCTTTCCGCTTGCGAACGGAAAGACCTTCCTCGCGATAGAGCCGGTAGATGCGATTGACGCCGGACGGCTCTCCGTCCCGCCGAAGCAGGACGAACAGTCGCCGGTAGCCGAAACGCCGTCGCTCATTGGCGAGGTCGCGCAGCTTCGCTCGCAATTCTACCTCCGGCGGTCGGCAGGACCGATATCGCACCATCTTCCGATCCGCAGATATAATCTGGCAGGCCCGCCGTTCCGAAAGACCCATGACGGTCTTCAGATGCGCGACGGCGTCGCGTTTGGCGGCAGGCCCTACCATTTTTTTGCAAGAAGCTCGCGAAGTGCGGCTGCATCCAGCATCTGTTCGGCCAGCAGCTTCTTCAGTCTCGCGTTCTCGTCTTCAAGCGCCTTCAGCCGCTTCGCCTCGGAGACTTCCATGCCGCCGTATTTGGCTTTCCAATTATAAAATGTTGCTTCTGAAATTCCGTGCTTGCGGCAGAGGTCGGCCACCTTCGCGCCAGCCTCCTGCTCCTTCAGCACCGCAATAATCTGCTCTTCCGTAAATCTCTGCTTCTTCATTCATCCGTCCTTTAATGGGCCGGACTCTAATCCATTCTGGAGGAAATTCGCAGTGGCAGGTCATTTGGTCTCGATGTTGCACAAGGAGCCAATTCCAGCGGCCACGAAGTACTTGGTATGCACCCGTGGGAACAACATGGGCGCTTCAATTGAACGGAAACTCAAATTTATGGCTGGCTCTGACAAATTACGGACGATCAGCGATAGTTCGGGTCTCCAGCGGGATTGCAGCATGAGGCCGGCAGTCAATACCAAAGGACATTACTGCGACTTCGCCGAATGCCGGTAATAGACATCCGCCAGAATGTGGTGGTCATGGCGGTAGACTTCGGCCATGATATTATAGAGGCTTGGATCGTGAGCCTCGAAATCTTCTGATGTGGCAATGGTGAGATTGCCTCGGCTGTAAGCCAAGTTCGTATTGAACCAAAATCGCGTGCCCTCGGCCCAATACTCATCGACGTTGTTCTCCATATAGGAACACGCCCAGAGGCCTTTCTCGTAGGCGTGCGAATAGGCACGTTCAACTCGTGCAACGAGATCAGGATCTACCGTGCGCAGCGCGTTGAAAATATTATGTGAGAATTCGTGAACAAGAATGTTCCCGCCGTAATACCGCGTGCCCGGCACGCCCATCAAATTCTCCACAGCTCCCGTCGTGTAGAGCCCGCCCATGCCGCGCGCCCTTTGTGCCCAGTAGTCTCGGGCAGTCATCTTGCCGATCGTGTTGGCGTAATCCCGCCGCTCGTCAGGGGTGAGACGTGGATCATCGGGAAGAGGCTTCTTCCAATCCCGCTGCTCGGGAATATCAGTCGTCGTCTCGTCAATTGCCATGACGCCCACCCGCGCTCCAGCCTGGATTAAAGCATCGCGGACATCACGGCGTTCTGACAACATGTAGAGGACAATGTCACGTGAGATCAATAGTGCCGTGTCTGGAACCTTGTTTGACGAAATAATAGGTATGCCCGCTGCGTCAGCATATTTGGCATAAAATGGATCCAGATTGAGTGATGTCGGTGGGCTGCGAACTATGAAAGTCTCGAAACTCGATACATCAGCCGCGGACAAAGGCGAGTCAGATAAGACATTCTCAGCGCCGCCGAGTCTGCCTGCGGATGCAGCAAGAAGGTACCCACCGCACAACACCATCCCCATCGAGCATACATCCATCATCGTGACCTCTCGTTAACGGCTGTCTTTCGTGAGACGACGCAACAACCGTGCCAGTCACTAAGTATTTCCTCGGGGGCTCATCGGCGCCGCCGGCTCTGTACCAGACCATGTGCGTGACGATCGGCATCCGGTGACCAGGGTATGACGATCACCTCATACCGTTATCTAGGAGAAAATTGCGATCTCGCGGCCGCCTCGCCAGTCCTGGGAGGCGTTTGCTGTGTCCGGGGTCCTAAAAGCTTGCACCGGAAACGCACTGATCTGCGAATCCATTCCTGTACCCATCATCTTCTCCCGAGGTCGGGATCGCCAGGCAAGTATGTCCTCTGGCAATCTTCGCCGATACCCAGCGTGCCGGTCCATGGGCTGCGATAGCCAAAGCGAACCAGGGCGTTTTGCGAGGGGAACCCCTTTCAGATTCAACAGGAGAATGCTGCTGCCTATCGCCGCGTCCCATTTTGTGTGGAATCAGACTGTCGCAAACCGAACATTCCGAAAAAACCCCTCCGCCAGGTCGGGTCGTTCGACGACTTTCGACGCCGGGATAGACCAGCCCGGTTCCGCCGATGGTTCTAATGTGATCTCGACAATTTGCCTGATTATCGCCGAAAACGTCTTTGGCTTGCTTCTGCCTGAGTAGCGAGCCTCTCAGTCATGGTCAACTTTTCAGTTCAATGTCCTGGATGCCTGATCAAGATGATCCAGCATGATGGACAAGGCGGCATGTTCACGAAGAAGTTGGAGCCCGGCCGCTTCATCTGGCGTCGGCAGCCGATGGCAGGCCGATTGATTGGAACGCATCCATTGGACGGATGAGTTCCATCCAAACAAATGATTTCACCAGCTTATACCAGTGCCATTAGAAGCGCCCCAACGAGTGCGTATCAAGTAGTTGCTCTGTCGACGCCTGGACAGAGTATTAAGTGGAGGTTTAGGTATGAGCCCTCAGGTGCGGTGGAAAGTGTGCTGGGAAAACGAGTTGGAGCTCTCTGACCACACGGAGCTCGCAGATTTCTTTCGGAAGACCTATGGGCCAACTGGAGCTTACAACGCCCTTCCATTCGAAGGTGCTCGTAGTTGGTCAGGAGCTAGGCCCGAGCTTCGCGTAATAGGCTATGATGCGCACGGTGTGGCCGCTCACATGGGGTTGTTGCGTCGTTTCGTTCGGGTTGGCGAGGTCGATCTACTCGTATGCGAGCTTGGATTGTGGGGCGTGCGTCCAGATCTTGAGGGGTACGGCATTAATTCGATGCGCATTGTTTACCCAGTGCTGCAGCAACTTGGCGTTCGGTTTGCGTTCGGCGGTGTTCGGCAGGCGTTGCGCAACCTTGTTCTCAGGCTCTGCCGAAATGGTCTTGCGACGGTTTTGGAAGGGGTACGCGTGCGATCCACCCTTGCCGATGTTTATCTCAACCTCCCGCCGACGCGCTGTGAAAACGTAATTTTGGTAGTATTCCCAATAGGATGCTCAATGAGTGATTGGCCATCGGGGACCTTGATCGAGCGGAATGGCCCTGAGCTATGAAAGAGCATGGTCCCATAGCTGAAGTTATCCGAAGAGACGGTGGCGGCCCAGTGATCGGTGCGTCTATTTAACCCTCGATGACGGACCGACCCACACGATGACACATCCCGCACCTTTCGATCTGCGAACGCTTAGACGTCAAGCGTGAGATATTCGAGACAAGCAGGACCATCAGGAACATATGCCCCGAAGCCTCGGTACCGCAATCCGGGCACCTGGTGGAAGTATGAACATCATCGGCTAATGCCGTATTTTTGCGCGCTCGCGGGTTCACGATCCGCGCTCCTCGTTCGACCCGCTAACTGACGCCACTGCCGCAGAGCACGGCATCGGAGCCTGCGCACAAGCGCACTGCCGACCATACTGCGATGGCCGACAACCCAGATCTTCTTGTTGGACAAGTCGTACACTCAGAGCTCTTCCCGGCTGTTCAGGGCCTTCCAGTGCTTGACATCCTCGCGCACCATCTCGGCGACGAGCTCCTGAACCGGGGCCTTGTGTTGCCAGCCCAGCTTCTGGCGGGCCTTGGTCGGATCACCGGCAGAAGATCAACTTCCGTCGGGCGGAGGTATCGAGGATCGACTTCAACAAGGCAGGCACCGGACGCGGAGTCGTAGCCAGTCGACGCCGGACGCCTTCCATTCCAAAGTAATGTTCACGTCGGCAAAAGCCCGCTCGAGAAATTGGCCGACACTCGTCGTCTCGCCGGTCGCCAAGACGTGGCCATCCGGTTTGTCCTGCTGCAGCATGCGCGACATGCCCTCGACATACTCACGTGCGTGGCCCCAGTCGTAGCTCCTGGCGCTGTTTTTGGCCAGCTGTCGGGCGCGGCGGGCCTGCGCGATCGAAGTTGGCTTGTTCAGCCACAAGGCGAAGCTCTATCACCTGGGCGCTCGCAGCGTCTCCCGTGCGATACGCCATTTCTCTCTTGGCTACAGGGATGTGCGATTGTCTCCTGTTTTCAAAGCTCTTTGTCCTGCTGATGGTCGCGGTCGCGCTGGCGCGCGGTCGACCTAGACATGTCCTGCGATTGATGAATCGATTGTGAGGTGACGAGAGCGACCGAAGCTGATTCAACATCCACAGCGGAGAAGTGGATGATGGGACAGGCCCTGAGCGATGATCTCCTAATACGGGTTTTGAAAGCGTCTGCGGCGGGCATGTCGGCTCGACAGGCTGCGGCTCGTTTCGGAGTTGGGATTTCGACGGCGATCCGCTGGATTGAAGAGCGAAAGAGGGTGAGTTAACTGCTCTGCCACAGAGCTGGAGACGACCTTCGGCAGTGGATGCACACGAGGAATTCGTTGTCGCGTTGATCAACGAGCGTAGGGATGTGACGCTCGATGAGATGGTTGAGCGCTTGTCCGTCGAGCGGCAGGTGAAGATCAGCCGCAGCGCACTTGGCGCCTGGCTTCGAGGCCGTGGGTGGACCTTTAAAAAAAGACCGCACACGCACTGGAGCAGGACCGACCGGACGTCCTGAAGCGCCGGCGCGCCTGGTTCGATGGTCAATTGGACCTCGATCCGGAGAAACTGATCTTCATCGACGAAACCGGCCTCTCGACCAAGATGTCACGTCTGCGCGGACGTGCATTGCGAGGTGAGCGTTTGCCGTGCCGGCGTGCCGCACGGCCATTGGAAAACAACGACTTTCACCGGTGCGTTGCGCCTCAGCGGAATGACCGCCCCATTCGTCTACGATGGCGCGATGAACGGCAACGTCTTCCTTGCGTATGTCGAACAGGTGCTGGTGCCGCCCCTGGAGATCGGCGACGTCGTCATTATGGATAACCTGCCTGCACACAAGATAGCCGGTGTCCGCGATGCCATCGAACGTGCCGGCGCCAAGCTCATGTTCCTGCCGCCCTATAGTCCGGACTTCAATCCAATCGAGAACGCATTCTCGAAGCTGAAAGCCATGTTGCGAGGCCGAGCCGAGCGAAAGATCGATGCTCTATGGGATGCGGTCGGGGCCTTGATACCGCGCTTCACTGCGGCAGAATGCGCAAACTACCTTAAGGCCGCTGGATATGACCCAGATTGAGCAGGATTTGCTCTAGCGGTGCAAGTGATGCCATCACGACACCGTCTGTCGGCTTTGTCTGATCGGCGACATTAGGTTTGTTTGGCAGTTTCCTGTGGTGGTTCGGAGTAACTTTCTGAAACCCAACAAAAGGATCTTTCCTTTGGCTCGATCGGCCCACATGGCACGGGTTTTGAAGATTGCCATGCGAGGCGGCGCGAGCTGCCTGCCTTTTACTCAGCGATGGATGGAACGAAAGAAGGAAGGCGATATGTCAGATTTGCGTCAAATCGCATTTTACGGCAAAGGGGGGATCGGCAAGTCCACCACCTCCCAAAATACGCTCGCAGCGCTTGTCGACCTCGGGCAGAAGATCCTGATCGTCGGATGCGACCCGAAAGCCGACTCCACCCGGCTGATCCTGAACGCCAAAGCACAGGACACGGTTCTGCATCTGGCAGCGCAGGAAGGTTCGGTGGAAGACCTTGAGCTCGAGGACGTGCTCAAGGCCGGCTACAAAGGCATCAAGTGCGTGGAGTCCGGCGGTCCGGAACCGGGCGTCGGCTGCGCCGGGCGCGGCGTCATCACCTCGATCAATTTCCTTGAAGAGAACGGTGCATATGACGATGTCGACTACGTCTCCTATGACGTGCTCGGCGATGTGGTGTGCGGTGGCTTTGCGATGCCGATCCGTGAGAACAAGGCCCAGGAGATCTACATCGTGATGTCCGGCGAGATGATGGCGCTCTATGCCGCCAACAACATCGCCAAGGGCATCCTGAAATATGCCCATTCCGGCGGCGTGCGGCTCGGCGGCCTGATCTGTAACGAGCGCCAGACGGACCGCGAGCTCGACCTCTCCGAGGCGCTGGCTGCCAGGCTCAATTCCAAGCTCATCCACTTTGTGCCGCGTGACAACATCGTCCAGCACGCCGAGCTCAGGAAGATGACGGTGATCCAGTACGCGCCGGACTCCAAGCAGGCCGGGGAATATCGGGCGCTAGCCGAGAAGATCCATGCCAATTCGGGCCAAGGGACCATTCCGACCCCGATTACCATGGAAGAGCTCGAAGACATGCTGCTCGACTTCGGCATCATGAAGAGCGACGAGCAGATGCTGGCCGAACTACAGGCCAAGGAGTCAGCGGTGGTTGCGGCTCAATAACTGCCGCTGTCGACAGGACGCGCTGGCCCTTGCGCCAGCGCGTCCTTCCAAGAAAGCCGCTTCGGCGACGACGACCTAACCCGAACCTTGAAAGGGGGCAGGGGCCCATGAGCCTTGATTACGAGAATGACAGCGTTTTGCATGAACAGCTCATTGCGGAAGTATTAGCGCAATATCCAGACAAGGCGGCGAAGCGCCGCAAGAAGCACCTCAGCGTCGCAACGAGCGGCGACGAGCCGAAGGCCCTTTCCGAATGCGACGTCAAATCGAACATCAAGTCCATTCCGGGCGTGATGACGATCCGCGGCTGCGCCTATGCCGGTTCCAAAGGCGTGGTATGGGGGCCGGTCAAGGACATGGTCCACATCTCGCACGGGCCGGTCGGTTGCGGTCATTATTCCTGGTCGCAACGCCGCAACTACTACGTCGGCCTGACGGGCATCGACACGTTCGTGACGCTGCAGTTCACCTCAGACTTCCAGGAAAAGGACATCGTGTTCGGCGGCGACAAGAAGCTTGAACAGGTCATCGACGAGATCGAGGAGCTTTTCCCCCTCAACAACGGCATCAGCGTGCAGTCGGAATGCCCGATCGGGCTGATTGGCGACGACATTGAGGCGGTGTCGCGCAAGAAGGCCAAGGAGCACGAAAAGACGATCGTGCCGGTACGCTGCGAGGGCTTCCGCGGCGTCTCGCAATCGCTCGGCCACCACATCGCCAACGACGCCATCCGTGACTGGGTTTTCGACAAGAACGAAGTCGAGTTTGAGACCGGCCCTTACGATGTCAACGTCGTCGGCGACTACAATATCGGTGGCGACGCGTGGGCTACGCGCATTCTATTGGAGGAGGTGGGGCTGCGCGTGGTCGGCAACTGGTCGGGTGATGCCACGCTCGCTGAGGTCGAGCGCGCGCCAAAGGCCAAGCTGAACCTCATCCACTGCTACCGCTCGATGAACTACATCTGTCGGCACATGGAGGAAAAATACGGCATCCCGTGGATGGAATACAATTTCTTTGGTCCGTCCCAGATCGAAACCTCCCTGCGCGAAATAGCCAAGCACTTCGGTCCGGAAATCGTCGACAAGACCGAGGCTGTCATCACCAAGTACCGGCCCCTGGTCGATGCTGTCGTCGACAAGTACCGGCCGCGCCTCGAAGGCAAGACGGTGATGCTCTATGTCGGCGGCCTGCGTCCTCGCCACGTCATCACGGCCTATGAGGACCTCGGCATGCGGATCGTCGGCACCGGCTACGAGTTCGCCCACAACGACGACTATCAGCGCACCGGCCATTATGTGAACAAGGGTACGCTGATCTATGACGACGTGACCGGTTACGAGCTGGAAAAGTTCATCGAAGGCATCCGCCCCGACCTTGTTGGGTCCGGCATTAAAGAGAAGTATCCGGTGCAGAAGATGGGCATCCCCTTCCGCCAGATGCACTCCTGGGATTATTCCGGCCCGTATCACGGCTATGACGGCTTCGCCATATTCGCCCGCGACATGGATCTGGCCATCAATAATCCGGTGTGGGATCTCTACGACGTCCCCTGGAAAAAAGAGGCCGCGCCAGCTGAGGCGGTTGCGGCCGAATGAGAGCCTGGCCTGTCTTGGGAAGGGGCAGGCCAGGCTCTTCCCATCGGACTTGATCCGCACTCGTGACAGATGACATCCCATTGCCGCCACCGGTGCGGCGCGATGAAAAGAAAGGTGCTTACTATGCCGCAGTCGGCGGAAAAAGTTCTCGACCATGCTCCCCTGTTCCGCGAGCCGGAATACAGGCAGATGCTCGCCGAGAAGAAAGCCAATTTCGAATGCCCCCACCCGGATCAGGTCGTTGCCGATCAAAACGACTTCACGAAGACCTGGGAGTATCGCGAAAAGAACCTGGGCCGCGAAGCCCTGGTCGTGAACCCGGCCAAAGCCTGCCAGCCGCTCGGTGCCGTCTTCGCAGCCGCAGGCTTTGAGCAAACGATGTCCTTCGTCCATGGCAGCCAGGGCTGCGTCGCTTATTACCGTTCGCATCTGTCGCGTCACTTCAAGGAGCCTTCATCGGCGGTCTCGTCCTCGATGACGGAGGACGCGGCAGTGTTCGGCGGGTTGAAGAACATGGTCGACGGGCTCGCCAATACATACAAGCTCTACGATCCGAAGATGATCGCCGTCTCGACCACCTGCATGGCCGAAGTCATTGGAGACGACCTCCACGGCTTCATCGAAAACGCAAAGAACGAAGGGTCGGTCCCGCACGACTTCGATGTTCCTTTCGCCCACACGCCTGCCTTCGTCGGCAGCCACGTCGATGGCTATGACGGCATGATCAAGGGCATTCTGGAGAACTTCTGGAAAGGCAACGAGCGGAAGGAGGTTGCTCAAGCCATCAACATCATTCCCGGCTTCGACGGCTTCTGCGTCGGCAACAACCGCGAACTGAAGCGCCTGCTCGACATGATGGGCGTATCCTACATCTTCATCCAGGATGCCTCCGACCAGTTCGACACGCCGTCTGACGGTACGTACCGCATGTATGACGGCGGCACGAAGATCGAGGACTTGAAAACGGCGTTGAATGCCGAAGCGACCCTGTCGCTGCAGCACTATAACACGCGCAAAACGCTGGAATATTGCAAGGAGGTCGGTCAGGTTACGGCTTCGTTCCATTATCCGCTGGGTGTTCAGGCGACCGACGAATTCCTGATGAAGGTCTCGGAGATTACCGGCAAGGAAATTCCTCCGGCAATCGGCCTGGAACGCGGCCGTCTCGTCGACGCTATGGCAGATAGCCAAGCCTGGCTGCACGGGAAGAAATACGCGATCTACGGCGATCCTGACTTCGTCTACGCCGTTGCCCGGTTCGTCTTGGAAACCGGCGGTGAGCCGACCCACTGCCTTGCTACCAACGGCACGTCGGCCTGGGAAGCCGAGATGAAGGCGTTGCTCGCATCCTCGCCCTTCGGCAAGGATGCCCAGGTCTGGGCGGGCAAGGACCTGTGGGCGTTGCGCTCGCTGCTCTTTACCGAGCCGGTTGATCTTATGATCGGCAATTCCTATGGCAAGTATCTCGAGCGCGACACCGGCACCCCATTGATCCGGCTGACCTTTCCGATATTCGACCGGCACCATCACCACCGTTTCCCGCTCATGGGCTACCAGGGCGGCCTGCGCGTCCTGACGACGATCCTCGACAAGATCTTCGACAAGCTCGATCGCGAGACGAGCGAGCCGGGTGTGACGGACTATTCTTACGACCTGACCCGCTAGGAGCGGCGGCGGTCGGCCTTGTGAGGCCGGCCGCCTTCATCTGAACTTGGAGACCGCAATGCCCTTGCTCAATGCTAAAGTCCAGGATGTCTTTGACGAGCCTGCCTGCGAGAAGAACCGCAGCAAGGATTCCAAGGCGCGCAAAAACGGCTGTTCGAAGCCGCTGATCCCCGGGGCGGCAGCCGGCGGATGCGCTTTCGATGGCGCCAAGATCGTGCTGCAGCCGATCACCGACGTCGCGCACCTGATCCATGGGCCTCTCGGCTGTGAGGGCAATTCCTGGGACAACCGCGGATCGGCTTCTTCAGGTCCCACGCTCTGGCGCACGAGCTTCACGGCGCTGACCGAAGCAGGCGCCATTGAAAAGAAGCCTTTCGATGAGGAGGACTAAGAAATGGGTACATTGACAGGAAGTACGAATGGCCCTGCTGTCAACGAAGATGGGGATCTCGCCACCCCTTTTCTCAGATGCCTGATAAGGCTCATCCGCGCTCAGGATGCCCATGGGGCGTGGGAAGGCAAATCGGACACTGACCTGCTGGCCGACTTCATCCTCACCAAGGAGCAGCGCCGTAAGATCCCGATCATAGGCGATCCGGATCCTGATGTGCTGTGGAGGCTACAGAACTTTTACAGTTGCGTGGGGCTTGTGATCGAAGAGTGCACAGGCCTGTTGGCATCGCCGATCATGACGATCGGCCATGAGGGCTTCGGCCGCTTGCTTTTGACGACTGGACGGTTGGTCGTTCTGTCGAAGACCCTGCGCGATGTCCACCGGTTCGGCTTTGAGACGCTAGGCAAGCTCGCCGAGACCGGCACGAAAATGGTCGATGACGCTATTGAAGTTATCGAAACCTATCCCGACGTGGCGCGGGCATCATGAAATCAATTTTCGAGGAAAGAGATCATGTCAGACATTGTGGAGCAGCTGAAAAAGGTCCGCAAGCTGCAGTCCCGCGCCGCCGCTGCGAAGATGGAGTTGCACGATCTTGCCGAGGACCTTCCGATTAATTGGGCTAGAATCAAGACCATTGCAGGAGAGACGTTCGACGCCTTCGCCGAGTTGAACGCTGCGAAGGAAGAGCTCGCTGCATTGGAGAATTCACGATGACTGGCCCTTTCGTCACGCGCGACGGCTCCAGCTGGGTGCCGGAGTACCTGACCTGCATCGATGCTACAACCTGCATCGGCTGTGGCCGATGCTTCAAAGCCTGCTCTCGCGAAGTCATGCACCTCTATGGCGTCGGTGAAGCGGGTGAAATCCTCGGCATCTGCGACGACGAGGAGGAAGACTTCGATGGCGAGCTCAATCGTATGATCATGGTTGTCGATGAGGCCGGCCGCTGCATTGGTTGCGGCGCCTGCGCGCGCGTCTGCCCGAAGAACTGTCAGACCCATGTCGCGGCAGACAAGGTTACTGCGTGATCTCGCGAACAAGTCAACGCTGTTACCTTCAGATCGTTTGTTGTCTCCTGCTGCTCGTCGTCTGCGCAAACGAACGAACGTAGTTACTTCGTGTGGCATTCCATCCACAAAGTTGGCGCTGCGATGGTGGCTAGTTCGTCGCTTCTTTCAATAGGACTTTTTTAAAAGCGCGAAGTGGCGATCGCTGTCTCGTCGCCCTCGGCGATGAACTTATCCGGTTGCCAAGGCAGATGCCCCGCGATTGGATCGCCACAGATCGTGCCGTTCGTGTCCCATGCCTGATCCGCGGATGCGGCGGTTCTAATCAATGGCGGCCGGTGCAAAGAAGGCACTGCAATTGCACGCAATGTCTCGCGCAAGCTGACCGTCGAGGTAAGCACCAGTGCGCAGCTGACGGAGGCACTTGCGGCGAGGACCGCAACGCCACTTTCCACCCCGCAGGCTCAATACGATCCGACACAGGACGATCCTGAGCGCGGTTGAATTACATGCTAATTCCCTTGTCCCCAGCGCAACCGTCGACATTTCTCGCAAATGTCGGGCATCCGCCACTTTTGTCAGGTTTGTCGTGATTGGAACGTTTTGTTCGCCGGTCTCTCCGTCAAATACACATCAACCTGCCCTCAACCCGCCCATTGATAAAAGAAAATCATCTTCTTGGCGCGTCGGAGCAGTTGGCATGGTGTTTGCTGATCCCTGGTTACAAGCGGCAGAAAGCAGTCTGCATGATGCCGGTTCATGAAACGAACGGAACGGAGGCCACCTGACCGTTCGTCATCGGATCCGCGTTCTACCAAGCGGCCATGCATCCGCCGGCGGAAGGGTCAATCCCGATGTCACAGCTTGCAACCAACTCAAAGAGAAGGAAAATGCAATGACCAAGATTTCCGAAAGATCCTTTGAAACGATCGAAAACCCGGGGTCATCGTCGCTCAAGGTGCCAGATCAGTTCGGCGCATCTGTTGAAAAGGGGAACAAGAAGGTGACAGAGGCTTTTTTGAAACTTGCGTCCGGCGCTGAAGCGACACAGAAAATGCTGCCTCCGATCCTCGAAACGACAAGTCTATTCGGCAACGAATTGTGGTGGAAGACGATCGCTGCACTGCAGGCCGACGCCGAGGCCAGCTTCTCACATTTGCAAGCTTTGCTGGGCGCGAATTCGCCGTCGCAGATCCTCGAACAGCAGTCGACCTTTTTCCGCAAGCGCGTTGAGACAAGTTTGCAGCACGCCAAGGAAGTCCGGGTGCTCTCAAGCAGGGCGGTGGAGGAAATCTCAAAGCCGGTCAAGGATGCTTTTGACAAGGTGCTGACGGACCTCAAGGCGACGTAAAACTGAGGAGACCCTAGAAATACCGCGCGGTGATCTGCCCGGTGAAGAAACACCTGAAGTTCGCACTCGCTTCGATGACCGCCCGGTAACCCCGATCTTTCCCATTCATCTTCTGTGCACGGCTGATGCGCGGGACCATGTCTATGGCGCTTATATTCGCGCCCGAATGCAGAGCCCGCTTGAGCAACTCATTGTTGGCTGCGGGATAGAAGAAAGCGATTAGCGTCTTTTCAGGCGACAGCAGGGCGACCTCATTGATCGAGGCGCACCTTGACGATCACGTCGGCGGCCGCGGCGAGGGCCTGTGGAATTGGAAAACGACCACGACTTCCGCGTTTCGGTAGGCTTCGCTCGAGATTCCCGCCGTTAGGCCGGCACCAGTTCCACTGGCGATCAACAAACTATCGCCGGGGGCCAGCGCATGGAGCGAGCCGAAACCGTGGGATGGCTCGACCGGCGACAGCACGCGGACACCAATTTGTTTCACCCGTTTTGCGTATCAGTCATTCTTGCTCATTTCCTTGTGGCACGTCTCTTCGAACAGCCGGGACCGCGGCTCGACCCATGTCAGAACGAGATGTTAGGCGGGTTCGAAAGTGCTGACTTTCACAGCGGACAAAGATCCGGCTGATTCTGGCCTGAGACGTCATCATTGATTTGGGACAAGGAAGCCGGCGCGGCCGGAGATCATAAAGCATCCTGTTTTGAAAAGGGATGCGAAAATGTCTGATGATCTGATCGCCAAATACGGCGATGCGCGGGTTCCGCGTTATACGAGTTACCCGACGGCGGCGGCTTTTTCTGCAGCCGTGGGGCCGGATGAATATGCCGGCAATCTCGCCCATATCGCCGCGGCTGGCCCGGTTTCGGTTTATCTCCACGTCCCGTTCTGCCGTTCGATATGCTGGTACTGCGGCTGCCACACGACCATCACCCGGCAAGACGCTCCGGTCGCCGACTATCTCGACGTGATGAAGGAAGAGATCGAGCTCGTCTCTTTTGCGGCCGGAAACGACGTGCCCGTCAAGTACGTGCATTTCGGCGGCGGCACGCCGTCGGTCATGAAGCCGCAGGAATTTTCGGCTCTAATGGCAAAGCTCAGGAGTGCCTTCACGTTTGAAGCGAAAGCCGGCGTCGCAGTCGAGATCGACCCTCGCACATTGGTCGCCCCCGTGATCGATGCGCTCGCCGAAAACGGCGTCGACCGCGCAAGCCTCGGCGTCCAGAGCTTCGATCCGATCGTGCAGGCCGGTATCAAGCGGCTGCAATCCTTTGAGCAGACGGAAAGGGCGGTCGCCGGGTTGCGCTCAGCAGGCGTCAGCAGCATCAACTTCGACCTAATTTATGGCCTTCCGAAACAGACTGTCCAATCTTGCATCGAGACGGTCCGGCTGGCTGCAGAACTGCGTCCCGAACGTTTCGCCGTTTTCGGTTACGCTCACATACCCGCTTTTAAGAAACATCAGCGCCTGATCGACGAAGCATCGCTGCCGGACGCAAAACAGCGGAACGAGCAGGCGGAAGTGATCGCCGAGGAGCTCCAGAAGGCCGGATATCTGCGCATTGGGCTCGATCATTTTGCACTGCCGAACGATCAGTTGGCGCTCGCCGCGCGCAACAGAACGCTGAGGAGAAACTTCCAGGGCTATACCACGGATGATTGCGATAGCCTGATCGGCCTCGGCGCATCTGCGATCGGGCGGCTGCCGGCCGGCTATATGCAGAACCACGTGCCTCTCGGCCTCTATGCCGAGCGAATTGCCTTCGGGGTGCTGCCGACCGCCAAGGGATATCTTCTCAGCGAGGAGGACAAGCTTCGGGCGAGGGTCATCGAGAGGCTGATGTGCGATTTCGAAGCCGATCTCGGCCAGTTGAGCAGCGGATCGGGTTTCGACACCGGCTTCCTTGTCGAGCGCAACGACCGTCTCGGCGAGCTCATGGCCGACGGCGTCGTGACGATCAGCGGTGAGCGGATTGTCGTATGCGAGGAGGCGCGCTTCATGGTCCGTGCAGTCGCGGCGGCATTCGACGCCTATTTTAGCTCGCACGGGCACACGCACAGCAAGGCAGCCTAGTACTTGTCGCCGGAAGTGTGCATCGGTTCCGGCGACACGAAACGCATCAAAGGCCGCGCGAGAAGACATCGAGTTCCCGTTTCTCGATCGAGGACCCTGCAGTTATCTTCCCAGGAGTCCCGTCGACAACGGCACGTCGAGGAGGATCGACGTCGCAAGTTCGTGTGAAGCAGGGCGGGCGCACTCACAAATACGGTCATCGGGCCGCCCTGTCACAAGTAGATGGGCGCCCGTATCACCGCCTGGACGTCGAGGTCGTTATCGTCGAGCTTTTCGGCTCATTCAAATACAGCTCGATCTCGGCAGGCCCTGGCCCAGGGTATCGTTGGCGACTGACGTCGAACCTTTAAGGTGGCGTGGGCAAGCGCCGGTCCGCAGAGTTGTGCCCATCGCGATTATGGCGGCCGCGCAGGCGCCTGAAGGAGCCTTTTCGCGAGGTGAGCTACCGAGCGCCACATGATCGACGGCTCTCGCCCTCTCACGAACGCGGTTGTTCGAGCACGTCGAAGGACGAGGCAGGGGTCTCCTAGTTGTAGGACTTGCCTGCCGCGGGGATTTCGATCAAACGTTCGACGGCGCCTTCCGTGCAATTCTTGGGTAACCAGAACGAGACCCCGGGTTTTGGCTGGCATCTCCTTCGCGACTGCCGCGCAAAAAAACGACCTCGTTATATTCGTCGTCAGCGAGATTGCCGCCGGGCTAGTGATCTTGCCCACGCGTTCCTTCACAGGTCTGCCGTGCAGATCATAGCTCTTTTCACAGGCCACATTCACTTTCTCGACGGTCCCACCAGGTTTCGGCATCGGCTTTGCCGACAACCGTGTCCGACCACTGCCTTGGACGTCTTGCCTGACAGCGCCTGGCTCTGCTCGATGCTCACTGAGCATCAGCTGCTCCTGGCGAGGCAAACAGCTGCCACGAAAGCCATCGTCATGGGCTGCGCGGTCATCCGCACCTGCTGTGTCTCACTGGGTGATGTTTGTGAGGTCGGCATCGAGCCGCTTGCGCACCATGTTCGGCACCTTTGCAGTCTTGATCGCTTCGAGATTGGGCGGACTGTCACCCACCTGGATCAGGGCAACCATGCCCATGCCGGAATGTGGGGTGCATTTCAGGACATAGACGCCTGGAACATCGAATTTCGCGCGATATAGCTCATTCGGCTTTGACTTGAAGTCGGCAACGCCATCCGGAATGAGGCCTTTGAAGGTTTCGACGTTGTGGCCCTTGTCGGTGGGGATGAAGGTGACGGTGTCGCCGGGGGCGATCTTCAGGAAGCCAGGCTCGAACACCATCGCGCCTTCCGTGCCTTTGTTGAGCATCCGAACCTGGTGGTCGGCCGCCATCAACGGCGCTGCCGAAACAATCAAGGCTGCCGCTGCAGCGATCAGACCGAATTTTAACCGCATTTGCAAGCTCCTTTTCTGCGAGACCCAATCAGCCTCATGAATGTGTCTTAGCAGATGCCGGAATTGGGCTCTTTGACGCCCGTCAAATTCGGGGAAAAAAGGCAGAAGGTCCCAATTTTTGCCTGCTTGCCCAGCGCCCTTGCGAGGGACATGGCAGCCTGCAAGCGATGTAGGAATCACCGAAGGACAAGCACGCTCGGCGAACGTCGGCGCTGCTGAACAGCTTAGGATTGCCGTGACTGAGCTCATATCGCGTCGAGAAGTTCGCGGAGGGCATGAATGTCGATCCCGCGGCTTGTCGCGTGTGTTGAGGTTTACCCTCTGACAGAAATCCTCGGAAAAATCATCAGTGTCGCCCGATAACCGTACCAGCGGGCAAGATTGACGTTCCGCAGGTCGTGCCTGCCCTCGGGAATAACGATGTTGCGCGACGCAAGTTTCGTAACGGTGTGGGCCAGGGTCTCAATGGTCAGGCCGAGATGATCCGCAATGTCTTGACGATTCATGGAAACGCGCAACGGACCTTGGCGGACGCGGGTTGCGCCGGAATGCAAGCTTCACGATGAAGCTGCAGGGGCGCTCCTCGGCGTTCTTCTTCGGCAACAGCACCATCTGTTCATGCGAAGCGGCCGCCTCCTGCCAGAGCAACGAGAGCTAGGTCGAGCGAGCGCATTAGACCGAGCGACTTCCCCGTGGAAACTCATGTGCGATATCCGGCGGATCTTGCATTTCGTGACGGCCTCAGCCGTAAATAGGAAATCGTTTTGCAGCGACGCGCCGTTGAGATCGCCGGCGAATTGAAGAGCGATTATCACCCGACGATCTTTCGCCGATGATACGAAGCAGGCGCACGACACCTTCTTCCACCTGGACAAGATGGTTGCTTATCACCCTCCCACCAAATCGCCTTACCGGCTGCGACGGCCTCGGCCGCCGAGCCTACGAACAGCGAAGAGAGGGATTGGCCGGCATGTATGGCTTCGCGCCCCTTCGCGCCATTGTCGAACGCGTGGTTGTTCTGCACAGCATCTTCATCGCCCCTTGTGGCAGTGGGTGCGGTAGAAAGCAGCTGCGTCACACGGGAGTAAGCGGGCGGTGCCAAAGGGGGAAGTTTGCAACAGAGTGTAACAACGTCGGTTCGTCCACCGCTTCCAGTCCGCTTGTTGATGTAGATCAAGGAGCCGTTCCCGTCTTCGTGACAGTCCTGCCTCGAAATCCGAGAAAGCCGGCCGCGAGGCGGTCGTCTGCGCACTGGAGACGACATCATGAATTACACGACAGAAACGATGGTGATCGCGGTCGCAGCGTTTCTGGCGCTGCTCGCGGCCGCATTCGCGCACGATCATCTGTTTGCAGTCCATATGGGTATACTTTGCCTCTGCCTGGTTGCGGGAACGCTGCTGCTTGTCAGAAACGCAGAGTTTTCGCCGACGGGCCAACAGCGCAAAACAGAGCTTACGGGCTATTGCGACGAGGTAATCCGCTACGGCCTGATCGCTACGGTGTTCTGGGGCGTCGTCGGCTTCCTCGTCGGCGTGATCATCGCGCTGCAGCTCGCCTTTCCCGACCTCAACATCGCGCCCTATTGGAATTTCGGAAGATTGCGGCCGGTTCACACATCGGCGGTGATCTTCGCCTTCGGCGGCAACGCGCTGATCATGACATCCTTCTATGTGGTGCAACGCACCTGTCGCGCGCGTCTCTTCGGAGGAACACTCGCCTGGTTCGTCTTCTGGGGCTACCAGCTGTTCATCGTGATGGCTGCGACCGGCTACGTGATCGGCATCAATCAGTCGCGCGAATATGCCGAGCCCGAATGGTACGTCGACCTGTGGCTTACCATCGTCTGGGTCGCCTATCTGGCCGTCTATCTCGGAACGATCCTGAAGCGCAAAGAGCCGCATATCTACGTGGCAAACTGGTTCTATCTCAGCTTCATAGTCACCATTGCGATGCTGCATGTGGTCAACAACCTCGCTGTTCCGGCGTCGTTCCTCGGCTCCAAGAGCTATTCTCTCTTCTCCGGCGTCCAGGATGCACTCACCCAATGGTGGTACGGCCACAACGCCGTCGGCTTCTTCCTCACCGCCGGCTTCCTGGGGATGATGTACTATTTTGTGCCGAAGCAGGCCAACCGGCCGGTTTATTCCTACCGGCTGTCGATCATCCACTTCTGGGCCCTGATCTTCATGTATATCTGGGCCGGCCCGCATCATCTGCATTACACGGCGCTGCCTGACTGGGCGCAGACGCTCGGAATGGTCTTCTCCGTCATGCTCTGGATGCCCTCCTGGGGCGGCATGATCAACGGTTTGATGACCCTTTCGGGCGCCTGGGACAAAATTCGCACCGACCCGATCATCCGGATGATGATCGTCGCCATCGCATTTTATGGGATGTCGACCTTCGAAGGCCCGATGATGTCGATAAAGGCGGTCAATTCGCTCAGCCACTATACCGAATGGACGATCGGTCACGTGCATTCCGGAGCACTTGGCTGGGTGGGTATGATCACCTTCGGGGCGATATACTACCTGACGCCGAAACTGTGGGGGCGCGAGCGCCTCTACAGCCTGCGGATGGTCAACTGGCACTTCTGGCTCGCGACGCTCGGGATCGTGATCTACGCCGCGGTGCTCTGGGTCGCGGGCATCCAGCAGGGGCTGATGTGGCGAGAATACAATTCCCAGGGCTTCCTCGTCTATTCCTTCGCTGAAACGGTCGCGGCGATGATCCCCTATTACGTGCTGCGTGCCGTCGGCGGAGCACTCTACCTAGCGGGTGGCCTCGTCATGGCCTGGAACGTGTTCATGACGATCCGCGGCCACCTGCGCGACGAAGCGCCAATCCCGACCAGTTTGGTGCCCCAGGCACAGCCTGCCGAGTGAGGTGAGACATGGCATCGTTACTTGATAAACATAAGACCCTCGAGAAGAACGCGACGCTTCTTCTGGTCGGCTCGCTGCTGGTCGTCAGCATTGGCGGCATCGTTGAAATCGCACCGCTGTTCTACCTGCAGAACACGATCGAAAAAGTGGAAGGCATGCGGCCCTACACGCCGCTAGAGCTCGCCGGACGGAACATCTACATCCGTGAAGGCTGCTATCTCTGCCACAGCCAGATGATCCGGCCGTTCCGTGATGAGGTCGAACGTTACGGCCATTATTCGCTCGCCGCGGAATCGATGTACGACCACCCGTTCCAATGGGGATCCAAGCGGACAGGGCCCGATCTGGCCCGCGTCGGGGGGCGTTACTCGAACGAATGGCACGTCCAGCATCTCGCAAATCCGCGGGCCGTGGTGCCGGAATCAATCATGCCGAGCTACGCCTTCCTCGAAGAGAAGGAGGTGACGGTCAGGAGTATCGGAGAGGACCTCAAGGCCAATGAGGACGTGGGCGTGCCTTACAGCGACGACATGCTGGCGAATGCCGAGGCCGACATGAGAGCCCAGGCCGATCCGAACGCGGACACGGCGGCTCTACTCAAGCGCTACCCAAATGCGAATGTCGGCGATCTCGACGGCGATCCAACCCGGCTGACCGAGATGGACGCGCTGGTGTCCTACCTGCAGATGCTCGGAACGCTGGTTAATTTCTCGACCTATGACGACGCGACCGGCTACCGGTGAGGTGATCCATGGAAACTTACACTGCAATGAGACACTTCTCCGACAGCTGGGGCCTCCTGGCAATGGCCGCATTCTTCGTCGGCGCGGTCATGCTCACCCTTCGCCCAGGTAGCAAGCAGACGGCCAAAGATGCCGCCGATATTCCCTTGAAGGACGATTGAGATGTCGCAAAAGCATATCGATGAACTGAGCGGCGTCGAAACGACGGGTCATGAATGGGACGGCATCCAAGAGCTCAACAATCCCATGCCGCGCTGGTGGATCTGGACCTTCTACGTGACGATCCTCTGGGCGATCGGCTACGCCATCGCTTACCCGGCCATCCCGATGATCACTTCCGCCACTAACGGCTATCTCGGTTATTCAACGCGCGCCGAGCTGCAGCAGGACCTCAATCTCGCTAAGTCATCGCAGACGGAGTTCCATGACCTGATCGCTGCCAAGACAGTGGAGGAGATCGACGCGGATCCTGCTCTTCGTAAATTCGCGATCGCTGGCGGCGCATCCGCTTTCAAGGTGAACTGCGCGCCCTGCCATGGATCGGGAGCGAGCGGCGGTCCGGGGTTTCCGAATCTCAACGACGACGACTGGCTGTGGGGCGGGGATCTGAATGCCATCCAGGCCACGATCTCTCATGGCATCCGCTTCGACGGCGATACGGATAGCCATTCCTCCGAAATGCCGCCCTTTGCCGGTGTTCTGGAGCCCATCCAGATGAAGCAGGTCGCCGCCTTTGTCTGGGGGCTGACCAATACGCCCTCGGATGTCGGTCTGGCGGCGGCCGGAAAACAGGTTTTCTTCGACAATTGCGCCCCATGTCACGGCGAGGACGCCAAAGGAAAGGTGGAAATGGGTGCGCCGGATCTCGCCGACGCAATCTGGCTGAAGTCGCGGGGTGAAGACGCCATCCTTCGTCAGGTTGCCTCTCCCAAACATGGCGTAATGCCTGCCTGGGCAGCGCGCCTGGGGGACACAACGGTAAACGAGCTTACTATTTTCGTTCATGCGCTCGGCGGCGGCACGTAAGGAGAAGAGACATGACAGCCCACGACCGCAATCCGATCCTCCCTCTCTACGGCGCGCCGCGTGCTGTTATCCGATCGCGTGTCTCAGCCCGCGCCCAACAGATGCCTGCGTCTTCGGAGCAGGACGACCCTGCAAAAATCGGCAATTCGATGGTGAGTTTGATCTGCCTCAAAGACCACAAGCAGACGAGCCGATAGTTTCAGCTCCTGTGGAGGACGTCCCAGCGGTTTCTCCGCCGCTGTCCTCCGGCCACGCCCTTACTCTGGGGCGTGGCCTTTTCGCTTCTGCACGGTCGTTCTTGATCTGCATCAAGGAACGGATCCGCCACGGCTGGGAAAAGAGTGGTGAAAATCGGACAGGTCCTATGAATCTCTATACCCGCCCTAATCTAAATGACATTGACCACGTTCGCGTCGAACCCGTCAACGCCCGGCGCAACCGCCAGCCTCTCTATGCGCCGCGCAAGAAGATCTTTCCGAAACGAGCCGAAGGGCCCTTTCGCCGGTTCAAATGGGTCTTGATGCTGCTCACGCTTGGCACCTATTACCTCGCGCCGTGGATTCGCTGGGACCGCGGTCCCTATGCGCCCAATCAGGCAATCCTCGTCGACCTCGCCTCGCGGCGCTTCTTCTTTTTCTTCATCGAGATCTGGCCGCAGGAATTCTACTATGTGGCGGGCCTGCTCGTCATGGCGGGCTTCGGCCTCTTTCTCCTCACCGCCGCTGTCGGCCGCGCCTGGTGTGGCTATGCCTGTCCGCAGACCGTCTGGGTCGATCTCTTTCTCGTCGTCGAACGCGCTGTCGAAGGCGACCGAAACGCTCGGATGAAGCTCGATGCCGACCCCTTCACTTTCGACAAGCTCAGGAAGCGGGTGATCAAGCACGCGATCTGGCTGCTGATCGCCATCGCCACGGGCGGAGCATGGATCTTCTATTTTGCCGACGCGCCGAGCCTGGCGGCTTCACTGTTTGACGGCAGCGCTCCTGCCGCTGCGTATGCCACGATCGCCACCCTGACCGCGACGACCTATGTGCTTGGCGGCCTCATGCGCGAACAGACATGCACCTATATGTGTCCGTGGCCGCGCATTCAGGGCGCGATGCTGGATGAGAATTCGCTTGTTGTCACCTACAACGACTGGCGGGGCGAGCAGCGGTCGCGCCATGGCAAGAAGGCTCAGGGTCTGCCGGTGGGCGATTGCGTGGACTGCAATGCCTGCGTCGCCGTCTGCCCGATGGGGATCGACATCCGCGACGGCCAGCAGATGGAATGCATCACATGCGCCCTCTGCATCGACGCCTGTGGCGGCGTCATGGACAAGCTCGGGAAGCCACACGGCCTGATCGCCTATGCGACGCTCAAGGAATATTCGAGCAACATGTCGCTTGCTACTGACGGAGGACGGACAGCCATCCAGCCCTCCAATGTCCGAAACGACGACGGAAGCTTCATGCCAGCTGTCCGGAATTTCGACTGGCGCATCATCTTCCGCCGAAGAATTGTCTTCTACGGTGTCGTCTGGGCATCGATCGGCGTCGCCATGGTCGTCCATCTCGCCTTACGCGATCGGCTCAGGCTCAACGTTATCCACGACCGGAACCCTCAATATGTTCTGGAAAGCGACGGCTCCATCCGAAACGGCTACACGCTGCATGTCCTCAACATGGTGCCGAAGCCGCGGGACGTGACCATCACCCTCGTCGGGCTGGAGGGGGGCACAATGCGCATTCCCGAGTTCGGCGGGCAGGATGCCCGCAGCTTCACCGCTCACGTCGAACCCGACGCGGCCACGACGCTCAAGGTCTTCGTCACGCGCGCCCCAGACGGGGCAGAGATCAACGAATTCCTCTTCGTCATCGAAGATATAGGTCAAGACGCAGGTCAAGCCGACCGGGCGAGCTATCGCGCGGCGTTCAACGCGCCGGGAGACGTGAAATGAAGACTTCTACTCAGGGCTTTACCGGCTTGCACGTGCTGCTTGCCACCTCGGCATTCTTCGCCGTAGTGATCGCCGTAAACGCCACCATGGCCTTCTATGCTGCGTCCAGCTGGAGTGGCATCGTCGTGGAAAACACCTATGTGGCCAGCCAGGAATTCAACACCAGGGCGGCAGCGATGAAGGCAATGGCCGCCTCCGGCGTCGAGGGCGCGCTCGTCGTTAAGGGCAGCCAAATCCGTTACGACATCCACGACCAGGCCGGCACGCCTGCGATCATCGATGATGTCACGCTGAACTTCAAACGGCCCGTCGGCGATCATGAGGATTTCCGCGTGACGCTCCGGAAGACGGGCGAAGGGCGGTTCGAAGCCGATCACCAGGTTGTCGCCGGCGACTGGATCGTCGAGGCCATATCGAGAATGAACGGGGCGGTCGTCATGCATGAGGCCAAACGCTTCGACACCGCGGAGTTCCGCCAATGACCTGCTGCTCGATGGATGCGGAAAGCGTTCTCGGCCTCAGCGCGACATCCGCCAGCGCCGAGGAGGTATGCCTTGCAAGCCACCCGCTCGGGGCTGGGTTACGCCAGGTCGACCTCAGCGTGCCCGACGTCCACTGTGGCGACTGCATATTGACCCTCGAAAAAGCGCTGTCGGCGCTTGCGTTCGTCAGGAAAGCCCGGGTCAATCTCACCGCCAGGCGTGTCACCTGCGTCTATCAGGAAGAGATCGAGGCGAAGGCGACCGATCCCTCCGAAATCCTCGCCGCGATCACCTTGGCCGGATACCGCGCCCATCTCATCACGTCGACAGCACCCGAAACCGACAGGATCCGGAACCAGCTACTGCTGGCGATTGGAGTTTCCGGCTTTGCGGCCGCCAACATCATGATGCTCTCGGTGTCGGTATGGTCGGGCGCCGATGCGGCCACGCGCGACATGTTTCACTGGATCTCGGCGATGATCGCGGCGCCGGCGCTGGTTTATGGTGGACGCTTCTTCTTCAAATCGGCCTGGAGCGGGCTCAAGCGTAGGCGCACCAACATGGATGTTCCGATCTCGCTTGCAGTGACGCTGTCCTATGCGGTCTCCCTATGGGAAACCATGCACCATGGCGAACATGCCTGGTTCGACGCGTCGGTGTCTCTGCTGTTCTTCCTGCTGATCGGCAGAACCCTCGATCATGTGATGCGGGAAAAAGCCCGCGCCGCGATCAACGGGCTTGCCAGACTGGCGCCGCGCGGGGCGCAGCTGATGATGCCGGACGGGTCGCGGCACTACATCCCGGTCGAAGAGATCGCCGTCGGGGATAACATCGCGATTGCCGCCGGCCAACGCATTCCCGTCGATGGCATGATCGTCAGCGGCGAGAGCGATGTTGACCTCTCCATCGTCACCGGTGAAAGCAGCACGGTCGCCGTCGCCGCAGGCAGCGCGCTGAATTCGGGTGCGATGAACCTGACCGGTTCGCTCGTCCTGCGGGCGACCAAAGTGGCAAGGGATTCGCTTCTTTCCGAGATCATCGGCCTGATGGAAGCGGCCGAGGGCGGCAGGGCTCGTTATCGCCGGGTCGCCGATCGCGCCGCAGCACTTTATTCTCCCGCCGTGCACCTGTTGGCGCTGGCCTCCTTTCTCGCCTGGGGCTTGCTTGGGGGCGATTGGAAACAGGCCATGCTGGTCGCGGTCGCGGTGCTGATCATCACATGCCCCTGCGCATTGGGCCTTGCTGTACCGGTGGTCCAGGTGGTCGCCGCCGGCGAACTTTTCCGCAGGGGCATCGTGGTGAAGGACGGTTCGGCGCTCGAAAGACTGGCCGACGCGGACATCGTGGCCTTCGACAAGACCGGCACCCTGACGATGGGCCGGCCCCGCCTCGTCCGAATCGACTCGATCGCGGGCAATAGAGCCATCGTTTGCGCAATGGCGGCGCATTCACGGCATCCGCTTTCCCAGGGTCTGGTGCGGGACATAGACATCTCTTACCCCTTCGCCTTCGACAGGGTCACGGAAATCGCCGGCGGGGGGCTGGAAGCCTGGCAAGGAGCGGACTTCTATCGGCTCGGCAACCGGGCCTTTGCCTGCGGAACCGGGCTCACGCCCGCGGGCGATACTCCGTTTTCGGAGGTGGTCCTGTCGAAAAACGGCGTCGATCTCGCCCGTTTCCTGTTTGACGACACGCTTCGTCCGGGCGCCGCGGAGACTTTCCGCCAGCTCGCTGCAGCCGGTATCGAAACGTTGATAGTATCCGGCGACAGGCAGGCCGTCGTCGACAACACAGCGCGGGCTCTCGGTATCGGCAAAGCTCTGGGCGACCTGGGGCCGAAACAGAAGGTCGAGGAACTCCAGAGGCTGGGCGCCGAGGGCTATCGCGTGCTCATGGTCGGCGACGGGATCAACGACGCACCGGCGCTGGCCGCCGCGCAGGTCTCGATGGCGCCTGCAACCGCATCCGACGTCGGCAGGCAAGCCGCCGACCTTATCTTCTTCAACGATCGTCTCGATGCCGTTCCTGAGGCAATCGCCGTTGCACGAAGATCCGCCAGCCTCATTCGCCAGAACTTTGCTCTCGCCATCGGTTACAACGTGCTTGCGGTACCGATCGCAATCGCCGGCCTGGCAACGCCGCTGATAGCGGCGGTGGCCATGTCGACTTCGTCGATCATCGTCGTGACGAATGCGCTGCGATTAAATGCCTTCGGCCTACGGAGCGAGCCGCTTGCCGGCGGACGTGCGGAAGTTGAAACCGCATGAACATGCTGATCTATCTGATGCCGATCGCACTGCTGATGGGGGGAATGGGTCTCCTGGCGTTCCTCTGGTCGCTGACGAGCCGCCAGTACGAGGACCTTGAAGGAGCAGCTTGGCGAATCCTCGTCGAGGACGAAACCGATTGCAAAAGACCTTGAACCGCTCACGGCCGAAACGAAAGGAAGATCGATGCTATCGAGACATCCCATACTTTTGCGATCTGACCTGTTTCACGGCCTGGACAAAGCAAGGATAGAAGAACTGGCCGACACGGCTCAGTTCCAGATCTTCGCACCGGACGAGCGGATCATCGCCGAGGGCCAGCAGGCGTCGTTCGTCTATTGCGTGATGCGCGGCTTCGTGCGACTTTCGAAGTCGGAATCCGCGGGGCGCCAGGCAGATATCTGCATCTGCGAACCGGGTGAGACGTTCGGTGAATATCTCCTGTCGGCAGGCGGCTCCTACACCTACAGCGCATGGTCCGCCGACGGCGCAGAGGTCGCGTTGTTCGACCTTGTGGAGTTGCGGGCGCTTGCCGACCGGGACCCCGTCATGCGTCGCAACGTCATGCGCATCATGGCCCGGCATCTGCTCGGTGCCATGGATTGCATAGCGGGAGACCGGCTGCACACGGCTGCACAGCGTGTTGCGAATTACCTCGTCAGCCGCTGCCCGGCCTCAGCATCGCAGGCCACCTTTCGCCTGCCTTACCGGAAAAGAATTCTGGCCGGCAAACTCGGGGTTGCGCCCGAAGCCCTTTCGCGGGCTTTCGCTGCCCTCGGTCCTGCAGGGGTCGAAGTCAGAGGCAGGGTCGTCGTGGTTGACAGCGTCGATCTGCTGCGGAAGGCGTGCTGACCTCGGGGCAGGGCGATAACCGCGCCGGAATTCGACAACCGTCAATATGGCGATCGCTTGCTCCGTTATGGCCAGGCGCAAAAAAGCACCAGGACGGATTGTTTTTGTGATCTCGACTGTCTTCATCGCTTGCTTCAGGCCTTGTCCGCATCAACGGTGGCGCTGACGACACATGCGGATACCGTCGGACTGGCGGGCTTAATAGGGAAGTGCAGACGAACGGGCGCAACGAGCACCAACATGCGACGGAGAGCGTCCGGCGCTATTCTTCGAGGGGCCGTCGCGAGATAACCCATGCTGATGGTGCTTGCGAAGAGGTAGATGAACAGGCCCTTCGCGAGATAATTCTCAAGCGTGCCTGCCGCGGCAAATCCATTTTGCCAAACGAAGAAGCCCACGGCGGATCCAATTGCGAACCCCGTCGCCAAACGCGTGAGTATGAACCTGATCATGCGAGGCATGGCACCACCTCAGACTTAGTCATTACAAATGGCCGGGCAACGGAAATGCTGGCTGGCCAATTGAGTTTTGTCAACGACTGGCGCAAGCCGTCATGCAAGCAGCGGCGGGAGCCGGAGACTACAACAGTGCATCTTCTGTCTTTCGCAGCCGGCGTTATCACGCCTGCGAATGCGTCGAGGCTGAGTGAGTTGCGAGTTGCAAGGACGATGGGCGCTAAGGACCTAGCGCGGCGGCGGCTTCTGTGGTTGCGCGGTTTGCCAGACGTGTCGGGATGCGGGAATAAAGAACGGCACCGGCCACGCCCACGACCGCATAGAGCACGAAATCAGCTTGATGGCGATCTGTCGACCAAGCCCGACGAACGCCCTCGCATCAGGCAGGGCGTCGGCTAAGGCGCCGACGAGGCTGTGGCGCGCGAACGTCCTCATCCCATCGGAATCGCCGACGTGCGAGCTTGCTATGCCAATGGTGCGGGTCGAGCGCACGGTGCCGTTTCCATTCACCGAAGGCGCCCAATAGCTACCCTTCACAACAATGATCCGGCAAGCCTTTGGACGCGCGAGACGCTAGGAGAAGATGCGCCCCGGCCTTGTCTCGTCGGGTGCTGCGCCCACATCGCGATCCAGTGAACACCTCTCCTCAATCCTGCGAGGGCGCCGAGAATTTGTTCAGCGGAGTGCCGGTTCATCAAGCCGGCTCATGCTCGGACGATTCATCAGTCAAGATCAAGCGAGTCGGATTTTTCAAGTCGAACTCAATAACACGTGGCACGAAGAGACGGGCATAGCGCGTAAAGGCGCTGGTCGGCGGAAAGCGAATTACCGTATCGCATCGGGCGAGAAGGTACATCTCTGTAAGAGCAGAGATACCACCGTCCACTCCCAGCGATGCACTGTGTAATGGCCCGGCCTGGGCCGCCTGGAAGCATTTCGGGATAGTGATTAGATCGGGGAACACACCGAGTAAATGGTCCCGTACCTGCGCGCTGTCCGTACACAAGAAAACCATCACAGGGCGTCGATGCGGTAGCGCTTTGGCCTTCTCGATGGCAGTGCACACCTGGCGTAAGGCCAACTCCGGATCGGCCCAGTAGGGCGTATGGTCCATTATATCTTCGCCATTGCCATGCCGTACGTGCACACCGATGATACTGCGCCCCTTGAAGTGCTCCTGATAGATGGCGTGAATACGAGCCTGAATTTCAGGTCTAAGGTTGAGGCTCTGAAATATCTGGCGTTCGGCAGCTTGGTCGCACCGCCACATTAAACAGGCATCACAGACTACCGTGTTGGCATCAGTATCGTCCTGGGCTTGAAGAAGCTCGGTCAGTTCGTCACGTTCCCGGAAAATTTGCTCATCGGGGCGGTAAACGCTCTCGATTGAGGGCTTGTTCCACCATGATGGGAAGAACGGTCCCGGAAATGAGAACTGGTTGATCTGGTCATCGCAAATAACCCGTACGCCAGCAATATCTTGAATCGGCTCGAAGAACACCGTAAAAGCGTTCGTGAAGGGTTGATTGAGATAGCAGGAGCCACGCCAATCGATGGCCAGCGTCCGCCCCGTTCGCTGTGCATAGCGCCAAGCTGCCGCCAGCGACCAGAGACAATCACCGAAACCAGTCCGCCGTCGAGAAACAACATACCGATCCCTCTTCAGGTCGCCAGCGAGCATGTTCGTTGCCTTGTTCTGGAAAAGCGCATCGGCTTAAATCCTGCTGAAATTTTGCATATCAATTCCCGGACCTGCATCAACGCTCGTGATTCTCGCCAATTTTATGCATGACCCTTCGTCGCACAGATTTACCATTTTACGCCAGACTGGAAGTTGCGGCGCCATACGCCTTTTCAGTCCGGGCATTGAAGCCGCCGCATAGCCCTCCGTCATCGTTCAGTCGTTTATCTCGCACCCGATCCAACCCATCGGCATCGCACTTGGCTCGGAGCGAGAGGCCGGAGCTTACGTTGCGGTACGGCTCATGTTGGCGCGCTTCGCCGATTCATCGAGGGTGGCGCCGATCTAGCCAATTCCCGTCCTTTCCCGCTACCTGATCTCTATTTCATGCGTCTTCTGGAGCATCCTGGGGAATCCGTAAAATCGATTGTTTGGATAATCTCCATCCGCTTGATGGATAAGTGTGGCCACCATTGCGTCACGGCTGCCACCGTGGCGGCGATGCTGGCGAGTCTCACAACTGCGGCTCGCTGGACAAGCAGTCGATGATCGTGCCGCGGCCCAGGTTGTTGATTCAGACGAGCTCGGTTACCTCCACTTGGAGGCCCATCGCGCCCGTTTGTTTTCCAAATGTGTTCCGCGCTACGACAACAGCTCGATCCATAGTCGCGTGGTCGTCACAGCATTATTGGACCGCCTGCTTTCACCTCTCGACGGTGGTCACCATCCGGGCGACAGTTATCGGCTTAGCCAAAAGCGACGCTCCGACCGTCTGCGGAAGATTGGGGCCAGTGCTCGGATCTAACGAAACGCAAACCGATGGGGTCCGTTCTTCAATTCGGCAAGTGGGACTAGTTCCTCGAGTCGTTTGACAGCCATAGCCGATCAATTCTATCCGGCGCTTTCAGGCTTCCGGAAGGTTTCAATCTGCTCCGGAGCTTTACCCAGAGTAGGTTAGAAAGCCGCCAATGCCGAGCCATGATAAGTTCGTCAAGGGAGCGACGACGGAAATCCGGCGTCAGCCACGACAACAGGCTCGGTCCGTTAGCAGGAACTGTGGCTCGAATTTTATCTATGGCGTGGATGGGTATCATCCAAACAATCGATTTTACGAATTGAATGGCATGATCCATTAGACGAGCATCTTGACGGAAATCAAGTCGTCGATGGCGCGCCAGTGGTGTAGAGGGGTCAAATGTGTGGCTTTGGAATGTAATGCTAGCATAAGCGTTCGATCAGCCCATTGCATCATCTTGCAATCGTCGATAGGTCGGGGTTCGCGACCAATCGTCACTTTGATCGCAAGATCGATCGTTTTGGCAAATCGGCAAAGATTATGAGGCCTTTGCATGCGATTTACGTGCGTTGGGAACCGTTGCGGAAAAGGAATCGCAACTCCGACCATGTCGAGGGAATTTACATTCGCACTCGGTACAGTCCGCAACGAGCCGCGTATTGACAGATTCAAACGAGGCGGTCTGGTGACCGCTATTTTGGGAAACGGCGTACGCTACACGCTGCCACACGCGCGTTTCGACCTGCGTCCACGCGCGGCGTCATCATCCTACCTTTGGGCGGCCGGTCTCCGAATGGCCACCAGGATAATTTACCGGAAAGGACGAGAGCAATGACGCACCTCGATTGCTCGTGCGAAGTGCACGGTGAGCGCGATGACGGCACTGGTCGTCACAGCGTTTATTTGACGTTCGACGACGGTCCGCATCCATTTTGTACACCGGAGATTCTCGATATTCTGGCTGAACACCGGGTGCCGGCAACATTCTTCGTCATCGGCGAGTTCCTGGCCGATCAATCGAAATTGATCCAGCGAATGATTGCAGAGGGGCATGAAGTCGCCAACCACACAATGACGCATCCAGACCTGTCTGACTGCGAACCCGACGAGGTGCAACGTCAGATACTCGAGACAAACAGAGCCATAAAAATGGCGTCGCCTCAGGCGGTGGTGCGGCACATCCGAGCTCCTTACGGCATCTGGACCGAAGAAGTGCTCAAGGCTTCGGCGAATGCGGAACTCACTGCCGTGCACTGGTCGGTAGATCCGCGAGACTGGTCTCTTCCCGGGGCCGACGCCATTGTTAATGATGTGCTGCAGTCTGTCCGGCCGGGGTCAATCGTGCTCTTGCACGACGGTTGTCCCTCCAGTGAAATGCAGCAAGGAGCTGACCACAGTCTGCGCCACCAGACTATCATGGCGTTATCTAGCATAATTCCAGCTTTGCATGATCGCGGCTTTGTATTTCGCTCGCTTCCTCGGGAGTTCTGAAGATCCGATGGATATGCTTGACACAACCAGCACTGTCGCCGTCTCGCTTTATGCACTTCTCTCGACTGCATATAAAAGCATGCAGGCCGTTTATTCTCTGCCGACCGATGTTTCATTGGCGTCCCACGGCTTGGGCGGCTTTGACGAGCTGCCCAGCGTAGATGTCATCGTGCCAAGCTTCAACGAGGATCCCCGCACGCTTTCGGAGTGCCTGGCTTCTATTGCGGGTCAGGAATACGGGGGAAGGCTGCAGGTTTACCTAGTTGATGACGGTTCCGAAAATCGCGAGGCTTTGCGACTTGTGCACGAGGCCTTCGCGCGAGACCCCAGATTCAATATTCTCCTGCTTCCCCAGAATGTCGGCAAACGGAAGGCACAGATCGCTGCGATACGCCGCTCTGCTGGAGATATGGTGTTAAACGTCGACTCCGACACGATCCTCGCATCTGATGTCATCAGGAAGCTCGTGCCTAAAATGCAAGATGCGGCTGTCGGCGCGGCCATGGGACAGTTGACGGCCCGCAACCGAAACGACAGTTGGCTGACCCGTTTGATCGACATGGAGTACTGGCTGGCTTGCAACGAGGAGCGTGCGGCACAAGCTCGCTTCGGTGCCGTTATGTGCTGCTGCGGTCCATGTGTTATGTACCGTCGCTCTGCGCTCGCTTCGCTGCTTGACCAGTACGAGTCACAGTATTTTCGGGGAAAGCCAAGCGATTTCGGTGAGGATCGGCATCTCACCATTCTCATGCTGAAGGCAGGCTTTCGAACAGAGTACGTGCCGAGCGCCATCGCAGCGACAGTCGTTCCGAACAAGCTAGGACCGTATCTGCGCCAACAACTACGCTGGGCGCGGAGCACGTTCCGGGACACGTTGCTTGGGCTGCGCCTGCTGCCCAACCTCAATCGCTTCCTTACGCTCGACGTCGTCGGACAGAACCTCGGACCGCTGCTTCTGGCACTATCAGTGCTGACGGGACTCGCACAGCTTGCATTGACGGGCACCGCGCCTTGGTTGGCAGCCCTGATGATTGTGGCCATGACGATGATCCGCTGCAGCGTTGTAGCGCTTCGGGCCCGCCAACTACGGTTCCTCGGATTCTCTCTGCATACATTCATCAATATTTTTCTGCTACTGCCCTTGAAAGCCTACGCGCTGTGCACGCTGAGCAATAGCGACTGGCTGTCGCGCAGCTCTGCTGGCAACTCGAATCAACATCCGACGGCTGATGCACGCACTACAGAATGTTCTGGACATGCGACAGCGCCTCGAAGGCTCAAGCCCGCCCGCCATCCTGCCAGGCGAACGACGTCTGACTGCATGTGCAGCGACGAGTAAGATCTATTTACCGAGGTGAACGAGTTGACACAGAGCGACAATTATCAATTGCTGAATCGGGAACTGGCTGCACCCGATCCATGGGGACTCGACGCCAATCCATTCGAGCGTGAGCGTCACACGCAAATGCTCCGCTTGGCGCTTGCCCAGGGATCCATCTCAAGTGCGCTCGAAGTGGGATGCGCTGCCGGCGCATTTACGGTGCAGCTAGCCCCCCACTGCAAACGGCTCACCGTGATCGATGTTGTGCCTCAGGCTATAGAAAGATCGCGTCGACGCATAAGGGGTTCTCCGCACATCAGCTGGATAGTCTCTGATGTTCAACAGTTTTCACCTGACGAGAGGTTTGATCTGATCGTTGTGGCGGAAGTGCTCTACTACATCGGAGGAATAGCCGAGATGAGAGGGGCTGTTCGGAATTTAGTGCGGATGCTTGCGCCAGATGGATATCTGGTTTTCGGATCGGCGCGCGACGCCAACTGTCGTCGCTGGGGCCACGTTGCTGGTGCTGAGACGATCCTCGGCATGCTGAACGAAACTTTGCTCGAGGTAGAGCGGCTTGAGTGTCGGGGTGAGTCGGTCAACGAAGATTGCTTGCTCGCCTGTTTCCGAAATCCGTTTTCTGCCTCCTAACGGCTCAACCCTCGACGTTCAGACATGGAGACACTATGCGCATCTGTGGTATCAAATTGACCCATGACGGAGCGGACGCGCTTGTCGAGGATGGGTGGCTCGCCTTCTGCGTCGAGCAGGAGAAGCGGGGCAGCAACCCGCGATATGAAACTGTCGACAATCTCGACGCGATTGGCGCCGCTTTGGCGCAACACGGTCCGGATCCACGCGTTCTTGATCAAATCATCATCGACGGCTGGGGTGCAATGCTGAAAGTTCTCTCGAATCCGTCGAGGGCTCCGGTCTCGTTCCAATGACAGGGCATTTCCCTGCAAGAACTATCCTCGTGATAGGTGCCGCGCGGCCACCGCAGCCCGTGGCTCCGCCTCGTGGCGCCGATCTGCCTGGAGGACCCGTGCGCCTTATATAGTCAGCCCTCGAACTCCGGATTGCGAAATGTTGTTTAACCATCAGACCCGGATGAGATGCCAGGACAGAATTCCGGCTGTTGTCCATCTCGATGAATCTGCACGATTTCAGACCATCCCAGGCACTCTCTCCGTGAAGGCGCCGAGCTACTCTTCGAATGTAACAAGCTCAGGGACATTCGGCTGCTCTGCAACACGAGTGCCAATTACCACGGACGAGGCGTTTTCCCGGATTCTGCTGCAGCCCTTTAATGGAGACGCAATGAACACATACGGTGCGATGGACCAGGAAGAACCCAACCAACCGAAGAAATGCCGGTCAACGGCGCCCGACGGTCAGATGAGCGCATGTTCATGACCGCAATAGATTTTTCCGACGTAAGTAAGACATATGGCGACAAGGCCGTGGTCAGCGCGCTATCGTTCCGCGTTTCCCCGGGGGAATGCTTCGGGCTGCTTGGACCGAACGGCGCGGGCAAGAGCACGATCGCACGCATGATCCTTGGCATGACAGCCCCTGATGCGGGGAAGATTACCGTGCTCGGCGTGCCGGTGCCTGCCCAGGCTCGCTTGGCGCGAAAGGGTATCGGCGTGGTGCCGCAATTCGACAACCTTGAGCCTGAATTCACTGTGCGCGAGAATCTGCTGGTCTACAGCCGCTACTTCGGCATGAATACACGCAAAGTCGAGGCGGTCATGTCGTCGCTCCTTGAGTTTGCACGCCTAGAGAGCAAGGTGAATGCGCGTGTGTCTGAACTTTCAGGCGGCATGAAGCGGCGCCTGACGCTAGCGCGTGCGTTGATCAATGACCCGCAGCTACTTGTCATGGACGAGCCGACCACCGGTCTCGACCCGCACGCGCGCCACCTGATCTGGGAGCGCCTGCGTTCCCTGCTTACGCGCGGCAAAACGATCATCTTGACCACCCATTTCATGGAAGAAGCCGAACGGTTATGCGATCGACTCTGCGTACTCGAAGGAGGTCGCAGCATTGCCGAAGGGCGTCCGCATGACCTGATCGATGAACTGATCGGGTGCGAAGTCATTGAGATCTACGGCGGCGATCCGCATGAGTTGGAATCGCTGGTCGGGCCATATGCCGATCGCATCGAAATTAGCGGCGAGACCCTTTTTTGCTATGTGTCCGACCCGGAGCAGGTGCGTGTGCGGTTACGGCAGCGCGCGGGCTTGCGCATTCTGCAGCGTCCGCCGAATCTTGAGGATGTATTTTTGCGGTTGACCGGGCGCGAGATGGAGAAGTGAACGATGGATGAAGGTTGTGCTGCGGCTCTGCCCGCCAACGCTTTTAACTGGATTGCGATATGGCGACGCAACTATCTGGCATGGAAGAAAGTAGCACTTGCGTCAATTGTTGGAAGTCTGGCCGATCCTATGATCTACCTGTTTGGCCTCGGCCTTGGCCTCGGAATTATTGTGGGTCGCGTTGACGGCACAACCTACGTTGCATTCTTGGCGGGCGGCATGGTGGCGACAAGCGCGATGACGTCTGCGACGTTCGAGACGATTTACGCGGCCTTTACGCGAATGCACGCCCAACGCACCTGGGAAGCCATGCTCTACACACAAATGACACTTGGGGACATCATCCTGGGTGAGTTGGCATGGGCAGCGAGCAAGGCATTTCTTGCCGGTACGGGAATCATAATCGTCGCCACCGTGCTAGGCTATGCGACGTGGCCATCAGTCGTCTATGTGCTGCCAATTATCATGCTCACTGGATTTGCATTCGCGAGCCTTGCGATGGTAGTCACGGCGCTTGCGCCCAGTTACGAGTATTTCATTTTTTACCAGACGCTCGTCCTCACACCAATGCTGTTCTTGTGCGGCGCGGTGTTTCCAATCACGCAACTGCCCCAGACTTTTCAGCAGGTAGCGCAGTTCTTGCCTCTAGCGCATGCGATCGACCTCATACGCCCGGCAATGCTTGGGCGCCCCGCGAGCAGCATGGGCCTGCATATAGGCGCGCTTTGCATCTACGCGCTTTTGCCGTTCTTCCTGTCGGCAGCGCTGTTGCGTCGGCGCCTGATGTCTTGACGCCACTCGCCACCACGCCAGGAGGGGTATTGCGATGCAGTGTCTTGAAAAGACCCGCAGAGCTCTGAAGATAATCATCATAGTCCGGGAACAAACGAACCCATGTCGGCGCCGGCGAGACGATGCAGGTTTTTCGCTCTGCAACTGGCCGAACTCGGAAGCAAACACCCTTCAGGAAGATCCGGCGTGTATCAGGAGAAAAGCAAATGAAGGTCATCTCAATCGCTACGGCGCTCTTTGCTCTGGCGTGTCCCGCGAACGCGTTCGAAAACAAAGCGGTCGCGGCTACGCTTATCTTAAGGACCGATCGTACGATTGCCGGTCAGCCCATCATCGTTCCACGGAAGGATGTCGAGGTCATCGCTTCGATTTATGAGATTGCGCCCGGTGCGACGTTACCAATTCATCAGCATCGCTATCAGCGCTATGGCTATGTGCTTTCGGGGGAGATCACGGTCACCAATACAGAATCTGGGAAAGAAAGCATTTTCACGGCAGGGGATTTTATCGTCGAGTCCTGGGGCATATGGCATAAAGGGGCGAACAACGGCACCGAGCCGGTAAAGCTGCTCGTGATCGATCAGGTGGAAAAGGGCAGTGAGAATGTTCTGCCGCAAAAATAAAGACGTTGAGGTATTACCGGAGGGCAATCTGGCGCCACGGCTCGGATGTGGTGAACCCGTCCCATATTAGGGGTTGGTTTGCCGCTCCTTGCTAATGTCGATTGGAGCTGCGTGAACCTTCGACTTGCGTCGTCGACAAACTGTCGAGGAGGTTGTTTCATTGGTCGGCTGAACGGCGGGCGTAGGAGAGCATCTGTCCAGTTCCTCCATACTTGGTCGTCAGTCAGCGCGGCTGTTGGGCCAGCGGCGACAGGATCATCGATCATCCGTGAGACTGTAGCGGCGGCGTTTCAAAGAGGCTCCTCATTCCGACGCCATGAATCACGCCGAACGACAAAACCACGAAAGAATGCTAGGAAATCCTGAGACGTCTCATTACCTCATGGGGCGAAGGCATGCGGGATGCTTCCTGGCATAGCACGTCCCGCATCCAGAGGCTTGCCTGATCACTATTGTGAAGCGCGGGCCATTGGAGGGCCTGTGTGAACGCGGGCAAAGGTAGCGGAAGGTCAGCGATCCGCAGGGGTATTGTCTTTTCGAGCTGCTTGACCAGGCGTAAGGGCATTGTCGCTATGCGCTCGGTCCCTGAAAGCATGAACGGAACCATGCTGAAGCCCTGCACGACTACTTCGACATGTCTCTTAAGCCCGTGCCCAAGCAAACACCATTCCTCGATGGAAGCAGCGTTCCCAAACTTCACCACAACGTGCCCCATCGACATATACCTCTCGAGTGTAAGTTGCTCCGAGAGTAGCTTGTTCGAGCGGCAGCCCACGCACACGAGGGTCTCCTCGAATAACGCCACCTTAGGATGTGCGCGCGACATGAGCAATTCCGGAAAGATGAGAAAATCGGCGTCACCGCGCCGCAAGTAATCATCGTAGTTATCGGCGATCGGCAGCAACTCGAAGCTGACGGCGGGCGCTTCTCGGGCGACACGCGTCACGACCTTTTCAAAAAAAACGAGTGCGGCGTAATCGGAAAGAATGACTCTGAAGCAGCGATCCGATTGAGCAGGGCAAAACGGATCCCAGGATATGATCGAAACCTGGATGTGAAGCAGAGCCTCGCGGACCGAAGGCGCGAGCCGCTCCGCACGCGGGGTTGGAACGAGTTCGCGACCGACCATGGTAAAAAGGTCGTCATTGAAATAGGTGCGTAACCTGCCGACGGCCGCGCTCATGGCCGGTTGGCTCAAGTTGATGCTGCGCGCTGCCGCCGTGAGATTACGCTCGGTCATCAAGGCGTCGAGTGCGACGAGGAGATTCAGATCAAGGCCCTTGAACCGCATGTCTTCATCCATAGCGAGGTGGCGAGATAAAAGGTGAAAAGGCTTGGTCTCGCAGTGTGCGGCGCCACGAGAGATCAGCAAGCAAAGGGTCGCCTAAAATTGAGAAAGTATCGATGTTCCAGCCGCCGTGGCTTTGATGGTCTTACTGCTACCTTCAACCGACACGATTCAGTGGTGCCTGATCATTCTGGCGAGTAGCAGTGTTTTCCGCGGATAAAGGTTTCGGTCTGCGACGTCGATCACTTCGGCGCCTTCAATATGTACTTCGGGGGGTAAGACGCACTCGTAGCACTCACCTTCTTCGGCAGGAGTATCTTGGCAATTGAAGTCTTGAGTGTGCTCCGCTGAATGGGCTTTGTCAGCACCATTCAGGTTTGCGCGGGGGTCACTTGCCGCCGGGCCACAATCTTGGTTACGATCATCTGCTGCAAGTGACGGCCCGGCCCGCAATGTCAATGCGAGCAACGCTGCAACGATGACGTAGTAACCAATAACCTTCATGAGACGTTTCCTTTCTTCGACTAAGGCCAGGCGATACCAGGTAGGATTGATGCCATTCCCGCCGCCAGTGCTTCGGGGCTACAGGCGTTGTTGGATTGGTTGAGAGCCTTTCAACGGATCATACCCGGTGGAGTGGAGACGGCCGTCTATGGAGCATCCGCGAAAATTGGTGAAATCTATTGTTTAAATGCGAGTCATCCATTTGATGCATGTAGACGACGTCTTGCCTGCCCGAGCCAACAAGTGTCGCCAAACCCACTGTTTTCAGGGGCGCCTTTTCACCCAGTCCTTCTATCCTCAGTGGGCTTGCGCATGTCGTTGCCGCCATCCCCTTCATCCGGGATAGCAAAGGGCGCCGCGTGCGGGAGGGACACCCCTGCGTCTCCCGTCAGGCTACGACATTTTGTTCGATCGGCTGCCTTGTATGGAGAAGACCGGATTCCTGACGTTTCAGTGTCATCGTTTGCAATGAGATAGAGGTAATGGCCGCAAGCCGGCTGGGTCGACCACGTTTAGCTTCCATCGCGGAACGTCGCCATTAGCTTTCGACGTTCATTTCGAATGATCGTAGCGTGATGAACAAGTCGGTCCACCGCGGCAAGCGTCATGGCCGGGTCCGGAAAGACGCGGTTCCATTCTCCAAAGGGCTGATTGGCGGTGATGATGATGGACCGCCGCTCATATCTTGGGAGATGAGTTCGAAGAGCACGCGGGTTTCGGCCTGGTCCTGGTGACGTAGGCCAGGTCGTCGAGGATAAGCAGATCGAACTTGTCGAGCTTTGCGACGGCGGATTCGATCTGGAGTTCACGCCGTGCGACCTGCAGTTTCTGGACGAGGTCGGTCGTGCGAGTGAACAGCACCCGCCAACCGTTCTCGATCAGCGCGAGGTCGAGGGCCGCGGCGAGATGGCTCTTTCCGCCGCCCGGCGGACCGAACATGAGGATATTGGCACCTTTCGCGACCCAGCTGTCGCAGCGGCAATGGCCATGACCTGGGCCTTGGAGACCATAGGGACTGCATCAAAATCAAAGCTGTCGAGCGTCTTTTCCGGTGGCAGGTTTCGCCTGGGCAAAATACGCCGACGCTTTGCGCAGAATCTCGTTGGCCTGACGAAGCTCGCGGCTCTCCCGCTCAAGAGCATTCATATTCTCGGCGACATCGTTCGGCCGGCCTGCTCGCTTACCGCTATCGACCTCGGTCTTCTTCACCCATTCGTGCAGCGTGCGTGGCCGGCGAGCAGCCGATCTTGGCCGCGATAGATGAAACGGCAGCCCACCGCGCGGGGTGCTCGGCTTCGTGATCCAGCACCATGCGGATGGCACGCTCACGGACTTCAGGCGAGAATTTGTTCGTTGTCTTGCTCATATCGGCTCCAATCTCTCATGAGTTGAAGCCTCCGGCAAACTCGGCGCGGTTCTTGAATCCCAAAAAGGGAACCGGCTATAGGCTTGTGTTTTTAAGCAAAACGTCACCCTCCACTCCTAGGTCCTGTTGACAAAGTCAGCAGTGATAATGCGATAAGATGGCTCCTAACGGAGGATTTGATGTCTGGAGCTGATCGGGAAATACGACTTCGACTTAGTGTGCAACGCGCCTTGCTCGGGGCCGTATCATCGACGCTCGCCGCCGTTACGTGTGGCTGGAGTGGCAACGAGATTGTCCTCGAATTCTTGGTCGATCCCGATTTCAGCGATGATGACCGCGAACGCATGGAGGTAGTCGCATCCGAGGTCATCTCGGATTTCGGTTATGAAACAATAATGACTGTCTTCACATCCCCACCATCGGATGGACCGAAGGTTCCGGTTGATAGGCGATGGTGGGCTTACAGGCGATTTGAGCCATTGCTGGGCTAAAGGCGTTCCATGAAGTGCGGCAGCCAGATTTTTGCGGCGGCCAGCAAAAGGAACGCTTCGAAGGAAGTTCGGGTCTTGTCGTAACGGGTGGCAATCCGTCGGAACTGTTTGAGCCGGTTGAACATTCGTTCGATGCGGTTGCGGTCTTTATAAACTTTGAAGTCGCAGGAAGGCGGGTCTTTCCGGTTCGCTTTTGGCGGAATCACGGGCCGAATGCCGTGGATCAGCAACTCTTCGCGGGCGGAGTCGCCGTCGTAGCCCTTGTCAGCAAGGAATGATTTAGGTTTGCCAACGGGTATGGTAAGAAGCGCTGGAACGGCGCTAGCTATAATTAGAAGCCTCGCCACCTGTCAGGACAAAGCCGAGAGGACGTCCCTGACCGTCTGCGCGGGCATGGACTTTTGTCGTAAAGCCGCCGCGTGATCGACCAAAACCCTCCTTATAAGTCCCCCTTTAGCGCCCGCAGCCTGCGAATGGCCGCGAACCGTGGTGCTGTCAATCATATGTTGCCAGTCATCGGTCAATCCAAGTTCGACAAGCGTTTCCAGAAGTGCGTCCCAAACACCTTGTTCGGCCCAGCGGCGGAAACGAACATAGACCGAATTCCACTTTCCATATCGCTCGTGCATATCGCGCCACGGACAGCCGACGCGCAGAACATGGAGCATCCCGTTAAAAAAGCGGCGGTTGTCGTGGGATGGCCGAGACTTGCGACCACGCTCGGTCGGCAATAGCGGTTCGACAATCCGCCATTCCTCATCACTCAAATCGCCTCGTGCCATAGCTGCTTCCTAAAAAGCAGTCTTGAATCACGCCTAGGCTGATTTGGGAATCCACTTTGTCAACAGGACCTAGTCTCAACCGAAATCGGAGGGTCAAACCGAACCCACTCGTACTCAGAAAGATGGTTCTTGGGACGGCGTATCGAGCCCGAGAGATCCCATTCCTTAGCGCTGTCATTGCCATTGCTGGGATGAAACTCGATCATCCCGTTTCGGTCGCTGATCGCAACCTCGGATAGCCTCATCCGATCCCGATCAGAACCCATTTTCTCCTTGAAGCGTGCAGCGGCTCTGGGGTCTGGCTCAAAGCAATAGAGCTGGGCGCTCGGAAGAAGGCGCAGAAAGCGTTGAGCATCGCTTCCGTCATTGCACCCAATGTCAAAGATTACAGGGTTAGGCTTATCGAGAAGCGAAACGATCTGTCGATGTACGTTTAACTCACACACCGGATCCATCACAGTCTCCTTAACTTTTCGAAGTGCCCCTGCTGAACGAGCTCGGACAGGATATCACTGAAATACCGAGCCATTTGGCCCTTCTTTCGACATGGTTGTTGACGCGTCGCCGTGCGATTAGGTGGGCACGGCGCATTGTCGGTCGCGGGCTTTGCTATTCGCGAGTTTGTTTGGCGTAACGACGCGACCCCAAGCTATGCTGAAAGCCCACTAGTCACCGAGGCCTCAGCGGGGACGGATACCTGTGATTTGCGGCCACGTACCGGGCTTAAGCATATGCAACGCTGCTCCCAAATCTGCCGAAGTTCATTTAGGAAAGTCTCACGACTACCTGAAACAGGCGCGATTCCATCCAAAATGTCGCCAACCAGGGCTTCTCCCTCAATCCTAATTAGCTGTTCAAACAACTCCGGTGAAATACGCACGGCCTGCAGGCTGGAGGCGCCTGTGCGGATCTCACATACAGTCTCTTGCCGATCCAGGGTGGAATATGCACGCGCCTGATGGAGACTTGCGTAAGGTGGCAAGGAAACTGCTAGTTTATTCCACTCCTCCATCGTTGAGATTCGCTTCTTGACGAGAAATGGACCGATCACAAGTGCATCCAGGTCGGTCGTCAAAAAAGTCGTTACGGCATCCCTAACCGAATCCACTACCGGCTCGGCGTTGTTGTTAAACGACGTGTTGAGCAAGATCGGAACGCCGGTTCGCTTCCCGAAAGCATTGATTAGCTCCCAATATGCGGGATTTGTCTCGCGTGACACTGTCTGCAAACGAGCCGTACCATCTACGTGCGTGATGGCGCCTAGCGAACTACGCTTGGGTTCGCGCACAGACACTACGAAATTCATAAAAGGAAATTTGCGCAAGGTACCTGGCAGATCAAAAAATTCCACGGCGTCCTCCTCCAATACCGAGGGAGCAAATGGGCGGTAGCCTTCCCGCTTCTTGACCATCATATTAATTCGATCCTTGTTTGACGCCGGCCTCGGATCAGCAAGAATACTCCGGTTGCCTAGCGCCCGTGGACCGAACTCCGAACGCCCCTGCACCCAGGCGATCACGGCGCCATCCGCAATCCATTCGGCTGCTTTGCCTGTCACGTCATCACTCCGTTCAATTTCGAGATGCTGGCCCCAAGCAAAAAGTTCCTCCTCCACGCTTCCTTCGCTCTCCAGGTCGGGTCCCCAATAGACGTTTTGCAAACGCTCACGAGGTGCCGGATGCCCCAGATCATGAGACGCCATCAATGCGGCGCCTAGTGCGCAGCCAGCGTCATGGGCAGCCGGTTGCACGAAGATGTCGTCAAACATCCCCGAGTACAGCAGCTTGCCATTCAAAGTGCAGTTGTGAGCCACTCCTCCGGCCAAACACAGTCGTTCGATGCCCGTAACCTTGGTGTAATGCCGTAGGACGTGGAACACGATCCGTTCCAGTGCTTCCTGCAGTGAAGCACTCACATCTTTATGCTGCTGCGTGAACGGCATGCCTTTCTGGCGTATTTGAATGTTACTGAGCAACGTAGGACCAACTCGGTCGAGATGGACCCGATAACCACCGTCGTCTAGGAGTTCGTAAAATTGTTCGAAGATCTCGCGGTACGAAGCGGGATTGCCGTAAGGTGCCAGACCCATGATCTTATATTCATCGAACGCGCCATAACCTAGGTAGCGGATCGTTTCCAAGTATAGCAGCCCTAGAGAATCATTCTCCGGAAATGTCACGAGTGGCTCAATCTCCGTGCTGGAACCAATCGCCAAAAGCCCCGAAAGAAAGTCTCCACCGCCGTCAATTGAGAGGACCAAACTTCGCTCGAAGCCCGACATGAAAAACGAGCTCACCGCGTGCGACATATGGTGGCTCACGAACGACACACGTGAGGGATCAATTTCGGCACCAAATTCTTGCCCGAGTAATCCGCACAACAACAGTCTCGCGTCCGGTATTGGGGTACTTGGGTGAGAGAGGCGCACGCGCTCGAGCACAGCGTTGCAATAGGCCTCGGTCGCATAATACGCGATGCGGTCGATGTCGCTCAGGTGAACACCTGCAGATGCGAGGCAATATTGAATCGAACGCGTTGGTAACTTGTTGGAGTGCTTGATCCGGTTAAGGCGCTCCTCCTCGACCGCCGCTATCACTCGCCCGTCGCGAACGAGAACCGCAGCCCCATCGTGCATAAAGGTGTTCGGTAGATCGAACGAATTTTCGTAGACTCTGCTTAGACCGCCACTGAGCCCTAGACACAGCATGTTGCTCTCCAGTTCGTTTCGAAAGGTAGGTCGCTCTGGTCTGGCCACCGGCTTTCGCAGTTTCATAGGGTGGCGCTTGACAGTGCAGCTAGAGCTCACGGGTCGAAGCCGAAATCAGATCGTGACCGGATCGGTGAGATTGCCGACAATCGGCGCTAACAGAGCCCCAGACCGAAGCATTTGCGGCAGTAACGCCGCGTAACGTATCCACATTACCCAGTCCTTCATCTTTCCGCCCGACAGCCACAACGACGTTTGGTGGTCGCTGCAAAGGTCGCAGACCGTATCCTTGCAGCGGCGAGTGCGCCTGCGTTGGCTCCGAGGCATAGCACACAGAATTCCGCCGCCGGCCTCCGTCATTCGCATATGCGCCAGTACCGAACTCAGCTCCCACGCGGTGGGGCCGCCATTGATAATCACGTCGAACGGCGCCCACGGCGTGAGAACCGATCTGCAACAAACGCTAGAAGGGGAAGCAGTAGAAAGATGACCAGCGCGCGGTGAAGACGAATAGGAGGCGGCATCGACCGGGGCAAAAGTGCGTCCCGTGAGAGCCCACTGAAACGTCGAGAAGCAACGACCAAGATTCTACCCGATCACGTCGAGCGCAAGATAACGATCGAGACCAGGCAGCAGACCGACTGCCTCATCTCGTTTTCCCAGCACAGTCTCCACGGCACCCGAGGACCCATTTTAAGAACTCCGAATTACGGCTTTTACAAAACGCTTCTTCAGCGTCTTCTAATGGCAACCGTTTCGATCAGTAAAATCGATTGTTTGGATGGAATGCATTCACGAAAACGATGGCGTGACTCAGCAGTGAAGCGAGCGGCGACCCCATCCTTCTCTCTATGGCGGCCGTGTGCAAGGCAGATCCGCCTGTGACATTCGACCGACAAACTCCTCGTGTCTTGTCATAAAAGCAACACTCCTTCGCTACTCTTGTTTCAGCCGACAAAGCCAAGCCGCATGTTCGTCTCGGCACATCAATGAGCCTAATGGCGGCGCTAGCTGCAAGGAAACTGCGTTCGGTCTTGGTCAGCACCGCCGCTGCGAGTGCCGCGAAACGTGGGCCAAGCGCTTCAACATTTTCCCCGGCGTAAGTGCGCAGCATCTGGTCTTTGAAGCGCCAGCCGACGAAGGAGAAGCCTGGGTTGGTGCGCGGCTCCTTCACCACTTTAGGGACCGGGACGATAAATCGGCAGAGGCCGCGGTAACTCCAAAAAATAATGCGGCGCTAAAAAATTGGCCTCAGGCTAGACCGTGGGTATAGACTGGTAGTCCGGTAGGCGCTATTCGTGCTGTTCCAGCATAACATCAGCCACCCCGTGGATTCTCCAAGGCCTCTTATATTGAAAAAAGTGCAACGCAGTTTTGCCGTCGAGTACAAGAACGGCAGGCGAAAACTTGATGCCAGATCGAACTCGATCTGGGGCAATGTGGATCTAAAGTCAGTCGCGCGCGATCTAGAGGAAGAGGCATTGCCTTTTCTGTCAGGTAGCTCTCAGAGTGGCAAACCCGACAGCGAAATGTCTTTGCCGGAACAAGATCAGGCCGAGCAGTTGTTGACAGCGCCTCTCGGGCCGTCGACAACTGCATCAGATACACAGGAGATGAGCATGGCCGACGAGACTAATACGACAACCAAGGTCGATGGACAGACCGTTGTCGAAACGCCTAATGCGCCGAAGAAACAGCGCAAACCGCGCGCCAAAAAAGTCGCGGCACTCGAGACCGCGTTAGCTGACGCTACGGCAGAGCCGGCAGCTGCGCTGGCCGGGGACGGTGGTGTGAAGAGGAGAGGGCGCAAGACAAAGGCTATCGAAGCCACGGCGAGCGCCAAACGCGCACCTGTGCGCCGTGCTCCAAAGGCTGTGCAGGCAGCGCCGGCTGCCCCGATGACGGCGAGCGATGAAATGGCAGACCTTTTGCAGTTGGAAGAGGAAAATCAGCGGCTGCGCAAGCTTCTTGCTGGAAAACTTCGCGCTGAAAATGAAGATCTGCGCAAACGGCTCAAGCTCGATTGATATAAGCAGCCGGTCAATAAGCGACCGGATCTACATTCTTATCGAGACAAACAATTCGGCAACGGTAATGCTGTTGCCGGACCCCAAACTCACTGCCTGCTTGCGGGATAAAACGCGAGGTCGGATAGATGGCGTCTCCCTGGAAACTTCTTGCCCGACTGATCTCACCGGGTCGCGAACAAAAGCGAGAAAACGGCTCGGACCAGAAGGTTACGCCGGACACATTGGCCATTGCCGGTCCGACCGAAACGCCTGCCGAGAAGAGCCTGATAAGCGCCGTTCGACCGGCAAGCGAGGGGCCTCCCCGTCACGGCCATTCTCCTGCAATTTCCACCGAGTTTGTTGTTTCTAAGGAAGTCGGAATCGGTGGCCACGATCAGGTCGAAGGCCAAGATGCCAAAAACGTTGAGGCGGCCGATCCACCTCCATTCGGCGGGCTTAGTACCGACATCGCCGCTGGGCACGATGCTACGAGGCTCGAGCGAACTCTCGAGGTCGCCCCGCGTAAGAAGGCATCAGCCGCGATTGCAAACGCTGCCCCGGCAGTTCACACTGCGGACCAGATGAGCCTCGACGAAGACATCAGGGTGCTCAGGAGGCAGCTAGCCAGAAAGCTAAGGCTGCAAAACGCGCAGTTGAGAACAATGCTGGAGCGGTTTGAACGGTGACCTGTCGCAGTGCAACAACCTGTCGCCCTGGGCATGTAGTGGAGCCAACGGCAGCATCACCTGTGTACGGCAAGGACAAATAATTGGGGTCCGAACACGGTCCCATTTCGTCGAGATCAACGACAAGAGTGTTTAGGCCATGTTCTAGGCATTTAACCGCGCTCGATCGCCACCGTGAACATCGAGCCTGCCGCAGGTTTCCTGGATGCGCGTCTCCGCCGCCTGCGCAATCGAAGCCGCATTGGTGGCGTCAAGCTGAACTGTCCGGGCGTCTGGTCCGTTTTGAACGAAGGTGTCGCCTGCTTCAAGTTGGCGCGCGCAACCGAGCCGGTGAAGCCGTGCTGCGCCAGACCTTTCACGATATTTGACGGCGGATTTCTTTGCCAGTGGCGAGAGCTGAACTGTGACGCGATCGAGACCGACACATGCCATGGACTGCGAATTCAGCGATCGATTTAAAATCGAGCAATTGGGGGCTTGCCTCCTGCCTAACATCTCGACGAACTCGAGCTCGATTAAGTGATCACTCCAAGGTCCTCCGTTTGCCAGTCTAGATCGGCTGGCGGCCAAGATAAGCATCGAACGCGGCAGCGACATGGCGAAGGGCAGAGCGACGTTCGTGCCGCACACTGACTAAACCGTTGTCAAACTCAACGATCCCATCCTCAGCCAGAATCTCTAGCTGCTTAGCTGAACTCACTAGATGGGTCTGATCAAATCCCTGAGCCGTACAGATTGCTGATATGTCCGCCTCCAAGTAGCACATGAGCTGTTCGATGATTGCAGCTCTTACGCGATCCTCGGTAGCTAAACGGTAGCCCCTTGAGATCGCCAAGCGGCCGGATGCTATGTGCCGGTTATAACAGCTTTGCGTGAGATCGTTTTGAACGTAACCGTCGCCGCAACGACCAATGGCGGACGCGCCCAAACCGATGACAGTTGAGCAGGTTTCGGCAGAGTAACCAAGCGAATTTCGGCGCAGACGACCAGCTCTCTGTGCTATTGCAAGCTCGTCATCCGGCAAAGCAAAATGGTCGAGACCAATTTGCAGATAGCCTGCTGCAACTAACGTATCGGCCATGGCTGAGGCCTGCTCAGCTCGCGCGGCTATATCGGGCAGTGCTGCTGTGTCAATCAAGCGCTGATTTTTTCGAAAAGATGGAACGTGGGAATAACCGAAAACCGCGAGGCGGTCGGGACGCATCGCAATAGCTAACATAGCGCTCTCGAGACAGGACTGGACGGTTTGGTTCGGCAAACCGAACATCAAGTCGAAATTGATACGCCTGACCCCATACAGGCGGAGGTTTTCGACGGCGGTCATCACTTGCGCCTCGCTCTGAATCCGGTTGATCGCTTTTTGTACGACGGGATCGAAGCTCTGCACACCGACGCTTGCGCGATTCACACCGGTTCTTTCTAGGGCTTCGGCCATATCGGTGGTGAACGTGCGCGGGTCGACCTCAACGGCAATGGTTGCACCTCGCTCAAGCGCAAAACGGCCGCGCAGGAGTTCCATTAGCGACAGGAAGTCTGCCGATGGCATAATGGTCGGGGATCCGCCGCCAAAGTGCACGTCACCCACGGAGAGTGCCTGCGGCACTTGCTCGGCGACCAGGCGGATTTCCTCGCGCAGCATTGCTAGATAATCGGTTATCAAAGTGTCCCGACGAGTGATGCTAGTCGGAAAACCACAATACCAGCACATCGAGCGGCAGAATGGAATGTGGAGATAGAGCGAGACAGCGTCATCAGTTCCCTGGCTTCTCAGCCATTGCTCATAAGTGTGGGCGCCGATTTCTGGAGAAAACTCCTGTATTGTTGGGTAGATAGTATACCAAGGCAACTGCGCCCCGCTATTTGTGTTCGGAACGAAAATCGACGACGGTGCGCGCAAAGACTTTCGCCTGCAGTCCGTGTCACGTTCACATACAATATTTGACACGTTTTTTTCCTTCGAAAGCGTGGTCCTATTGGGCACATGCCACGCCCGGAATGGACTTGATGTTCGATTTGACGTCGCATTCGGAAAGGGCCTTCGGCTCATCGCCAGGCTCGTCGCCGCTCGTTGCGACGCTGAGGTGCTTCTTGCGGCGCTTCGCCGCCTTGTCTGGATATTGCGCTAATACTTCCGCAATGAGCTGTTCATGCAAAACGCTGTCATTCTCGTAATCAAGGCTCATGGGCCCCTGCCCCCTTTCAAGGTTCGGGTTAGGTCGTCGTCGCCGAAGCGGCTTTCTTGGAAGGACGCGCTGGCGCAAGGGCCAGCGCGTCCTGTCGACAGCGGCAGTTATTGAGCCGCAACCACCGCTGACTCCTTGGCCTGTAGTTCGGCCAGCATCTGCTCGTCGCTCTTCATGATGCCGAAGTCGAGCAGCATGTCTTCGAGCTCTTCCATGGTAATCGGGGTCGGAATGGTCCCTTGGCCCGAATTGGCATGGATCTTCTCGGCTAGCGCCCGATATTCCCCGGCCTGCTTGGAGTCCGGCGCGTACTGGATCACCGTCATCTTCCTGAGCTCGGCGTGCTGGACGATGTTGTCACGCGGCACAAAGTGGATGAGCTTGGAATTGAGCCTGGCAGCCAGCGCCTCGGAGAGGTCGAGCTCGCGGTCCGTCTGGCGCTCGTTACAGATCAGGCCGCCGAGCCGCACGCCGCCGGAATGGGCATATTTCAGGATGCCCTTGGCGATGTTGTTGGCGGCATAGAGCGCCATCATCTCGCCGGACATCACGATGTAGATCTCCTGGGCCTTGTTCTCACGGATCGGCATCGCAAAGCCACCGCACACCACATCGCCGAGCACGTCATAGGAGACGTAGTCGACATCGTCATATGCACCGTTCTCTTCAAGGAAATTGATCGAGGTGATGACGCCGCGCCCGGCGCAGCCGACGCCCGGTTCCGGACCGCCGGACTCCACGCACTTGATGCCTTTGTAGCCGGCCTTGAGCACGTCCTCGAGCTCAAGGTCTTCCACCGAACCTTCCTGCGCTGCCAGATGCAGAACCGTGTCCTGTGCTTTGGCGTTCAGGATCAGCCGGGTGGAGTCGGCTTTCGGGTCGCATCCGACGATCAGGATCTTCTGCCCGAGGTCGACAAGCGCTGCGAGCGTATTTTGGGAGGTGGTGGACTTGCCGATCCCCCCTTTGCCGTAAAATGCGATTTGACGCAAATCTGACATATCGCCTTCCTTCTTTCGTTCCATCCATCGCTGAGTAAAAGGCAGGCAGCTCGCGCCGCCTCGCATGGCAATCTTCAAAACCCGTGCCATGTGGGCAGCAGCATATAAAACAGCTGTTTTGCTGATCTTCAGCTATTTAGTTCCGAACTTTCGAAGGCGGGATCGACAAACTCTTGTCTCGAAACCGCCAAACTGGACGAAGCGGCTGCGAGGTCTTGTCGGTTGGAAATCGCTTGCGTCAAAGATCAACAAATCTCGTCCGTATCCTTACATCTCAGGCGAGGGACAGAAGTAGTGTGGCAAGTCGTAGAGCCAAGCAGATCGGTACCGTCTTGACGGCCGATCGGCTTCGCACCACGCGTCGAATCAAGGCCGGATGATCAGCAGAACGCATATGAAGGCACAGTAGAGATTGTCGCTTACAACAAACTCGCTGTTATGCTGTCTCCATGAACAAATAGGGGGAATGCCGACAGCTTGGCAGCTGCAGTCTTGCAGGCCCGGATTGTTTCGCCATTGGCTGAGATTGACAACGGAGCCGGTTTCGATCGTCAGCGGGCCAGATTCTGAGGAAATGCTCGAAGGCTACAGCAAAGATCGTGAGCAAGCTATCAAGTTAAAGCGCTAGTCGCGGACGCTTTTTTCCGGCCATACGCTCAGCTCCGACAAATTGTGGATCGCGTAGTCGAATACGGCGAAGAGCTTAAGGCAATTTTAGTAGGTGCTATCAGAATTGACCGATGATCATTATCCGACGACGACATCACCGCTCATCTTTAGGAAAGTGGCATTTGCGCGTGCCCGCACAGTCGTAATATCGGGAGCAATAATCCCCCGTATCGGTTCAACGTCGCCGGACAAGCCCGCCAAGTTGCATCTGTGGCCTTCACGTTTTCAAGATCTCGCGCCCGACGAACTCTGCCGCTCCAGAAAGACTTCCGCTTTCCTCAGGGAGAAAGCATTCATTAAAATCGCCGCATTCCTTGCAGCTGGGAGCGCTACAAAGGGAAAAGCCTTCAGCTTCGCAAATCTTGCGGTAAAAATACTTCTTCCACCTCATGTTGTTGGTGTTGCCTGCCACCAGCGCCGGAAAATGCGCGAACAGCAATCTCCTAAGTTCGGCTTTGTCAAGCAAGCCGAGATCCCGCCAGAGGTGGTCTTCGCGCATGGAACGTCGCGCAATGATCTTAGCAAAACGCACGCCCTCAGGGTCGCCTGGCCGCACATGCCCTAGGAGCATATCGCGCAACAGTTGCTCCTCCGCATCAGGCACGCAATCACTCGCCTCTTGCAGGGCAAAAGCGCGGATAAGCCTTGCCGGGAAACTGCGGGCTGGTATATCCCGCAGCTCCCTAAGCGAAAGGCCGGTTGCCTCGGTCGCGGTGGCAATCCCCATCTCAATTTCTTCAAGTGCGCGCGAAAAAACGCGGAAGAGCACATAGTCATCAAAATATAACTTGAGACCCATCTGGCATGGTCGGCTGAAATAGCGTGTTTGGCAATCGTCGCAGTGGTCGACGGCTATGCCGGTTTGACGTGCGGCGTCCGCAGCTGGCACCGCCACCGTCGAGACCCCGATGTGATGCACATTTGGCATGCGCTTCGTCGCTTTCTCCAATAATCGAATTCAGTTGGCTGCTTTGATCCCCGCAAGGCGAGCATTCAAAGGTTGTGCCAGCTTGAGCAAGTGACAGTTGAAGCCGGCTTTTCAATCACTCGATCGCCCGTGCAGCGGGGAGGCGATCCCGCCTCCCAGTTATCGCCAAACGGACAAACGCAGGCTTTCAATCTGCGGCGCCGATCGAGCAGTCTGAGTGTAGCAATCTGAGGGAAGATCAAAGATCAATTGCTGCGCAACGACGTGTTAGCCGCCGATAGAGTTATCATATGTCTCTTCGATAGTCCTCAGAGTAGTTGGAGACCGGCACTGAACGTCTTCCGACCTTCAGTGTTGACCTTTGTCCAGTTGAACGGGAGGCCTTCGGCAACGTAGTAAACGCCGCTTTGAGGCGTCAGCTTTCCGTTTCTCGAGCCCATGTCGCCACGCTCGCGGACTCTCAGCGAATCGGCGCGATAGAGTTCATTCTCCTGGATCCTATCATTCGTCATTGCGCTCATAGGAGCACCGGGGAGCGGCGATCAATACGCACTTGCAGGCCTTCCAGTGCGCCCGCAACGATGAGGCCCTTGTTCGCCACTCGGTCCATCGGAACAAACACAGGATCAAGCACCGGCCGGCAACATTCAAAACGTCGCGCGGCTTCCGTCATCGTTATTGACGGCGAACGATAAGGTTTACTACCATCGCCTCCCAAAAGCGCTATCTGCCCGGCAAGAGGGATCGGGTACCCGTCAAAGATCGTAAAGGCGGTTAACCCAACTCGCAAAGCTTCTTCGCCAACAAATAGCGAGTGCATGTCGTCGAAGCGGATCATCTGAATAAGATCACTGCCAATTAAACCGGCGATCGATGCAATGCTGTTGCGATCAGGGAGCTCAGCGGCGCGAAAGATCGCACTTTCTGGCTCCAACAGATACACAAAATTTTCCATATCCTTGCCTTCTAAATTCTTGAAAAGAGCTCGTGCCCAGCTGCTTTTGACGGGAGCGAAAGCGACTCGTGCATCAACTTGGGATAGCGACAACGCGCGGCAATATGCAGATTTCAGCGTGCTGTGTAAATGGTCCTGCGCCAATTCGGTTCGGTTCAATTCAAGCCAGGCTCCGGACGCGTCGCTCCGATGTCGCCCAGCCAGTTGATTCTATTGAGATATTTTAATGGGCGTGTTTTTATTCCGGCCAGCCCCCATACCAACTCCGGGCCAAACATGAACGCGACGATGTTAGACCATACCGGCAGCCGCGAGTCGACTAAGCGGGTTCAGCAATCGAACGCGGCGGCCATCGGCGTCGCCGCACGTATGGCTCGAATTTGTCCCAAATTTGCGGAACGGGATCCCGACCTTGGGCAAACTATGCAAACGGGTGCGTGTTCCAAGTTTGACGAGATCTGTACGTTGTACGAATACCCGGCAGAATTAGAAATCATTTCCCATGCTGCAGACGCGAGAGCCTGAACTCGAAGCTAACGAGTGGAGCTTCTATCAAGGCACCCCTTACGACGTATAAAGCAGAAAGAAAATTTGCAATCGGCGAGTCCATCCGAGCATCACGACATTTGGCTAGCGCAACCGGGGCAACAGCCGCGCTCACTGTTGGCTGACTTAAAGTGTGCTGAAAGCCGCGGTCGCGAGTTCGCGCTCGGTCCCCAGGCGTTTTCGGTGCCGCGTTTTTAGCGTTATTCAAAACGCGGATGATGGCATCCAATCAATCTATTTTGCCTGATTAGCGACCTTGGTGCATGACCAAGGTGTCTCACCAAACAAGCCGATCGCGACCTCAGCGGAGAACGTACAAAAATGCAATAGATAGGAAGCGGCAGATTTTATTGCGTATCCCGGAGAGATACTGGCGCCGCCTTGTTGCTCGCTATGGCGGCGGCCTTCGGAGTCTGGCGAACAGGATTTGCCGAGTCGGAAGCCGCGAAAGAAGAAGTCGTCACTTTGGCGTATTCGCGCTGACCCAACTTTTGGCAACCTATGGCACTCACGGCGAAGTCATGCACGTTCATAGCGTGGACGAATCGGGCGAAACGTCAGCGTCGACGCAGTTCAAGTATTGGACGAACGAACGGGAGCAAGGCCTTGTCCTTTAGAACTTTTTTTTGCATCCTGCTACTGGTCACGTGCACCAGCGCTGTTTCGGCCTACGCCGCGTCGCTTTCCATCTTCAAAGCGTTCGCCGTAACACTAGCGGCTTCGGTTTTCCTTCAGGTCGTTTATTTCTTGAGCCTGCTATTTATGTCCTTCCGGCCCACGCGCGAGAGCGACAGGTCGATACATTCAGGAACTCGGCAGGCAAACCAGCCACAAAAACATGATCGCGATGAAACTGAGCTGACCTGCCACTGAATTTTCATCCGGCGGCGATTAGAGCCTCGGCGGTTTTGAATACGCCAAGTGGCGCGGTGTGAGCAACCGGCGGAAACGCGAAGCCTTCATCTTGCGCAGCGTTGGAGCCGGTTGCGGCGATGGTCCCGGCATAATCTGCCGGGGTCTGATATCCGAGCGATTAGTGCGGCCGGAAATTATTGTGATCGTCCGCCCATTCGGCAATGGCGCTTCGGGCATGATTGAGGCCAAAGAACAGGCTTTCGTTGAGCAGTTCGTCGCGCATCCGACCATTGAAGCTCTCGGCATAGCCGTTCTGCATCGGCTTTCCCGGCGCGATGTAGTGCCAGTCGACTTTGTGATCCTTCGACCACGCGAGGATCGCATTCGAGGTGAGTTCAGTGCCGTAACACCTTCGGAAGTCTGCGTTGAATGAGGCTTTGACCAGCTGCGTAGCCCCCATCAGGCGAAGCAGGTGGTCATAGCCAGGCCTCAGGTCTCACAGTGGTTTTGCGAAGCCACACTGTAAAGGAGACAGGCTATGACCGATTGTGACATTACCGCATTTACCCCCGTTCTGGCAGCTATCGATGTTTCCAAAGAACGCCACGAGGTGCTGATCGAAGCACCGGACAAAAAGCGTCGACGTCGAGTGATCGTGCTCAACAATCTCGATGAGTTCGATCGCCTCATCGGCCTGCTGCGTAGCTATCAGCGTCCTGTCCGTGTCGCCTTTGAGGCAACGGGAAACTATCATCGCGCATTGGCATATCGGCTCGGCTTAGCGGGCTTCGAGATCAAATTGATCTCGTCCATCGCACTGGCTCGGACCAGGGAGGCACTGCATAATTCCTGGGATAAAAATGATCCAAAGGATGCCCAGGTTATCCTCCATATGATGACCATTGGTGCCGAGCAGTTCTACCATGACCCGTTGATGCGCGGCACCAACGACATTCAGGAGTTGTCGAAGACCCACGATATGATCTCAAGGTCGAAGACCGAACTGTGGCATCGGATTCTGACGCATTACCTGCCGTTGTATTTCCCTGAAGCGGATCGCTTCCACCGCAGTTCGCGCAGCGACTGGTTCTTTGCTTTCCTTGAACTGTTTCCGTCTCCGCACTTCATCGCAGCCATGAACAAGGACGCTTTCATCAAAGCTGCCTGGGAGGTGGTTGGTCGCAAAGTTGGCAAAGAGCGTTTGTTGGCAGATATTTACGCAACGTCCGCCCGTTCGATAGGCCTTCCAGTTGCACCGGACTCTGACGCTATCTGCATGTTTCGTATGATCCTGGCCGAGGGCAGAAGCCTAATCGCCCAACGTAATGAGATCGAGGCGCGTGCGGTTGCGATGCTGAAGGACAACGCAGATTACCAGCTCTTATGCACAATCCCCGGCATTGGCCCAATCAATGCTCTGACAATCATGGCAGAAGCTGGGGACCTGCGCCGGTTTCAACACCATCGCCAGTTCCTGAAGTTCTGCGGCATGGATCTTGCGACAATCCAGTCAGGAATGTTTCGAGGCCAGACCAAACTCTCCAAATATGGAAATGCACGGCTGAGGCGGACCTTATGGATGGCAGCTCAAGTCGCGATATTGCAGCGCGCCAACAGCTTCCGCGACAAGTTCGAGCGATACATCACCAAGGACCGTCACAACACCCATTTACGTCGCAAGGCGTCAACAGCAATCGCCGCCAAGATGGCCCGCACCGTACATGCGGTTATCAAAAGCGGTGAACCTTATCGCCCCTTCTTTGAAGGGACGATCCACAGCGGAAGGACCCTTCTCTGACAGTGCCGTGGAGGCGTTGAGCTGCTCAGCGACCTCGTAGATAATGTTCAGGCCTTCCGCTCGACGGCAAAAAGGATCTCGTCTTAAGGACGGTGAGAGCCGCGATCATGCGTACTCTGTGTTTGTTATGGGAGAGACCGTTCGTTGACGATTGGCCGGGCCTACATCATAATTCAAACGCATCGGGAGACCGACGCGATAACGACCTGCTGCCAAAACGGCGTTTCATTCCGATTATAGGACGTTGTCGGAGACGATCATCCCCGGCTTGCCGCGTCGTTCGATCAGCGTCGTCAGTTCTCTGGCGACACGGCGGCCGGAGATCGACGTGTCCGGGATCGCCGCCAGGCATTCGCGCGTTACGTCATCGACGATGTTGAGCACGCGAAACCTCCTTCCGCAAGCGAACTGGTCGTGCACGAAGTCTAGCGACCATCGGGCATTGGCCTTAGCTTCGACCAGAAATCGGAGCACGCGTGCGGACAGCACGGCGTCTGGCTTTGCGCTTGCGGACAGAGAGACCCTCCTCCCGATAAAGGCGATAGATGCGATTGACCCCGGACGGTTCTCCCTCCCGCCGAAGCAGGACGAACAGTCGCCGGTAGCCGAAACGCCGCCGCTCATTGGCGAGGTCGCGCAGCTTCGCTCGCAACTCGGTTTCCGGCGGTCGGTTCGACTGATAGCGGATCGTCTTGCGGTCGGCGGATATGATCTGGCAGGCCCGCCGTTCCGAAAGACCCATGACGGTCTTCAGATGCGTGACGGCGTCACGCTTCGCGACAGGCCCTACCATTTTTTTGAAAGAAGCTCGCGGAGTGCTGCTGCGTCCAACATCTGCTCGGCCAGCAGCTTCTTCAGTCTCGCGTTCTCGTCTTCAAGCGCCTTCAGCCGCTTGGCCTCGGAGACTTCCATGCCGCCGTATTTGGCTTTCCAATTATAAAATGTTGCTTCTGAAATTCCGTGCTTGCGGCAGAGGTCGGCCACCTTCGCGCCAGCCTCCTGCTCCTTCAGCACCGCAATAATCTGCTCTTCGGTAAATCTCTGCTTCTTCATTCATCCGTCCTTTAATGGGCCGGACTCTAATCCATTCTGGAGGAAATTCGCAGGGGCAGGTCAGAGCAGTCCAACGTCCCCCAGCTTGACCTAAGGCGTAAACGGCGCACCCCTTAGTTAGCGGTGTAGGTATTGACCCAATTCATCAGGCTAAAGCTCAATTCGATGTCATGGAACTACTCAACAACCTCCAGCAACCGAGGACCGCTTTCTTCACCACGGTGCGGCGGTCCATGAGATGCTGCATTGGTCTCCCGATTGCTTCATCTTCGGCAGGAGGCTTCTGGATTGGGCATCGTCTGGTTTAGAAAGCACCTCCGACTCAGGCGACTGTTGCCGACCGCCGCTCCTGATTAGATGACATGTTTCCGGAAGAGAACATGCTTCGAAATTTGAGCGTTTCCCGTTGCCTTTTCTACCTACGCCGATCGAGAAGCTCGACCGTCTCGGTAAGCGCGGGGGTGGAAACATTAAGAACAACGTCAACGAGATGACTACAAGCTCAGAACTTGCATTTGGCGGAAATAAGCTCCGCAAACTTTACTACCGGAGGGTCGAGGCGGGTCCAGTCTGATTTGCCCAGAGCCGGCGCTTTTAACGCGGCGGCCTCGGCGCAGTCGACGACGTTCCCGCCCATCGGACGAAAACTGGCGGGGCAACTTCGACGTCGAAGATGGCGCGGATTGTTGCACGAAAGCCCGCCGCGAGGGCATCCCATGCAGGTCGCCGACTATCGGACGCAGACCGGCTTAGAGCAGTCTTTTGTCAGACATGTACTCCGCGGTTGTCGGCATTGAGACTGAATGGCGGGAGCTTGACACTACGCGCTGCTACGAAATGCCTGCTGAACCCACGAATTCACTTCGGCACGCGATTTGCTCTGGTCACGGTATGTCGCCAATCGCAGCGCGATGGTCTTCGGGCGGCGCATCGCTGTTCGCGTCTCGTGAGTTCCGATGGTTTGCTGGGCAATGATAGTGGCTCGGTTGTGTGTGCCGGGAAAATGTGAGGAGTGTTAGATGCGATCTAGAGTTCTTCGTTTGCGACCCACAACAATCGCCCACGTCGCGAGCGGTACAGCCAAAGCGGCAGACCTTGAGCCAGGCGGGAAGCCGGGGGTGTGGGACTGGACTGGAAGTTCTGTTTGCGGACGGGTCGGTGGGCGGGTGCGGTCGAACCTGCTGCGCCAATTCCTACGGTCGGCCGACCTATGGCGATACCGACATGTTCGATTTCAACCGGCTGCAAAACCCGCACCTGCCGCTCGGCCAGGGGCCGCATCTGTGCCTGGGCGCTGCGCTGGCGCGCCTGGAATTGGGAAGTGTCTTCCCCCCGCCGTTCGTGCGGCCGGAGGATCTGGCGCTGGCAATCGCCGCAGAGGGCGTGGTCTACACGTTGCCTTAACTCATTTGCTGCCCGCAGTCTGCCCATCATCTTCCGCCCCTTCCGGGCTTAAAGAGTGAAGCGTCACCATGTCCGAACAATCCTTGCCGACGCTGCCGATGTGGCGGGTCGATCACATCGAGCCCTCGCCCGAGATGTTAGCGCTACGCGCCAAAGGTCCGATCCACCGCGTGCGCCTTCCGTCCGGGCACGAATGCTGGTGGGTGACAGGCTATGACGAGGCCAAGGCGGTTCTGTCTGACGCGGCATTCCTGCCCGCGGGAATGCCTCCGGCGGATTTCACCCCCGATTCGGTCATTCTCGGTTCGCCGGGATGGCTGGTCTCGCACGAAGGGGACGAGCATGCTCGGTTACGCACGATCGTGGCGCCGGCCTTCAGCAACAGCAGGGTGAAGCTGCTTACGCAGCAGGTCGAGGCGATCACCGTGCAGTTGTTCGATACGCTGGCGGTTCAGCCCCAGCCCGCAGACTTGCGACGCCATCTCTCCTTTCCGCTTCCGGCCAAGGTAATCAGCGCGCTGATGGGCGTGCCCTTCGAGGAACACGCCTTTTTCGCAGGGCTCTCCGACGAGGTGATGACGCACCAGCATGAAAGCGGCCCGCGCAGCGCGTCCGGCCTGGCCTGGGAAGAGCTCCGCGCCTACATCCACGGCAAAATACGGGGCAAGCGACAGGATCCGGGCGATAACCTGCTGACGGATCTGCTAGCCGCGGTCGACCAGGGCAAAGCGACCGAGGAAGAGGCGATCGGCCTCGCGGCGGGCGTGCTGGTGGCGGGGCACGAGAGCACCGTCGCGCAGATCGAATTCGGCCTGCTGGCCATGTTTCGCCATCCGCAACAGCGCGAACGCCTGGTCCGCGATCCTTCCCTGGTTGACAAGGCGGTGGAAGAAATACTGCGCATGTATTCGCCTGGCGCGGGGTGGGACGGCATCATGCGCTATCCCCGGACCGACGTTACCATCGCGGGCGTGCATATACCCGCGGAGAGCAAAGTACTGGTCGGCCTGCCGGCGACCTCGTTTGATCCGTGCCATTTCAAAGACCCGGAAGTCTTCGACATCGGACGCGACGCAAATCCCCACCTGGCGTTCTCCTACGGGCAGCACAATTGCATCGGGGCGGCGCTGGCGAGGCTGGAACTGAAGGCCATATTCGGTTCGATCTTCCAGCGCTTTCCCGCGTTGCGCCTGGCCGTGGCGCCCGAAGAACTGAAGTTGCGCAAGGAGATCATCACCGGCGGGTTCGAGGAGATGCCGGTGCTCTGGTGCGGACGCCCCCCGGCATCGCAATCTTCTCATTTGGCGGCGCCTGGCGCGCACCGGTCAGATCAGCCACTCGACAGGTAATCAAGATGGACGTGCAAGACACCACGGCAGCATGCCACGACGCCTTCGCCGAGCTGGCGTCGCCAGCATGCATCCAAGACCCGTACCCGTTCATGCGGTGGTTGCGAGAGCACGATCCGGTGCACCGCGCGGCGTCGGGCCTCTTTCTGTTGAGCCGCCACGCCGACATCTACTGGGCGTTCAAGGCTACGGGCGATGCGTTTCGGGGGCCGGCGCCATCCGAACTGGCGCGCTATTTCCCGCGTGCGGCGAGCAGCCTGTCGCTCAATCTGCTGGCGTCTACGCTAGCCATGAAGGAACCACCGACGCATACGCGTCTGCGCCGGCTGATTTCGCGCGATTTCACCGTGGGCCAGATCGACAACCTGCGGCCGAGCATCGCGCGCATCGTCGCAGCTCGCCTGGATGGCATGGCGCCCGCACTGGAGCGAGGAGAGGCGGTGGACCTGCATCGGGAATTCGCACTGGCCTTGCCCATGCTTGTCTTCGCTGAATTGTTCGGCATGCCCCAAGACGACGTTTTCGAGCTCTCAGCGATCGTCAGCGCCATTCTAGAAGGCCTGAGCCCGCACGCCAGCGATCCACAGCTCGCCGCGGCGGACGTGGCCAGCGCCAGGGTGAAGGCCTATTTCGGCGACCTCATACTGCGCAAGCGCGCCGATCCCCGCCGCGACATCGTGTCGACACTGGTCGGCGCACACACCGACGACGCCGATACGCTCTCGGACGCGGAGTTGATCAGCATGCTGTGGGGCATGTTGCTGGGCGGCTTCGCCACCACTGCTGCGACTATCGACCATGCGGTGCTGGCGATGCTGGCCTACCCCGAGGAGCGGCACTGGCTGCAGGGAGACGCCGCAGGGGTGGAGGCATTTGTAGAAGAAGTACTGCGCTGCGAGGCGCCCGCCATGTTCAGCTCCATTCCGCGTATCGCCCAGCGCGACATCGAACTGCATGGCGTGGTGATCCCGAAGGACGCGGACGTGCGCGTGCTGATCGCGGCCGGCAATCGCGACCCGGACGCTTTCGCTGATCCCGACCGCTTCGATCCGGTGCGGTTCTACGGCACCAGGCCTGGCATGTCGAGCGACGGAAAGATTATGCTGAGCTTCGGCCACGGCATCCACTTCTGCCTAGGTGCTCAACTCGCCAGGGTGCAACTGGCCGAGAGCCTGCCGCAGATCCAGGCTCGCTTCCCCACGTTGGCCTTGGCCGAGCAGCCGACCCGGGAGCCCTCAGCGTTCCTTAGGACGTTCCGCGCGCTGCCGGTGCGGCTGCACGCGCAGGCGGCGGCTGAGGTTCGCGTCGTGGTCGACCAGGACCTGTGCGGAACCACTGGTCAGTGCGTGTTGACGCTGCCGGGCACCTTTCGTCAGCGCGAGCCGGACGGCGTGGCGGAAGTGTGCATGGCGACGGTCCCGCAGGCGCTGCACGCCGCCGTGCGCCTAGCAGCCAGCCAGTGCCCGGTCGCGGCCATTCGGGTGATCGAAAGCGAAGCCGGCGATGACCATTGCACCAACCCCGGCCCTACGCCCTCTCCGGCAGACGCTGAGCGACATGCAGCGAAAGACCTACGCAATCCAGGAGAACATGATGGAACGATTTAAAGGCAAGGTGGCCGTGGTGACCGGCGCCGGCGCCGGGATCGGCAAGGCATGCGCCCTCGCCATCGCGCGCGAGGGCGGCAGAGTGGTGGTGGCCGACATTGATGGCCCCGCTGCCATCGCCTGCACCGCACAGATCGCAGCCGAAGCGGGCCAAGCGCTGGCCGTGGCCATGGACATCGCAGATGCGCAGGCGGTGGCAGAGCTGTTCAAAACGGCGAAGCGGCGCTTCGGTGGGGTCGACGTGCTTGTGAACAATGCGAGCGCCATGCATTTGACTCCGCACGACCGCGCGATCCTCGACCTGGACGTGGCGGTCTGGGACCAGACCATGGCGACCAATTTGCGCGGCACGCTCCTTTGCTGCCGGCAGGCCATCCCACAAATGATCGGCCGTGGTGGTGGCGCGATCGTGAACATGTCATCGTGCCAAGGGCTCAGCGGCGACACCGCACTGACGTCATACGCCGCGTCGAAGGCCGCAATGAACATGCTGTCGGCCTCGCTTGCCACCCAATACGGACACGCGAAGATCCGCTGCAACGCGGTTGCGCCAGGTCTTGTCATGACCGAACGTCTCTTCGCCAAGCTGGACGAGTGCATGCAACGGCATCTACACCGGCACCAGCTCCTGCCGCACGTCGGCCGCCCCGAGGACGTAGCCGCGCTGGTCGCGTTCCTGCTCTCGGAGGAGGCTGCGTTCATCACCGGCCAGGTGGTGTGCATCGACGGCGGCATGTTGGCGCATGTTCCAACCTACGCCGACGGTGGCAGCAGCGCGGCTCGGCCGGCCGGTGACGCCGCCGAAGCAGCCGCAGCGTCGCATTGGTGATGGACATGCTGCTCAACCCGCTGAACCGCTGGCGCCGGCTACGGGACGACATCCCGGTCATGCCTGGCGCTTTCCCCCTGGTCGGGCATCTTCCCGCCATCGTCTGCGATCTGCCGCGCCTGCTGCGGCGCGCGGAAAGGACCCTAGGCAGCCACTTCTGGCTGGACTTCGGCCCGGCCGGACACCTGATGACATGCCTGGATCCAGATGCGCTCGCATTGCTCCGGCACAAGGAAGTGTCCTCGGCACTGATCGAAGAGATGGCGCCCGACATCCTTGGCGGAACGTTGGTCACTTTGGACGGTAGCGCGCACCGGCAGGCGCGCGATGGGATAAAAGCGGCGTTTCTGCCGAGGGGTCTGACCGAGGCCGGCATTGGCGAGCTGTTCGAACCAATTATTAGGGCTCAGGTCAAGGCGTGGCGCGACCGCGGTGAAGTCGCTATCCTGCCAGACACCCGCAACCTGATGCTCAAACTCACCTTCAGTCTCATGGGCATCCCCGCCCAAGACCTGTCGGAGTGGCATCGCAAGTATCGGCAACTGCTACAATTGATGGTCGCGCCCCCGATCGACCTGCCGGGGATGCCCTTGCGACGCGGCCGCGCCGCCCGCGATTGGATCGACGCGCAGTCGCGCCAGTTCATCCGGGACGCGCGCGCGCGCGCCGCGCGCACCGGGTTGATCAACGACATGGTGAGCGCCTTCGATTGCAGCGATGGCGCGCTCTCCGATGACGTCCTGGTCGCCAATATCCGCTTGCTGCTGCTTGCCGGCCACGAGACCTCCGCCTCGACGATAGCCTGGATGGTGATCGAGCTGGCGCAGCATCCAGAGCTGTGGGACGCCCTGGTCGAAGAGGCGCAACGCGTGGGCGCGGTGCCGACCGGGCACGAGGACCTGGCGCAATGTCCGGTCGCAGAGGCGCTGTTTCGGGAGACGCTACGAATGCATCCGGCTTCCTCGCTCGTACCGCGTCGCGCGATGCAGGAATTACAACTCGGCCAGCGGCGCATTCCTTCGGGCACTCATTTGTGCATCCCACTACTGCATTTCTCGACCTCGCCGCTGCTGCACGAAGCGCCCGATCAGTTCCGTCTGGGGCGGTGGCTGCAACGCACGGAGCCGATCCGGCCGGTGGACATGCTGCAGTTCGGTGCCGGCCCACACGTCTGCATGGGCTATCACCTTGTATGGCTGGAGCTGGTGCAGTTCAGCATCGCCTTGGCATTGACCATGCAGGAGGCCGGGGTGCGGCCGCGATTGATGAGCGGCGTCGAAAAAGGCCGGCGCTATTACCCGACCGCACATCCGTCCATGACAGTCCGCATCGGATTCTCATGAGCTGGGATCCTCTGCCCCGTGTCAAGAGGCAGCGGCGACGACGATGGGCGGCATTGCTGCACTCGGCGCGCGCGCGCGCGGTGCGACGCCGGCAGCACCGCGGCGGCTCGCCGCTCGCCGCGGCATTCTCTGTCAGGTAGAAGGAGATGAACAACATGCAGAAGGGTTCCACGCTAAACGACGACCGAACTGGCGTTTCCCCGTTCGGCGGATCGGGCGCGCAGGCGTGCGGCGGATTGCCGGTGCGCGCGTCCATAGGCATTGGCGCGCTATGCGCCGTCGCGGAGGATGCCGCGCTTTACTCTGTACCGCGCACTGGATCGCTATCGCGCCTGTTTCGGCCTTGTATTGTAGGTGGTCGAGGATGACACGCCAGCGGATGAAGCGACGCTGGGCAAGCCCCCGGCAAGCATGCGGCGGAGAAGAAAGCAACCGGCGTGCCGATCACGAAGCTGCATGCAGCGCCCCAGTCAGTGCCGGGCCTATGGCCAGAGGCCGAGGAAGCCATCACCTCGCTGCGCCCGCGTGCGGAGCGGTTGGCGCAGGCCGTGCAGCGGGCCAAAAGGGTATCTGTTCAAGCACGCGCCGTGCGCATTGGCGCCGGTCCGCACGGAGGCGCCGCCGTACCGCTGCGATCGGCCGGCGGCACCGCTAGATGCTACATTGTGTTCGATTCCACGGCGCAGATCGGAGCGGTTGCCCACCGCGGACCGCCGCCAGCATAGGTGCGCTTCGCCGCGCTTCTCGTCAACTGCCTGCAGAGGGAACATCCCGCATGAGTGCGCTGTCCGAACAGATCCTTTCTGAATTGCGCCACTTGCTGAACGAGACGCGCGATGGCGGCAGCGTGAGTCCGTCCGTTTACGACACGGCGCGCGTTTTGCAGTTCAGCGGCAACGTCACCGGTCGGCAGAACGGATACGCGTGGCTCATGGCGCAGCAACAGGCCGATGGCGGGTGGGGAAGTGCTGACTTCCCACTGTTCCGCCATGTACCCACGTGGGCGGCGTTGCTTGCATTGCGGCGTGCCGATCCTCTTCCCGGCGCTGCGGACGCAGTTCAGGCTGCAACGCGGTTCCTCGAGCGCCAGCCGGATCCCTACGCGGATGCGGTGCCGGAAGACGCGCCGGTAGGCGCGGAGCTGATCCTGCCGCAGATCTCCGGCGAGGCCACATCCTTGGTGGGCGACGTGGTGTTTCCGCGCTACCCGGCGCTGTTGCCGTTGCGGCAAGCGTGCCTGGTTAAGTTGGGGACGGTGGGACCGCTGCCGAGCGGCCATCCGTTGTTGCACTCCTGGGAAGCCTGGGGGACGTCGCCGACCACGGCATGCCTGGACGACGACGGCAGCATCGGCATCAGCCCGGCGGCAACCGCCGCGTGGCGTGCGCACGCCCTCACACAGGCGAGCGCGCCACAGGTCGAGCGTGCCGACAGGTATCTTCAGGCCGCATCGCGCGCGGCGCGCAGCGGCATCGAAGGTGTCGTTCCCAGCGTCTGGCCGATCAACGTGTTCGAGCCATGCTGGTCGCTGTACACTCTGCATCTGGCCGGGTTGTTTTCGCATCCCGCGCTCGCCGAGGCGGTGCGCGTGATCGTCGCGCAGCTCGATGCCTGTCTGGGCGTGCGCGGTCTGGGTCCGGCCTTGCACTTCGCGGCCGATGCGGACGACACTGCTGTTGCGTTGTGCATCCTGCACCTAGCAGGACGCAACCCGGCTGCCAACGCGTTGCGCCACTTCGAAATCGGCGGGCTGTTCGTTACCTTCCCCGGCGAGCGCAATGCCTCGGTGTCGACCAACATCCACGCCCTGCATGCGTTCAGACTGTTGGGAAAGCCCACCGCCGGTACCAGCGCTTACCTTGAGGCCAATCGCAACGCGGACGGTCTATGGGACAATGACAAATGGCATGTTTCGTGGCTGTATCCCACCGCGCATGCAATCGCTGCGCTCGCGCAAGGCGCGCCCCAGTGGCGCGACGAGCGCGCGCTGGCGGCGCTGTTGCAGGCGCAGCGCGACGACGGCGGCTGGGGCGCGGGTCGCGCGTCAACATTTGAGGAAACCGCCTATGCGCTGTTCGCGTTGCACGTGATGGATGGGCGCGAAGAGCCGACAGGGCGCGCCCGCATCGCGCTGGCGGTCGCGCACGCGCTGGAGTGGATGCTCGCTCGCCATGAGGCGCATGAATTGCCGCAGACGCCGCTGTGGATCGGCAAGGAATTGTATTGCCCGACCCGGGTCGTGCGCGTGATCGAACTCGCCGGCTTGTGGCTGGCTCTTCGTTGGGGGCGGCGCATCCCGACCGAGGGAGCAGGAGGAATGGCGCAATGATCCCGACGGAAAGCGCGCTGCAGCAAGTACTGGAGTGGGGGCGTTCCCTGACCGGATTCGCCGACGAGCATGCCGTAGAAGCAGTTAGGGGCGGACAGTACATCCTGCAGTGTATCCAACCGAGCTTGCACGATATCAGCGCCCGCACCGGCCGAGATCCGCAGGACGAAAAGCTGATCGTGGCGTTTTATCGCGAGTTGGCGCTACTGTTTTGGCTCGACGATTGCAACGACCTTGGCCTGATCGCGCCGGAGCAGCTGGCCGCGGTGGAGCAGGCGCTGGGGCAGGGCGTGCCATGCGCGGTCCCCGGTTTCGAGGGCTGCGCTGTGCTGCGCGCTTCCCTGGCCGCGCTCGCCTACGATAGGCGCGACTATACTGAGCTTCTAAACGATACCCGGTGCTACTGCGCGGCGCTGCGCGCCGGACCCGCGCAGGCGGCGGGGGCTGAACGCTGGTCGTACGCCGAATACTTGCACAATTCCATCGATTCGATCGCCTACGCGAACGTGTTCTGTTGCCTGTCGTTGCTATGGGGGCTGGACATGGCGACCCTGCGCGCGCGTCCGGCGTTTCGCCAGGTGCTGCGGCTCATCTCCACGATAGGGCGCCTGCAGAACGATCTGCATGGATGCGCCAAGGATAGGGCGGCGGGAGAAGCCGACAACGCTGCCATCCTGCTCCTGCAGCGTTATCCGGCTATGCCTGTGGAGGATTTCCTCAACGACGAGCTGGTCGGCCATGCGCGCATGCTGCACCGAGTGATGGTGAAAGAACGCTTTCCTGCACCATGGGGACCGTTAATCGAGGCCATGGCGGTCATTCGCGCGAAGTACTACCAGACCTCGATCAGCCGCTACGGCAACGATGCGGCGGGGGGAGGCCAGCGTGCGCCGGCGTGAACGCGCGGGAGGCGGCGGCGTGCGCGCGGCGCCCTCGGTCCGATCCGACGCAACGCCAACGCCCAATACGGCGGATCGAGCGAGCGGGTGCGACGACGCCCTGACCCGGCGCAAGGACGACCATCTGGACCTCGTGCTGGATCGGCGAACGGCGCCAGCCACGGTCGCTGCCGGCTGGGAGCAAATCCGGTTCGAACACTGCGCACTGCCCGAGCTGGACCTGACGCAGATCGAACTGCGCACATCGCTGTTAGGCAAGCCCATACGTGCGCCGCTGCTGATCAGTTCCATGACCGGCGGAATGCCACGCGCAAAGGCCATCAATCGGCACCTGAGCGAGGCGGCGCAAGCCTTGGGGATCGCCATGTGCGTCGGTTCGCAGCGCGTGAGCCTCCAATCGCGCAATTCCCAGGGGCTGACGCGCGCCCTACGCCGCCTGGCGCCTGACATTCCCTTGCTGGCCAATATCGGCGCTGCGCAACTGCGCGAGGCCGACGGCCTTGATCTGGCGCGCCGGGCTGTCGATGCGCTGGAGGCTGATGGGCTGATCGTCCATCTCAATCCGCTGCAGGAAGTGCTACAGCCGGATGGCGACCGCGACTGGCACGGCGTACTGGCGCAGGTGGCTCGCGCCGCGCGTAGCGTGGGCGTGCCTATCGTGGCCAAAGAAGTCGGGTGGGGCCTGTCCGCCTCGGTGGCCTGCGCGCTCGTCGAGGCGGGTGTTGAGGTGATTGATGTCGCCGGAGCCGGCGGCACCAGTTGGGCCGCGGTGGAGGGCGAGCTCGCCCGCGATGCCGCCGGCCGTGCAGTGGCGATGGCGTTTGCCGATTGGGGGATCCCGACACCGGCCAGCTTGCAGGCGGTCCGTCGGGCACTGCCAACGGTGAAGCTTATCGCGTCCGGCGGGATCCGCGACGGCGTCGACGTGGCCAAGGCCATTCGCCTGGGTGCGGACATTGCCGGGCAGGCAGCCGGCGTGCTGCCGGCGGCTACGGTATCGACCGAAGCGGTCGTTGCGCATTTCGAGGTCGTCATCCGCCAGTTGGCCGTCGCCTGCTTTTGCACCGGCTCACCTGATCTGGCGACGTTGCGCCAGGCGCGCTTGTTGCCCTCCGCGCACTTGTTGCCCTCCGCGCATCCGCCAGTCGGATGATGCCGGCGTCGCCCGCTCTGTCGGCCGGCCCTCCAAGCTGGTTGCAAAAACCGTTAACGCTAAAGCTAGACCTCTAATCCACCTTGGCCCAGCGGTTCGATGCAGGGAACGAAATGTTCATGAAGCAGCTGTTGACGATGAAGCGGTAATGATGCCGCCGGCTAGGTTATGCGTACCGTAACTCGGGCTTACAAAGGCGCGCAATCCAGCGCCGTTTGTTGAATCAGACCGGCTTTTCCCGGTCCAGCCACGCCTTTGCAAAGTGCATGATTAAGCCAGTCAACGAAGGACCGTTTTTGAGGGCTGGCAGGAATGGTGTCACCTATCTGTTCGAGATACGCATAAAATCTGGCGGCTGCGCTGTCCAATCCTTGGCCGCGAACGATACTGGGTCGATTCAGCTGCGTGTCCACGGCAGGCAATTTGCCAAGCACTTCTGCGCGGCCGACTGTATCTGCGATGTCGTCGGCGATCTGATACGCGTGCCCGAGCAATTCCCCCACCTTAGACCATGGGGCCGGATCTGCACCACTTGCCAGGGCACCGCAAGTGGCCGCCGCGACAAAGAGGGAGCCGGTCTTGTAATGGTGATAGCGGTCGATTGGGACGTGCGTCATTGCCTCCATCGACTGTCCGGCGATCAGTCCGTGACTGGGGCCGACCGCCTCCGCAACCACCTCGATCATGCGCGCGCCCAACTCAGGTGTTAGCGCAGCCTGCAAGCTGAGGTATTTGAAAGCCATCACAATCAAGGCATCGCCGGTCAAAACGGCGATAGGCTCTCCGAAAAGCCGGTGCACCGTTGGTCTGCCGCGGCGTAGCGCCGCGTTATCGAAGCAAGGCAAGTCGTCATGCACCAACGAGGCACAGTGCAGCAATTCAATTGCTGCCGCGGCTCTTGTCGCCAGCTCAGGATCTTTTTCGCCGCACACATAGGAGACTTTCAAGCAGAGCTTGGGGCGCATCCGGGAGCCCCCTGGAAACACTGCCGCGTCCAGCGCTCCACGCAGGTGAGCCGGCGCAGCCGGACTTAGAGCAGTATCCATGGCAGCTCGCAGCGCTTGCTCGATGAGCTTGTCGCTATCGCCAACCACGTCGGCTTGGTGATTCGAAATCATATCGCATCTCCACTTTTGAGACGAAAACGAAAACGGGCCTAGTCCAACCGGTGCCAAACAAAAGGCCGATTTCGCTGTGTCTCTTCAGGTTCTAAGGCACCGTTAAGTTTAGCGGATTGCGGCGGCCAACATGCGGCACCGGCGTGACCAATGAAACCGTGTGCCAGTGGGAGCCTTAACTCGGCAAGGCGATCTCCCACTGGAATCCCTTGAAGCAGTCTCATTCGTGGCGACCTGACATCTGAACGTCGGTTACTTCGATCGCGCGCGAAGAACATTGGCTCCGGCGGCGCTGTCGGCCAGAATGGCATCGCTCTCAACGTCTTGGTCCAAAGCTGAAGAGGCTCCCGCGCTGAGCAGTGGCTGGTGACAAAGCTCTTTGGATCGGCTGCACGCCGCCGCGCGTGATGATCGCTGACGAGCTCCGTTCGTACGGTACGACATGGGCGAAGATGGGCCTTACATCTAAAGGTGTTGGTCATCGTCGATAGTAGCCACTGGAGCTTGGACCGGAACCATTGCTGGCAGAGATCTGGGCTCCTACAAGCAATTGGTGTGCCACCAGATCATTGTTAGTGAATGTTTCAATGGCGACAGAAGGCGTCTTCCGGTGCTCACCGTGTGTCGGGAGTCGCGGATTGTGCCACTCCGCCTAGTATTTGAACAGCGTCAACCTTGCGAGCGATCCGTCCGAAGGCCAACCCAGCATTGGAGTGATCTGGGTTGAGGTCACAATGCACGTCGGCGCTTGCATCATGCCAGCCTGTCAATGTGCGCGATCGCACACGACTGTCAGCTTTGCGTCAATTACGATCGAACCGATGCTTTTGACGTTTCACGAGGTTACGCTGCCGATAGACCCAGCGTGAGAAGACGACTGAGCCTTCCAGTTGTTCTTCGGCGCGATGTTGCCGAAGCCTTACACTCGACCGGCTTGGCGAGGATTTCAGCGCTGCCGTAGCCCTTGTCGGCCGGCAGGAAACCGCTTCGAAAAGTCGGTCCCCTACCGCCTTTTGCTAGCGGACTAAAAGGGCGGAGCAGGTGGATCTATACAGCGCTTTCTTTCAAAGCCCTGGTTGCGCCTTGTGTTCGTCAGCGATCAGGAGCGCCTTCGGCTCCACATGCTTGGCGACGGCCGCCCATGCATCCTTGCCGTTCTCGTCCAGGATCACCCGCGTCACCGTTCTGTTCGGTGCATGGCGGTTGGCCTCCCTCAGCGCCAGAACTCACATACGCTTGCCGTTCTGATTTTCCTTCTTGCGCCCGTCCTTGCGCTCTTCCTTCTTGTCACCTTGCGGAGGACGCCGCCCACATACTTGCCGTCGATCTGCACCGTACCGTGCAGCTTGATCGCATCACGGCGAAGGTCGGCTGCCTCCCGGAGCTTCTGCAGCAGGAAGTAGGCGGTCTTGTACGTACCCATCCGGCGAAGGCCGTCTGTCCTGACTTGCTGATTGGCTTTAAGTCCATGCCTTATGTCATGCGCTACAATCATTTCCCCCATTGAGGTCTTGTCCGTCGACGATCTTGGTCGCCGACGGGATTGGTCGGACGAAGAGAAGGTTCGGATCGTCGAGGAAAGTCTACAAGGCTTTCGGAAAGGCTCGGTGACGGCGCGGCGATATGGATTGTCACGGTCATTGTTGACCCGTTGGCGTCGGGAATACCGTAGTGGTCTTCTGAGCAGTTCCGCTACAACGGGCTTCGTGCCACTTACGATTTCGCCACCGGCGGCGGCATCTTGCGAGGTAGCCTCACGGCCGCGATTTGAAGACGACATGACGATCGAGATCGGCCTGCCGAATGGCCGACGGCTGACGATCCCAGCCTCGCTTGATCCGACCATTCTTGCCCGCCTGTTGCCCGTCGTGGATGGGTCATGATCGCGTTTCCCGCGGGGGTAAAGGTGTGGATCGCGGGCGGGGTGACGGACATGCGTTGCGGCATGAACAGCCTGGCGCTGAAGGTTCAGCAAGGTCTTGGCCGCGATCCTCATGGCGGCGAAGTCTTCTGCTTCCGGGGTCGCAAGGGTGACCTGATCAAGGTCCTCTGGCATGACGGCGTCGGCATGTCGCTTTACCTGAAGCGGCTGGAAGCTGGAAAGTTCATCTGGCCGGTCAGCCAGAATGGCTCCGCCGTGCCTGTATCGTCGGCGCAGCTCGGCTATCTCCTGGAAGGGATCGACTGGCGCAACCCGCGCTGGACGCAGCGGCCTTCGAAGGCAGGCTGACCGCCTGCATTCCTCTGTTTTTGTTGGGCTTTCGGCATGCGGCATGGTAGCTTTCGGCCATGGATGATGCTGCTTCGGAGATAGCCAGACTGCGCGCCGCGCTTGCGGCATCGGAAGCGCGTGCCGCCTCTGCCGAGGCCGACCTCGCACAGGTGCGCGCGGTCGTGACGACGTCTGAGGCGATGATCCGGCATCTCAAGCTCGAGATCGCCAAGATACGTCGCGAGCAGTACGGCCAGAGCTCGGAGCGCCGCGCCCGGCTGATCGAGCAAATGGAATTGCAGCTCGAAGAACTTGAAGCCGACGCCACCGAAGACGAGATCGCTGCGGAACGCGTGGCGACGAGAATCACAAATGTCTCCGCTTTCGAACGCCGCCGGCCGGCCCGCAAGCCGTTTCCCGAGCACCTGCCGCGCGAGCGCCTGGTCATCGATGCCCCGTCGACCTGCACCTGCTGCGGCTCGCACCGCATCGTGAAGATGGGCGAAGACATCACCGAGACGCTGGAGATCATTCCGCGCCAGTGGAAGGTGATCCAGACGGTGCGCGAGAAGTTCACCTGCCGGGACTGCGAGAAGATCAGCCAGCCACCGGCCCCTTTCCATGCGACATGCGGGGATGGGCAGGACCGCACCTGCTGGCGACGATCCTGTTCGAGAAGTTCGGCCAACATCAGCCATTGAACCGCCAGGCTGAGCGCTACGCCAGGGAAGGCGTCGCTCTCAGTCTCTCCACACTGGCCGATCAGGTCGGAGCCTGCACGACGGCCCTGCAGCCGATCCATGACCTGATCCGTGCCCATGTTCTGGCCGCCGAGCGGCTGCATGGTGACGACACCACCGTGCCGCTTCTGGCCAGGGGAGCAACAAAGCAGGCGAGGCTCTGGACTTACGTCCGCGATGACCGCCCTTTCGCGGGCGGCGCGCCTCCCGCCGCACTCTTCCACTTCTCTCCCGATCGCGAGAAGACCCACCCCAACACGCATCTCGCCGGATGGCACGGCACCCTGCAAGCCGATGCCTATGGCGGCTACAACGACCTCTATCGTGCCGACCGCCGCCCCGCGCTGGTGATCAGCGCACTTTGCTGGAGCCACGCGCGGCGCAAATTCTTCGAACTCGCTGACATCGCCGGCAACGTGCGCAAGGGCAAACCTGCCCACGAGATATCGCCCGTCGCGCTTGAGGCCGTTGCCCGCATCGACGCGCTCTTCGACATCAAGCGCGGCATAAACGGAATGCCTGCCGAGGATAGGCTCGCAGCGAGGCTGCAACATGCTCGCCCGCTCGTCGAAGAACTGCACGATTGGCTCATGGCCCAGCGCGGGCAAATGTCGAAGCACAACCCCGTCGCCAAGGCGATCAACTACATGTTCGAGAAGGAGGGTCGCTGGGAAGCCTTCGCCCGGTTCCTCGACGACGGCAGACTGTGTCTGACGAACAATGCCGCCGAACGAGCCCTGCGCGGCGTTGCCGGACCTGAGTCATTGTGCACTCCCTCTTTAAGTATCTGTAAACATTGGAAGCGTCTCGGTGTCAGCAATGCGACACGGGCGGCCCTTTCGGGCTATCGCGGCTTGGACGGTTGCCGAAGTCAGATTGCTGGCCCGGATTTGATACGGCGCGCCGGGAACCACCTGCTCGGCAGACAACACGTTCGTCTTGATCAGGTGGCGTATTCGGTGGTTGGTCACGCCCAAAACCGCCGCCGCCTCTGTCATGGTCAGCCATTCGCCCTCTTTATCGGCTGATTTGTACGCGTGAATGGCCCGGACCCGCCTTACTGAAGCGACCCGGTGTGCAGTCCAGGTTTTTCCTTGCCCCGTGGGCATTCCCATTCGATTGAGCGACGCGGCGATATGTTCATCGGACCAGCGTCCTGCCATGCTCCGCATCACTGCCAAAGCATCTTCCGTTGTGGCGCACCCGTGTTCAACCGTCTGGGGCTTGCGAACCTTGAGCTCCGAATGCTGACCGCCTTTCCAATGGATGGTCAGCACCACGTCGCGCACCTCATCATCGACATCGACAACAATGTCGGCGATCAATGTACGTAGCAGTTGCTGGCGCACGCGCATGGTGACATCCGGCGACTCCCAGGCCGCCTGCAGATTGTCGGCGAGGTTTGCGAAAGTGCCTGGGTCAACTTCGATGGTTGAAGGACTTTCGGTAGGCCTGCGCACTTCCAGATCACGGACGCGGCGTAGCGCCGTTTCCCAATTCTTCTCAAGCTGTGCAGCTATCAGGCGGTTGTCGGGATCGCATGCCGCATAGCGGCGCTCGGCGAGGCTAGCCTCGTAGCGGGCCTGTTGTAGCTCCAGATCGTGAATGTGGCGCTGGTCTTCCTGTCGCTCCCGGTGCATCCGCTCTGCTTTAAAAGTCGCCTCGATCGCTAATGGTTCTACCGCGCGCAACAACTCGCGCGCAACCGCCGCATCGACCTTCGAGCCGCCGAACGTCATGCAACGGGGCAAGCCCATCATCAGGTTCTGTTTATAGCAGCGATAGACAGGATTTTGTGGATTTCCCGTATAGGCAACACTCAGTCGCCGTCCAGACCGTCCGCAGGTCAGGAGACCTGATAATAATGCTTTGCCGCCGCGGCCCGATTTAGTCCCACCCGATCGGCCATAATTATTGAGGGCCAGTTGCTGTTGGTTACGCTCGTATTCGCCCCAACTAATGTAACCTTCGTGATGGTCCCGGATCATCACCTCCCAGGTACCGACGGGCTTGCCGTGCCCGTAACTGCGCCGAGCCCATCCATCGACGATGGCAGTCCGCTTCTCGCTCTTCCCATAGACGTAAACGCCGGCGTAGAAGGGGTTTTTGAGGATGCCGATCACATTGCGATAACGTACTGGCATCCATACGAAGTTGGTCATGCGCCCTTCATCCGACGGCCGAGGGAAGTGAATGTGATCTTTCGTCATCGACAGCAGCACCTGACGCGCGCTTCCAAGGTCGTGGAAGCGGGCGAAGATGGATCGAATTACCTCTTGCAGACGCAGATCAGGATCGAGCCCAAGCCCGGCCTCCCGATGCCAAATGTAGCCGAACGGAACAGAAAGTCGCAGTTCGCCACGGCGCGCCTTCGACCTGGCGGCATCGAGCATCCGGGCTCTCAGCACGCCCAGTTCGAACTCGCTGATACTGCCCTTCATTCCCAGCAGCAGCCGATCGTTGGGTCGACATGGATTGTAGACGCCGTCATGGTCAATGACGCGGGCTTCGACCAGGCCGCACAGTTCGAGCAGGTGATGCCAGTCCCGACCGTTGCGCGCAAGCCGTGAAGCATCGAAGCAGAAAACGGCACCAACTTTGCCGGCGCACAGTAGGGCGACGAGACGATCGAAGCCCGGACGGGCGACGGTTCCGCTGGCAGAGCGCCCGAGGTCGTCGTCGATCACCTCGACGTGGCTGAAGCCGTGGTGTCGCGCAATGTCAACAAGATCATACTGCCGTCGCTGGCTTTCCAGATTGGTTATAACCTGCGACTGAGTGGATTGCCGCACATAAACGACGGCCTTGCGCGCGAGCAGCGCTGTCGGAATCAAATCAGTGATGGTCATCGTTGAGCTCCTCGAATATCAGGTCGAGCTGCCGGCCCGACGCCGGCACCAGCGTATTGCGGGATCTCATCATGGTCCTCCTGAGTGATTCTACGTCCACTTCGGAAGGGTGCCGCTTTGCTGCCGCCAGAGACCAGCCTGTTCAATTCGATTAGCGTCGCAAGATCGACGCGTGGCGTTCCCATGGTCATGCCGCGGCAGACCACGGGATCGATCATCCACCCTGAGATCGCGATGACGACACCTGTCGGCCCCAGAACCTTCAAAAACCGGCCTGTCGCTCGTTCTTCGACGCGACGAATGGAAACCTTCTGGCCAAAATATGGATGCCAGCGATAGTGAACCTCGACTTCATCGCCGACATGGGCAGAATGAACGGGGCATTGCTCTCGGAAGAAAGGCATGGCTATTCGCCGGTTCCCAGCGCGGAGGCGAGCGTGCTGCCTTCATGTATTCCCTAATCGTCACGGCAAAGACGAACGATATCGATCCGCAGGCCTGGTTGGCGGACGTGCTCGCCCGCATGCCTGGCATTCCCGTATCACGGCTGCCGGAACTGCTGCCGTGGAACTGGCCCGCCGGAAGCGCCCGGCAGATGGCGGCCTGATGGCGCGCCCGACGCATGTCTACACGATCAACTACGTCGCCACGCTGATTGGCGAGAACCTCGAACTCATCCAGGAGGTCGCCAGCAACTCCGACAACATCGACTATGGTGAGATGATCCATGCCCATGACGGCAGCGAAGAGGGCATCACGACCTTCACCGACCGGGGCATCGAAAGCTTGAAGGAGTTCCTCGCCGATATCCGCACCTGGGAAGGAGGTGTTCGGCAGTTCCTTGTCGACGAGCAATGCGATCGCGACAAGATTCGAACGCATCATGGCAGACGAGCCGAAATCATAAGTGCCGCGGCCTTCGCCGGATGGATACTCTTGTACTGGACGTTGACCTTGCGGCTCAGATGGAGCGCCGCCATGCCCTTGGCGGCCGTGATTCCTCCCAGATTGCCATGATGATCTTCTTGAATGAAAGCTTGCGGTCGGCGAAAACCGAAAATTCGGCGCGGCATTCCGGCTCCGAGCATCAGAACGACGACGCCGTACGGCGCCAGGCAGCCACAGCGAGGGCAATATGGCTTCCCGACGTTCTTGGGCCAACGGAAGTCGACGAACAGGCCGTAGGTGTCGTCCTCGGCTGCCCGAAGCCTCTCTCGGGTCAGGCCAGGCGCACTGGTCGTATTTCGAACCTCCGGTCTCCTGCGGAGAAAGCGTCGTAGGAATTCGGTCTCAGGATGGAATTCGCTCCTGCAGCATGTTCAGGCTTCCGGTCCATACGCGAGACATAAGCAGACAACTCCGTCGTAAGGACGGAAGCGAAAGGTCAGTGCTCTATTCGTATCGATTTGAACATGAAAGGACCCTTACCAGGAGAACGAAACCACGTTCAGGGGTTAGCACTTTCGTAAGGTTGTCAAACCCGTGCCCTTATATCGGGAGAAAATTCAATGTCTCAGAGCCAGACTACCCAGCGCAATCTATAATCCAGTTCAGTGAATGGGTCCAGATCGTGAGAGCTGTCTTCGGGTGACCGCGCCTCATGACGACTATTAACGACTCGTTCCCAACAATCGAACATCCGCAAGGTAGATTCACGTTCGAGCATCTTGTGCCTACCTCTGTATGCCTTACTGGGCAGGTAACATTGCCGTTTCAGGCCCTGTCCTGACCTCTGGCCTTAATGATCTTGTTGTTTATTACCTTTTCCCGAGCAGATCCGACGAACACAACGTAGAACTGGTGGTAAAAAGCGCTGATCAGAAAGAAATTAATTTCAGCCGCATCAAGCGAAGGTGTAACGTCTGCCAACTCGTAAAAAAGGCTCATTTCCAGCAAATAAGGGTGCCCTAGAAACAAAAAAGGCCCCCTCAAGGAGCCTTCCCATGGCGTTTCCGCCGAACGCGTGTGCCCTACCGTGGTGTACCGACCTCTAAGGGTGCACCTGCAACAGCGACCTTTCGGAAGCCTCGTTGTCTGCTGCTCACAAAGATATAACCCTCACGGTCGACTATTTCAAGCCCTTTGTGTGGATGCGATAAGGTGGCGGCTTCGTTTAGCAAAGTTCACGTTTGTGGCACTTGCTCCATGATGCCGGAATTTTCAGAGAGCATCGAACCTACACGCTAGCGGGAGCGGTAACCGATATGGGTTCTTGGCTGAGTGATTTCCAGCACGGCGGAGCTTTCCCAGCTAGCCAAATGGGATATCGTGGGACGGGGAAATGGATCGGTTTTCGAGGATTATGTCTTATCGTCCTCAACGAAGACCGCTTAGAAGATGTTGAGCATTGAATGTGAATTTTCGCTCAAACTCGACGCAACCTAGATGTTTCAGTGGCGGGTGCGGCCATAGCCGACTCATCTTTCATGGAACTGGGCCACCGGTCTAGCGAGACTGTTTTGAATGCATTCATGAAGCAATTTGGCTAAACTCTCAAATATTTGCTATAACGCAAAAAATGCCCAAAATGGGTATTTAAAACGGTTGTAGTGTGGCGATGACAAGTGGTTCAAATCGGTTCAGGTTGGCTCAAGCCTACAACGAGTGGCAGGAAAACAGGGACGTGCGGTGACGGAAGATCTAGCAAGCTACAGAAGTTCGAGAGGCCTCGTCAGCACCGCCGATCCGGAGGTTGACAAGGCGATCTATCGAAAGCCAGGTTTCGGCGGCGAAATTACATCGTTGGGTCACATGGAGGAATTGATCAGCGCGTTCCTGAAAAAGACACGCGAAGCGCAGGGCCTGTCTCGCGCAGACGTTGCTCCAATGCTTGGTCTGTCCATCCCTGTATACGGACGCTACGAGCGGGCATTTTCCAAAATGACTGTTACTCGGATGATCCATCTGTGTGAGATTCTTGGCTTCATGCCTATCGATATGATCTTTGAAGCTGCGCCACATCTTTGGGGCCGCACATCGGAGGAGGCCGAGGATTGTCTCACACTGGCGAGGATTCTTAGGAGACTTCCGAACGGCACGACGCGCGATCTTATTCGGCTCCTGCAGCGAATGATCCCCGATGACGACGAGAGCGACAGAGGTATCAGTGATGTAGCGGAGCCCGTGAAGTGAGCTGGGTTTGTCTATGACGCCCCGACCAGTAGTTAGCAGTATTGGTGATAGCTGTCGCAGCCGACGCGCTGTCGTCGGTGTGCAGACACCCGCAATCTCACAACTTAGTTTTTCACTCGAATTTCCGTCTGATCAACAATACGCGCCGATTGCGCAATTTTTCGATCTTTGGTTGGCGTTGATCTCGCTCGATGCTCGAGCGATTCGTCGGCGAGCGACGCCAAGTCTATTTGCATGCGCTTTGCTTCGACAGTAGGGTCTGTGTTAAACTCCCTCGTTGGGTTTTCCCGCTCAATGCCATGTGGGTATTCGAGCTGCCGGCGCGCATGCTTTGATTTCGATTGCTGAATCTAAGCCCGTCCTCTCCGCGCCTCCGTTCCATCGCGCCGATCCTTTTTGCCATTCGGCTCGGAAACAGCCTTTTGACATCACGATCAGGTTCCGCGAAAACGGGGTCGAGTCGCTGAGACTGGAAACGCTGTTCATGGCTGTCGCCGTTCAGAGGTAAGGGCATCGCCTAGGTGTTTAGTCCCGGCATTTGATGGATGGGGTCGATGATGAATCGATCCGGCTCCAAAGTCCATCGTCTACTGATGAACTCGTAAGGCGTAAGGCCCTTTAACGTCTTGAGCCGGCGCCCGAAATTGTAGGCGTCGATAAAGTCGGCCAGATGTTTTTTCAACTGCGCATGATCGTCGTAGTGGAAGCGCTTGACGGTCGCCTCCTTGATCGTTCGGTTCATCCGTTCGACCTGTCCGTTGGTCCAGGGATGCTTCACCTTGGTCAGGCGATGCTCGATGCTGTGATCGTCGCAGACCCAATCGAAGATGTGCTGGAAGGCATTTCGATCACAAGCTCGGTTGGTGAACTGAATGCCATTGTCGGTCAAAACGGTGTGAATGGTGTAGGGCACTGCCGCGATCAGATTGCGCAAGAACTGAGCGGCATTCATCTTGCCGGCTTTGGTGTAGAGTTCCGCGAACGCGAACTTGGATGTTCGGTCAATTGCGACAAAGAGATAGAGCTTGCCCTCAGCCGTCTGCACCTCGTCAATATCGATGTGGAAGTAAGCGATCGGATAGCTTTTGAACTTCTTCTTCGGCTCCTTGTCGCCTCTGACCTCCGGCAGACGTGAAATGCCGTGGCGCTGCAAACACCTGTGCAACGACGAACGCGTCAGATGTGAAATGGTCGGCTGAAGAGCGTAGAGGCAATCATCGAGCGGCAGCAACGTGTGCCGGCGGAAGGCGACGATAGCGGCCTCTTCTTCGAGGGAAAGGGTCGTCGAGTGCGGGTCCTTTGGGCCTGTAGGAAGGTCGACCAACGATGTCCGCTTCTTCCATTTCGCCACGGTTTTCTGGTTGATCCCGTATCGCTTCGAAAGCGTTTTCAGGCTCTCTTCACTATTGCTCGACGGATTGCCTCTGTCGTCGTGGCGCTCCCGTGTAGAACCTGGCCCATAGTGCTTCCCTCCATGCCAAGGAAAATATTGCACCATCAAATGCCGGAACCAAACACCAGAGCAGCCAGCGCGCGGAGCCGTGATTGGTCTGCCGTGAACCGAGAGCTCCACGTGCAGGACAAAAGGCCACCATGCCCGCACACGACGTCCCGGGAGCTAGACGAGGAAATGAAGCGACCGTTATCACCAAAATCACTGAGGGTCATAGCCAATTTGGCGCAAGTGGATAATCCTTGCGTGAAGCGATTTCGGTATGATCTATGTCTATGTACTTGCGATCACTTATATATTTTGGTGAACGATAGCTATCGGGTGAGGTCCGCGTGGCCCAAAATGCGCCAAATTAGATCGAAACGAAACATTGGTGGTTCCAAGCACATCACTTTCCGTATAAAGAGCTTTGGCGCATTTACCTCAGTCGGAGCAATGTCAGGACCACCATTGAAGCAATGGATTAATGAACTCGGTTTGCAACAAGTCGATGATCCAGGCATAGACAAGCCGGTCTATCGAAAACCTTTTGACGGACGGATTGCACTTAGCGCCGAACTCGAAAACTTGATCAGCATCAGCCTTCGCGAAGCCCGCGATAAGCGAAAACTCCCGCGCTCGAAACTGGCGCCCTTGCTTGGCATCACTAAGCAGGTCTACGGCCGGTACGAAAATGGAGTATCCCGCTTGACCGTGAGCCGACTGATTCATCTGTGTGAGGTTTTGGATGCCACTCCGGAAGAGATTATCGCCCCGGCGGCACCTTATCTTTGGGGCGAAACTGAAACCAAAGCGGTTCTGCTGCTGGCTACTATCGTGAAGTTGCGGACTTTCGATGAAGAGATCTTGCAAGATATTTTCAGCTTACTAAGCCGCATAGACGAGACCGGTAGCGATAGCGGCGATCGTGCCATGAAAGTCGCGTCTACCAGCGCCACTGCAGACGATCGCGAATAGGACGTAGATCGCTAGCTTCAATAAACAGAACGTGCGTCCCTGATGAAGTTCCATCAGAAACCGCGAAGGACTAGCTGGCGACCGTTCATCGCCACTCCGGGACATAGGTGGGTAAACCGGGGAGGGCGCAGTTGGGTCAACTGGTCCAACGCATCCCTGCTTTCGGCCGCTGGAGGGGACGCGCGGTCGTCTTTACGCCGCGAGTGCCAGGGAGGTCACGTCAAAGTCTAAGAAACCCGTATATTCGACATACAAAGCATCGATAATTCCATTCATACAATCCATTTTACCAATCTCCCGTGATGATGCATTAGGAATGATCTCAGACGCGAGTGACGGCGAAACATTTGACGATCCGGACTGGCTATAGCGCGAACCCGAGCAACGGCGCCGACATGCATCGGGGCGGCCACTGCTTCGATCGCACAGTGCGGGCTTCAAAAACAGCAGCAGGAAATACCAAAGGAGGTCTTTGCATGTTCTGAGGTGCGGTGGAAGCTGTGCTGGGAAAACGAGCTGGAACTCATCGACCACGTCGATCCTCCCGAGCTCTTTCGCAAAGCCCAAGGGCCGACCGGGGTCTTCAATTTCAGTGGCAGCCAAAGCTGGGCAAGGCGCGCCGACAACCTGCATTGGCAGGCGACCGACGCTGACAAGGGCGCGCGCGGCGATGAAGAGTCAGCAGCCAGCCGTCCTTTTGTTCACTGGACTTTCCGGCTCCGGCAAGTCGACAATCGCCAATGCGCTCGACCGGCTGCTGCATGCCCACGGGAAGCACACCTACATCCTCGACGGCGACAACGTGCGCCACGGGCTCAATCGCGACCTGGCTTCAATCAACCCGATCGCGTCGAGAACATCCGCCGCGTTGCCGAGGTCGCCGAGCTGATGGAGGAGGGGAGCTTATTGAAATCCTCGTCGACACGCCGCTTGAGGAATGCGCGCGACGCGATCCGAAGGGGCTTTATCGGAAGGCGCTCGCCGGCAAGATCGCCAATTTCACCGGCGTTTCCTCGCCGTACGAAATCCCTGAGGGCGCTGAATTACATCTCGAAACGGTTGGCCACGACCCTGCGGCGTTGGCGTTTGAGATCGAACAGTTCCTCGAAAGGCGAATGGAGCAAGTGACGCATGAGTGTGAGAGCGGGGAGGCTTGACCATTGGCGGCTTGAAGCGGCCGCGGCGGTCCTTGGCCTATTAACTACGCGGCGACCGTAGCAGCCCGCAGGCGGCCCGCGCCAACGTCCGATGTGGCTTCAACAGGAGACGGCCGATCACGCGCTCACGACTCGGCTTACTGAAACGGAGAAAAGATATGGCTGATGCAAAGCTGCAAGCCGTGCTTTCGGCTCTTTCGCCGATGGCGAGACAGCTAAATGCGCTACCCTCCAATCAACCGGGGCGAGATGCGAACTGCGTTAAACTAAACACGAATGAGAATCCGTTTCCGTTGCCGATGATGGTGTTGCAAAGTGCGCTGGCGGCCCTCGAACGGCATTATCTGTATCCCGAAGATGACAATCTGAGCTTGCGCGACGCAGCCGCCAGCGCGTATGGCCTCTCCCAGGATCAGGTGGTCGCCGGGAACGGCTCGTCGGAGCTGCTTGGGCTCATCTACAGAGCATTCCTCGACCCGGGAGATAGCGTTGCGATGATATCGCCAGGTTTTTCCTTTAACCGCAAACTGGCCAAGTTGCAGGGTGCCAGATTTCTCGAAATCGAATGGGGCGAGTCTTATTCTCTGCCAATCGAGCAGCTGCTTCTTGGTCCAGCAAAAGATGCAAAATTCATACTGCTGGCCAATCCGAACAATCCAACGGGAACATTCGTTCCGGTGGCTGAAATCGACCGCCTCGTCGCGCAATCGGACCAGTTGATAGTGGTGGATGAAGCGTATGTCGACTTTGCACCCGATGATGCCCTGCGCCTAGTCGATCGTCATCCAAACCTTCTAGTATTGAGAACACTTTCGAAAGGCTTTGCAGCCGCGGGAATTCGCGTCGGTTTCGGCTTTGGTCATCCCGAACTTATTGGGAGGCTACGCAACCTGCAAAATGTCTTTAACATGAACGTGATCGGCCATGCGGTGGGCATTAGTATCCTTTCGCACCGCGCCGACTACGACGAGAACCACAGATATATTAAACATGAAAGACACAGAACGACCACTGCCTTGTCTCAATTGGGCTTTTCTGTCATTCCCTCCCACACAAACTTTTTGCTAGCTCGGGTGCCACCCGGACGAGATGGCAAATGGTGGCAAGCGTCTTTGGATAGGCAGAACATACTTGTAGCCGTCTTTCCCGATGCCGGTTTGGAAAATTTTATCCGCGTCAGCATCGGCACCAGAACCCAAATGGACGCGTTCCTTTCAGCCGCCAGGGACATCATTTCTGGAAGTATGAAGACGCAGAGCTAGGCGGTTAGAATTATTGGCCACACTGCTTGTCACTTGGAAACACCAAGTATCGAAGTCCATATTGTGGGATAAAGATCACAAATAAGCGCAAGACCGTAAAGCGTGTGCCGTCTCGATCCCGTTGATTACGCGTGTTATTGGCGCACGAGTGGAGCACCCGGTGGCCGATGCGAGGCTTATTTCTGGCGATTCCGGCCGCGGCTCTGCCGCTGTATTGGGAATGGTTTAGGTTTCTTCATAATCGGTCCTTCGATTGACATTGAGTGAACAGTAATCTGCGGTCGTCGCCGATCTTCCGTCGATCACCTGCGACAGAACCTCGATCCGCTAAAGATCACGCTCGCTCATCGCCATTGATCCCACCCGCAATCCCCCACGCCAGCAAACGTGGGCAGTATGGCATTCGAACTTGGCAGAAACAGAACGTTTTCAATCTGCGGCACTCTAGCCGCTACAGAGATTCGAAGCGGAAGCCGTGCGGCCATGGTCACCATCCGCCTTGCTACCAAATGGTACAAGCAGAGCCGCGGCTTCGCCGATCGGCAGGTCGACCACCGTGATTCCGCTTGCTGCAAGGAAACGGCGCTCGTTTTTGGTAAGGCCTTCCGCATCAAGTACTGCAAAGTGGGGGCCGTGAGAGCGCTTGATGATCTGTCGAGCGTAGATCCGGAGCATCTGATCGTTGAAGCGGCAGCCAATGAAAAGAAAACCGCGATCTATACGCCGTTCTTTCACCATTCCAGGTATTGGCGTCTGGATATCGATTTCGGTTAGGACTTCCACGTAATCGGAATCGGACACCAGAAAGTTCGAAGCTGGTATAACACTGCCGTACGGCGCATAGAGGACCGTCTTTGGCGCTGAGACGCATTCGACGTCTCTCCCGGACAGATCGTAAGTTTTTGTCCAAATGTCGCCGCCGCCGTTTGCACGCGTGACGCCCTGAATCTCGACGACATCCGTTCGACCGGTCTTCGCGAAAGCCGCACGCATTGTCCCGTCGTACCAGCCGTCGACGATAAGGGAGAGCGGCAGCGTTGCGAGCCAGTCGTGGAGGGCGGTCGGCGCCACGGGTGCTCCAAATATTTCTGCCATCCAGGCCTGAAGCGTCCGGCGATGCCGTCGCTGTTCAATAAACTGCGCGACTGACCACATATTGCTGCGTATCCTGGAAGGGGCAGGTGTGCGTTCGTTGAGTGCCGCGGAGACGGCTTCCGGGGTGTCCGGTACAGGTGGTTCCGTGGATTGCAGCCGAAGGAGATCTGGACCGAGATAGGGAACGATCCGATCCGCAGCGAGCGCTTCCTGGAGCAGCCTAAGTCTTTTTTCGGCGTCACCGTTGCGAATGATCAGGAGACGGTCCGAGGTTAAAATTTTGTTCATGCTGGTTTCTCTTACCTCTCGTTTGCAGCATCAGTCCTCGTCAGGAATCTTCCTTGCGTGGACGGTGATCGGCAGAGGCGTATCCCGCGATAGCTTGGGCAAGACGAGTCTCCAGCCGTTCCTGAGAGTGATCGTGCCGCCCCACATGTCATCAGCCTCGACATCTACGATCGGCTCTTCGAGATCTTTCTTTGGTACGTAAGCCGACAAGCCGGCGCTCGTTCTGCGAATCATTATCTTCATGTCGCTATTCCTTCGTTGGGGGCCCCGCGATTTCAGCAGGGCCGCAAGCAGCGGCGTTGTCTAGACTCGTCAGTTCACGGGCACGCATGCCGACGATAGTGCCACGTTCGACCCATTCGACGGCATAGATGTAAAACTGCTGGAGAAAGGTGCCGATGTCGCGCACATAGCCTTCGTCGCCCTTCCGCACCAAATTTTCGCCAATTTTTTTGCCAGCATAGGTGCCGTCATTCTTTACGTGAAGTCTGGCCCGCACCCGCTCGCCGGGTGTAAATCGTGGAGGCCTGTGAATTTCGACCTCCTGTTCACGTCCAAGGCCCATGGGCATTCCTCCTTGCAGGATGTCATTGAAGGCTTCTCCGCAGGAGCCCCGACCATGCTGAAGGTCAAATCGCAGGTGCGGCGGGGACGCAGGTCTTCGGCACGGGGCAAACCTCCGCGCATTGCTGCGTTTCGAAGGTACCCTTGCATTCGGTGCATTTTTCCGGGTCGATAACGTAGATCTCACCTTTGAACCTGATCGCACCGGAGGGGCATTCGAACTCGCAGGCACCGCACTGGGTGCATTGGGACGCTATGATCCTGAAGGCCATTTTTAAACTCCTGAAGATGTCGGATTAAGAGCGCTCACGCCGTCGCCGCTTGTGGTTCGACGCCAAACTTGGCGGCGTAGAGGGTGCCGATGGCGGTCTCGATGTAGTCATAGCAATAAGCATCCGTTGCCCGAACCCCGGCCTCCATGAGCTTAGTCTTAGGGCACTCCCCGATCTTGGCGCATAGCACGACGTCAATACCGACCAGCGCAGTTATGATGCCGTCGAGGGTGGCTTCCTCGCCCCTGCCTCCGAGGCAATACTGTTCGATCTTGCGATGCCCGACGTAGGTGATGCCTCTCGACGAAGCTTCGTATACTTGGAACTCCTTCGCATGGCCGAAGTGCTCGTTGATGCGACCGCCACCCTTTGTCGCGACCGCGACGTGGAGGGACCCATCGCCGGCTGCTTTGACTGTCTCGATTGCCTCGCTCTTGGCGGTCGCGTGATCGCCGCGTTCGCGGGCGATCACTTCCCGATAGGCCTCGCGCTTACGGGCGTCATAGGTGATCTCTCCGGGAAGCTGGTCGAGTGCGAACTCCTGGCCCCGATCATCCCCAAGCAGGCCGACGGCATCGGCCCTACACTGCCGGCAATGGCGCATTAGCTTTGCGCCGCCTTCGAGACGATCCTGGAGCGCCTTCAATTCGAGCGCCCGCGGGCCGCGCTGTCCGGTCAAGCCGTAGTAGGTGCCATGGGCCGGATCGGAAATAAGCGGCATGACGTTGTGCAGGAACGCCCCCCGCTCCTTGACCCATTTATTTACCTCGACCAGGTGTTCGTCGTTGACACCAGGAATCATCACCGAATTGACTTTGGTGATGATGCCGCACGCGGTCAGCATCTCCAGGCCCACCATTTGCCGCTCGTGCAGAATTCTCGCAGCTTCGATGCCGGTGTAACGACGGTTGCGGTAAAAGATCCAGGGATAGATCTTTGCGCCGATTTCAGGGTCAACCATGTTGATCGTAATTGTCACGTGATCGACATTCATGTCGACAAGTTCGGCGACGTGATCCGGCAGCGCAAGCCCGTTGGTGGAGATGCACAGCTTGATGTCGTGGATCTCCCCCGCAACTCGTTCGAACGTTTCCTTTGTCTTCTTCCAGTCGTAACAGGCATCGCCCGGTCCGGCGACACCCAGCACGGAAAGCTGCGGCACTTCGTTGGCGACGGCAATGACCTTGCGCAGCGCCTGGTCTGGCGTCAACTTTTCCGAGACGACCCCAGGGCGGCTTTCGTTGGCGCAGTCATATTTACGATTGCAATAGTTGCACTGGATATTGCAGGCTGGTGCGACCGCGACATGCATGCGCGCGAAATAATGGTGAGCCTCTTCTGAATAGCAGGGGTGGTTTTTGATCTTCGCCCAGATAGCCTGGTCCACGTCGGCCGGTTTTGTGGACACGCCACATGACGAGGATGTGCAGCCACTCGGTTTCGCGGTCGCCAGCAATTGATCCAAGGATGTCGTGCTGGTCGCACTTTCAAGCGAAATCATCGGTGCGGACATTGAGTGCTCCGTTGCTAGTTGACGTCGCCTTTCAAAACGCAAAAGCCATGCCATCCCAAGGACGGGATTTGCTTTAAGAATTTGCATTTATTGCCCGATTCCGACCGTGTTCGGACACAGACTTGTCAAGCTTCCGACAGTCGACAAAAGAGTTGTCCGTAAGCCACCAAACCAGGCATTGGAGATCGAGAAGGTCCAACATCACCCAGGCGCTTAAAGCTTTTTCACCTCGATGCGATGCTGGCGTAGAGCATAGCCGACCTGACGAGGCGTAAGGCCGAGAATACGAGCCGCTTTGGCCTGAACCCATCCGGCCTTTTCCATCGCCTCGATCAACCGGTCCCGTTGCGTGAGGCGCGACTCCATTGCGGGACAACCGGAACCGTGCGGATCACAAGCCTTGACGGAAGATACCTCGTCCGACGCACCGATGCTCCCGCCCGAGCGCGGCGATGAAGTCGGCATCACATTGCTCCGGGCATGCCCATCGACGGTGATGCCGCCGGGCGACCCGTCGGTTTTCCAGAGGAGCGACGAAAGGCACTGGCTGTTCTTGCAGGCAAAATCAGACGAAACGATCGAGCTTGAACGCGCAAGGGTGGCAGTCCTTCGCACGCAGTTTTCGAGTTCCCGGACGTTACCTGGGAAATAGCATTGCGACATCACCTCGATCGCCGACGACGAAAACGTCAGCTCGCGTTGGTTCTCCTTGTTGAATCGGTCAAGAAGAGCGTTCGCAAGGCGTGGAATATCGCCGGGTCGCTCTCGAAGCGGCGGCAGGACAATTGGAACTACGCTGATGCGGTAATACAGGTCGGCCCTGAATTCGGCGTTTGCAACAGCCATCTCGAGGTTCTTATTCGTGGCGCATATGAGCCGGACGTCGACCGCAAGCGTCTTGGTTCCGCCCACCCTCTCCAGTTCGCCTTCCTGCAGGACGCGCAGCAGTTTGGCTTGAAAGGCGGGCGAAATCTCGCCAATCTCGTCAAGCAGAAGCGTTCCGCCATTTGCCAGTTCGAAGCGTCCGGCGCGCTGCGCGATGGCCCCGGTGAAAGCCCCTTTTTCATGCCCAAACAGCTCCGATTCCAGGACGCCTTCGGGCAGCGCGGCGCAGTTCAATTTGACGAACGGCTTGTTTTTACGAGGGGAAAGTTCATGGATCGCCTGTGCAAAAAATTCCTTGCCGGTGCCGCTTTCGCCCCGCAGAAGCACGGTGGAATTCGTCCTCGCCACCACCGAGACGGTTTCAACCACCTGCTGGAGAGCCGGGCTATCCCCGATAATCCCGTCGATTTTGACGGGTGGATGTCGGCCCGGCGCGCCCCTTTGCGCGATGATCGGCTTCTCCGGTCTCTCTTGTTCGCCGATAGGTCGCCGACCCTCCAGGTTCAGGAAACGATGAAGCCTGATCGTCCGACTGACCAGATTGGCGACCATGGTCAGAAAGCGAACGTCCTCGTCGGCGGGGAAGGGGGCGGCGTCGTTCCTGACGCGATCGATCGATATTGTGCCAAGTATTTTATTATCGGCTTTTACCGGAACGCCAATAAAAGAAATTGGGACGGTGCCGCTGCTCCAAGGCGGTTGCGGCTCAGCCTGAAATAATTCGGACTTGCTGACATCCTTTACGATTAAGGGCATACCGGTCGTCGCGATATGGTCGATTACGGCCTTAGGTATAACGCCTCGAGCGGCTGATTGAGAGGATGGGGGGATGTCGCCAGTTGCGGCAATCTCGGGCTGACCTTCAGCGTCTAGAACAACGATTGCTCCGCATCGAATCTGCAGAAAGGAAGAGAGGACGTTCACGACGTTGGCAAGCGTAATCTCTAGCCGGGCGGGGGCAGTCAGTACCTTTGATATCTCGTAGATTCCGCTGCGCTGCGTGCCCGCTTGGCGCATAGGTCCAGCAGGTAGCGCAGATAGGGGTTCCGCTCCATCGACCGGTCGGGCGGGCATGTGGGTCATTATATGGCCTTGGGTTGTCTAACGTTTCTTATCACCCTTGCTTGCATGTATATAGAGTAATTTCTAATACCAATCTGCAACGCGCACCTCTGCAAGTTTCCGATGCGCCCGTCTGCAAACCCAAGTTGGTTCTGAATCGTGGAGTTGCAAACCTTTATCCGAACTTGAAGAGAACGCCGAAACCGCCTCTCGGATAGTTCCACTCGATATCTCCACTTGCCTCGCAGAGTACGCGGCACGTGCCGCACTCCATGCACCCGTCGGCGATAACCTCCACTTGGCCCTGGTCATTCAATTCGTAGCACTTGGCCGGACAGACACTTGTGAGGGCATACAGATTTACGCTTGGCCAATCGTGTGGACGCACCCTAATATGCGGGCGTCCGGCATCGACCACGTATCGATTTTGGTAAAGCTTGTCCTCTACGCGTATGTTCGTCACTGCAACCGTCATCTCATCTCTCCTTTATCGCCACGCGCGCGCCAAGCGAACCGCGTCACCAAACAGCCCCCAGCGGGAGCGTGCCTTGATGAAGGTGCCCGTGGTCGCCCGTTCCTTGTCGATCTTCGGGGTGCCATCGACTCGCACAAAGTTCTGTGCGGCCTGCGACAGCAACCTTGGATAAGTCGTGAAGAAATTGCGGGAATTGGTGTGCAGCAGGGCAGGCATGTCCTTGTATTTCCGCAAGTCTTTGATAACGAACGACTTTTCAAGCATCGACTTGTAAAGGGAGAGGTTCTCCTTGACCATCGGCTTTTTGCGATTCTTGATCTGGACGATTGCTTCGCCGGCGATGCGCCCCGACGTCATGGCGAGGTTGGACCCCTCGCGGTGCACCGCATTATTAAGTTGTGCCGCGTCGCCGACGACGACCCAGCCGTCACCAAAAAGCTGCGGAATTGCCTTGTAACCACCTTCTGGAATGAGATGCGCCGCATATTCCTTGACTTCCGCTCCTGCGATCAGCGGCTTTACCGACGGATGGCTTTTGAATTTTTCGAGCAGATCATAAGGACTTTCCATTGTTGCCGCGAATTCGGAGACAAGGCAGCCAATGCCGATCGAGATCGATTCTTTGTTGGTGTAGAGGAAGGCAAGCCCGGCCATGTTGCGAGAGATCGTGCCAACTGCCTCGATGACGCAGCCTTCATTGGCCTGGAGGCCGAACCGCTGGTCAATTACCTCTTCGGCCAGGAAATGCATTTCCTTGACGGCGAGCGCGACAGTTTCCGGTTTTGGCGTGTCACGCAATCCAGCACGCGTGCCGAGCAGCCCATTGACGCCCTCTGCGAGAACGACCACGTCAGCAAGAATCACGTCGCCGGCGCGGTCGGTGCGAACGCCAATCACCTTGCCCTTTGGATCACGAACGAGTTCCGTCACGGTCGTCTCGCATAGAAGCGTCGCTCCGGCCTCGCGCACCTTGCGTGAAAACCATTTGTCGAATTGGGCGCGAATGACCGTGTAGCGATTGTGTCTCGACTCGTTGAAGTCGTCCGACCGGTATTGCATACCGATGTGGGACGAGTCGTCCATCATCCAGAAGCGCTGCTCGACTAAGTGCCGCTCCAGAGGCGCATCATCCCGGAAATCCGGCAGGATTTTCTCCAGCATGTCCGCGTACATGATGGCGCCCTGCACATTCTTGGAGCCCGGATACTCGCCACGCTCCAACTGCAGCACCTTCATGCCGCGGTTCGACATCGTGTAAGCAGCTGCGTTTCCGGCCATGCCGGCCCCGATAACTATGGCGTCGAAGTTTTCCTCAGTCATGGGGCGCCCTCAGTTTGCAAGCTTATCGCGACTGTGCGGCGACAGTCGATGGGTGAAGAGTTCCGTTAATGACGGCAGTAAACGGATCGCATCGGTGACGACGCCGAGGTGGGCGAAATCAAAAATCGGCGCGTTAGGATCGGTGTTAATGGCTAAAATAAGATCAGCTCCCTCGACGCCAACGCGATGCTGGATGGCGCCGGAAATGCCGGCTGCTATGTAAAGCTTCGGCCGGATAGTTTTGCCAGTTTGGCCGATCTGCCGATCAGCAGGCATCCAGCCCTTTTGGACGAGGGGGCGCGAACAGCCATAATCGGCCCCGATCGTCCGCGCGAGTTTCTTCATAAGCTTCACGTTCTCCACCGCGCCGAGACCGAGGCCTCCAGCAACCACGACGTCCGCATAGGCGAGATTCGCCGTCGCCGACTGGCCATCGGACAAGAAACCGAGGACCTTAGTGACGATCTCTTCCTCGATCATCGACACTTTGTGTTGAATGACGCGTCCGATCTTATTATTCCCGCGCGGAGGCATGGCCATGACCCTCGGCCGGACCGTTGCCATCTGCGGCCGGCAGTTGAGCGTGTAGATCGTGCAAAGCAAGGAGCCGCCGAAAGTCGGCCGGGTCGCCGCAAGCGAGCCGTCCGCATCCACATCAAGTTCGGTGCAATCCGCCGTGAGCCCTGTCAACAAGGTCGTCGCCACGGAACCGGCAAGGTCGCGCCCGAGCGTCGTTGCCCCTAAAAGAAGGATTTCCGGTTTGTAGTTAGTAACCAGATCCGTCAATGCTTTGGTGAAAGGCTCATTTCGGTAGTCGGCGAGCAGTGGGGCCTCGACGAGGTAGGCCAGGTCGGCGCCATAAGCAAAAGCCTCGGCGATGGCAAACCACGTGGCCTCTCCCGGTGGTCCGAGAACGACGCCGGCAAGCTGGACGCCCAGCTTGTCGGCGAGCTTGCGGCCTTCGCCGAGCAGCTCGAAGGAGACGGGATGCACCTGATCGCGCTCCAGCTCGATGAAGACCCAAACGTGCCGATGGTCCTTAAACTGATCGGGCAGCTCTTTCTTCATGGCGGCACGGCCAGCGGCTGGAGGAGGGCTCTCTCGATTCGTGCTCAACATCGTCGCTCCTTGCCTTCATTCGCCGTCAAAGGCGAGTTCGCTTTCGAGCGCCGGCTGGCGCAAAAAGATCCCAGCGATCAACTCCTCCGCGAGATCGCGCGGTGTTTTTTCCGCGGTGTCGATCTGCTCCGCCTTTTCCGCCCGCTCAGGAGGGGCAAAGACCCTCTTAACGACGGTTGGCGAGCCACGCAGGCCGCACTTGGTGAGGTCCTCTATGCCAGCGTCGGCCGCATTCCACTTCACGATCTGGCTGCGCGCGGCCCGTAGCGCGTCATCGAGCGAGCCGCGGCGGATTTCGTTTGTGCCTTCGAGCATTGTAATTAGGCAAGGGAGCTTGCTCATCAGCGTCTGCGTGCCCCCTTCCGAGCGGCGCTCCACCGTAATCTCGCGCCCATTGATGTCGACAGAGACGATTTTGGCAACGTAGGTGAGCTGCAGGAGGTCGAGGCGCTTGGCGATGCCAGGCCCAACCTGGGCGGTATCGCCGTCGATGGTCTGTTTGCCCGTAAAGACGATATCGGGCGTACCGAAGGCCTCTCCGATCTTCGCGATGGCTCGCGAAAGAGCAAACGAGGTCGCCAGAGTGTCGGAGCCGGCAAAATGACGGTCGGTCAAGAGTACGGCGCGGTCGGCGCCGTAGGTGAGCGCCTTGCGCAACGCGTCCTCTGCCATGGGCGGCCCCATGGTGAGCACGGTCACCTCGCCGCCATGGCGGTCGCGCAACTGGAGCGCCTCTTCAAGGGCGAACAGATCATAGGGGTTGATGATGGTTGGCACCCCCTGACGCATGATTGTGTTCGTCACCGGATGCACTCGTATTTGTGCGGAGTCCGGTACCTGTTTGATACAGATAACTATGTGCATGGCGGTTTCTTACTCCCTCCCTCTATGGGTGGCGGGCTTGTCAGTACACATGCTTGCGTGCATCATTCGTGCCAACCGTTTGGCGTTCTCTATCACATTGAAATGGCTTCGATTCCGACGTTGCTAGCATATGACTGAATTGTAAGCTTCCCGACATTGTCGTGTCGCAACCGTGCTCACTTCTTTTCGAACGGCTTCAGGAAAGAGTCTAACGGGACAACGGTGCGGCCGGGTGTGACAGGTCTGTTCGGATTGTGGTCCTTGAGCACCTTGAAGACCCGGTGCGAGAGCGGCGCGGAGGTCGCGAAATCACAGTAGGCCCTTTCCAGTATGGCACGGGCACGAGCAGCGATTACCCGGTCTGGGAGATGGGAGAAGTCCTCTGCCGCGAGGTATTGGCCCATACGCTTCATGATATGGAGTCGTGAGACATCGAGAACCTTCGGGTCATAGGGGACCCCTAGGGCTTCGAAGAACTCCTCCGCAGCCGAGAGAGATTTCAGCCGATTGAGGATGTCTTTGACATCGACGGGACTGCTGTCAGCGGAGCAACGGCACATAAGATTCCCCCTGGTCGTGAGCGGTGATCGCGAGATCGTTCTCCCGTAGCTTAAGCTGCAACGTACGGAATGCGTGGTTCGACGCGGCTAGGCGCAAGGCAGTCGCGTTGCAACTGGAGTCGGCATAGGCTGATGGTCGGATGCGATCCACCGATGGTGTCGAGAGATTGATTAAGATGATATGGCGCTGGGCCCCCTCCATGAACACGCATGGGCGGTGAACCGGCGATCTATGTGACTGAGAGCCCCGGCTTTTACCTGATCGTTCATACGATGCCGGTGCCGTCATGCAGGTCGTATCGGTGAAAAGGAATTGCCGTTTCATGAGCGTGCCTGCTCCTACTCCCCTGAACGAACCCGGCTGCTCGTGTCGGCCACGTGGCCGGAACGGGATTGGCTCCGGAGCCTTTCAACGATGCCCGGTAAAACTTCGAGCACCCGGTCGACATCCTCGTCACAGTTATCGCGCGAGAACGAGAAGCGGATTGTTCCGTGCGCCATAGCATGAGGGATATCCATTGCCCTCAAGACATGGCTCGGCTCCAGCGAACCGGAGGAGCAAGCAGAGCCGGAAGAGCAGGCGATGCCATAGCGGTTGAGAAGAAGGAGCATACTGTCTCCTTCGACACGTTGAAAGGCGATGTTCGCCGTGTTCGGCAACCTCTTAAGCCTATCGCCGGTTACGAAGGCGCCTGGAACACGCTGGACAATGCCGTTCTCCAATCGATCTCGGAGCGACTTTAATCGGGTGCTCTCGTCGTCTATTGATTTCAGGGCGAGTTCGGCAGCCTTGCCTAAACCGACAATCCCGGCCGTATTTTCTGTCCCTGCGCGTCGGTCGCGCTCCTGATGACCTCCCTTGATCAGTGAGGAGAAAGATAAGCCCCGCCTGAGATAGAGTGCACCAATGCCTTTTGGTCCATGGAATTTGTGTCCGGACAACGAAAGCATGTCGATTGCAGTAGGTTGGAGGTCCATTGGAACCTTGCCGACCGCCTGGACCGCGTCGGTGTGGAAAAGTGCACCGATTCTCTTGGCCATCTCGGCAAGCTTAGCGACCGGGAAAATGGTTCCCGTCTCGTTGTTCGCCCACATGATCGAAGCAATCGCTACACGATGAGTGAGGGCGGTCTCATAGGCGTCAAGATCGAGACGTCCATGTCGATCCACTGGGATCCTGTGTACCTTAATGCCGCGCGTCTTCTCCAGATGGCCGCAGAGTGTCAGCACCGCTGAATGCTCGACTGCGGAAGTCACGATCTCTGTGCGCTCAGGCATCACCTCCAGCGCCGAAAGGATCGCCGCATTGTCGCTTTCCGTCCCCCCCGAGGTGAACACGATCTCATGATCGAACTCGGCGCCGATCAGCGCTTGCAATTGCCGGCGCGCCTTCCTCACCGCCTCGCGGATGGAGGAGCCAAAAGCGTGCGTCGACGAAGGGTTTCCAAACTGATCCGCAAAGAACGGCAGCATGGCTTCAACCACTTCAGGATCGACTCTGGTCGTTGCATTATTGTCGAGATAGATCGCTCTCATGGGTGGATCTCGACTGAGGGGAAGCGGTGACAATGCTGCGGCGTCTTGCACATGCTGTTGTTTGCTAACCTCGGGCAAGCAGCGCGGGGTGGAGTCGTGCGATGGCGCGTCACGCGATCTTGTTGGCATCGATAACGTCGCATCGCCGCCATCAGTAGGAAGGGAAGAACGTTGTGCGCTCGCGCCTTTTCCAACGGTTGGATTCGCCGCGGCTGCTTAACTAGATGGGTCGCCAGCTTAGCTTGTCGCTGAGAACTGAACTGTTGCAGGCTGCGGCGATTTTTAGACCCTGTCCTACGCGATTGCCGGCTACAACATCGATTTCGACCCTGCCAATTTCTCCAGGCCTCAGATTTCTGTTGTGACGGTCTGATCGTCCTCCTCTGCCGGAGCGAGGCTTTCGACGACCAGTACTGTATAAACCGCTGACACGTCTTCGACGGCTTGAACGAGTGTCGTCCGTCTACTGCCAGATCTAGCGAAGTGAGCGACTTGGTCATGAAATCAAGCCTCTTGACACGCACGCGTCTTCGCTCACCTTTCCTCGGCGCGGAACTGCTTGCAGAGGGAGCGTCTCCTTTGGAATCCTGGCCCGGATGCCCGCCAAAAAATTTTGCTGCCTCAGGATAATCCGTTGATGAGCAGACCTTTTTCTCCGGCAGCAAACCGCTTAAAAAGCCTGCTGTCTCCTGACGGACGGTTTGAGGCGCTTCGGCGGGCTTTAGGGTTATGAGTTCGGCCAGCGCTGGCGAGAAGGCGGTCGCTGGGTTGGAACGCAGGGACGACGGCGTCACCAGAAACGCTCCCACCGTTGGATCGACTCCAATTATCAATTCAGGCCCTCTACCGTAGGAAACTGCCGCGGTCTCGCTGAGGGGATTTTCCTGCACGCCGTCGTTCTTCGGATTGAAAAAGGAAACCATGACCTTTTCGCAATAATTCCGCATGGCTCTCTCGCTTTCTCGGTGATCAGCCGAAGGATTTGCCGCAAGTGCAGTTCTGGTGCGCATTGGGATTGTCGAAGACAAAACCGGAGGTTTCTGGTCCCGTCACGAAGTCGATCGTCATGCCGTTGATGTGTGCTTGGGAGTCTGCGTCAACGAACACCTTGACCCCATTTGTTTCGATCACCGCGTCGCCCTCGCCCTGGACGCTTTCTAGCCCCACCAGGTATTTGTAGCCGGCGCATCCACCTGCCTCGACCGCGATGCGAAAGCCTTCCGCCTGCTCGGCTCGGGAAAGCGTTACGTTCATGATGGCGGCGGCATTCTCTGTGAGCTTGATCATGGGATGATTCCTTTTTGTTCGATGGCGCATTTTCGGATTACCGTGCATGCGTCGTGCCAAGCGGTAAGGAAGGCCAAGAGTTCGATCAGCCCGCGTGTTGTATTCCTGCGTCGTCGAACATCGGAGATCTCGAAAGCGCGCCAACTCCAGAACGTCTGCCCGCGTATCTCCGTCTATCATTTTCGGTTGAGGCTCTCGTTGCCGCCGCACCGAAATCCCAGCGGTTCGGCGAAAATGAATGGGAGGCGACAACTGCTTCTAGATTTGTCGCTTGCGCGACATAAAAATTCTGCACGAGTTTCGTGATTAACCGCTTAGCCCCTAAGCGCTTGGGCTATGGAACAGACATCTAATCTTTTCTAGAACGTTAGCTTAAGCGGCCGGAACAACTTTTGAAGCTCCCGTGACGAGGCTGCGGTCGCCAGCCCATATGAAGTCGATCCTCCATGGAGAGGACTAGGCACAATGTCACATGTGCCTCAGTTCCGCGGTTTTTGGGAAAAGGGCATCACCTACGGTACAAAGGACTTATCCCTCCGCGGCCGCCAGTACAAACCGTTTCTCCCGCCGGCGTTGCGCGGACGAGGGGATGTTCATCGCCTCGCGATATTTGGCGACTGTGCGGCGAGCAATGTCGACGCCTGTTTCCTTGAGCTTGGCAACGATGCCATCGTCGGACAGCACATCATGGAGCGTCTCTGCGGCAATAAGTGCCCTTATCTGATGGCGCACAGCTTCGGCCGAGTGCGCGTCACCGCCTTGTGAGGACGGGATCGCGACGGTGAAAAAATACTTGAGCTCGAACACGCCGCGGGGCGTGAGAATGTATTTGTTCGACGTTACCCGACTTACAGTGGACTCGTGCATGTCGATCGCGTCAGCGATGGTCTTAAGATTGAGAGGGCGAAGATGAGCAATGCCATCTTCCAAAAAGACATCCTGGTGGCGCACGATTTCGGTCGCCACCTTAAGGATCGTCGTGGCGCGCTGATCGAGACTCCGAACCAACCAGCTCGCGCTCTGGAAGCATTCGTTGAGGAATGACTGATCTTTCGAGCTTTGGGCGGTTAGGCGAGTAACTTGCGCAAAATAGGTTTGGTTGATCAGTACCTTGGGCAAAATCTCCCGATTAAGCTCGACGTGCCATCCGCCTCCCGGCGAGGGTAGGACGAAGACGTCGGGTATGATGGATTCCGACCTTGCGGACTGGAACTGGTTTCCAGGCTTTGGGTCAAGTGCACGAATTTCGTTCAACATATCGAGAAGGTCGTCTTCATCGACCCGGCAACGTCGCTTCAGTGCTCGAAAATCGCGTCGCGCAAGCAACTCGAGATTTGCGACCAGAGCTGCCATGGCCGGGTCGAACCGGTCTCGTTGGCGCAACTGAATCTCGAGGCATTCGCCCAGACTTCGCGCAAATATGCCCGGCGGGTCAAATAGCTGCAAAGCCTCAAGAACCCGCTTCACTCCAGCCTCAGGGCTATTTAGCCTCTCTGCTAGCTCCAGAAGGTTCACTTGCAGATACCCAGTGTCATCCAGATGGTCGGCAAGCGCGCCAGCAATCAGCCGCTCCTGGGGTGTGAAGGCAGTGAGGGCGATCTGATGGGCGACATGTTCGTGCAATGTCTCAGTTGAGGCGGCGAACTCATCCAGGGAAGGCCTTTCCCCCGGCGAAAGGTTGCCTGTGTCACGGATTGATTTCCAGGGACTAGACAGCTCAGGCATGTCCGTCCTGGCCGGTCCATCAACGTGGTCTTCGCGTGCGCTGATATTTGGATCATCCGCCGCAGTTGGCGATACGCCAGAAGCCCCGCCGTCATTCGACGCCAGGTCGAGAAATGGGTTCTTCTCGATTTCCTGTTCCACGAACTGATTCAGTTCGGTGTGCGCCAGCTGCAGCAAGCGAATAGACGCGATGAGCTGGGGCGTAATAACCAGCGATTGCTGCTGACGCTGATGAAGGCTTGTAAAGGACTTCATGGTTCGAGCAAAACTCCTATCGTTCGGCGCAGGTGTGCACGACAAGTCGTAGCTGCTGGTCGTTGGCTTCAATGCTCATACGAAGGCTGGGGCCTTAAGGCATTTCAAAATGTTTTGCGGCGAAGAAACGCCATACGGATCGGTTGCGCAGTTGTCGCCAAAGCCTTCTTCCTCGAACCACCCCTCCACGACGCCATTATTGATCACGGCAGCGTAGCGCCAGGAGCGCAGACCGAAACCGAGATTGTCCTTGGCGACGAGCATACCCATTTTCCGAGTGAATTCTCCCGAACCGTCCGGGATAAGCTTGACATTTTTCAACCCCTGAGACTTGCCCCAAGCATTCATGACGAAGGCATCGTTGACGGAGAGACAGTAGATGTCGTCAATGCCATTCTTCTTAAACTCGACATAAAGACTTTCGAAATCAGGCAGTTGGAAGGTGGAGCAGATTGGCGTGAAGGCGCCCGGCAGCGAAAAAAGGATTACCCGCTTACCGCTGAAATAGTCGTCGGTCGTCTTGTCTTCCCAGCGGTAGGGGTTGGGACCGGATATAGACTCGTCGCGAACCCGCGTGCGAAAGGTGACAATAGGGACCTGCTTTTCCATGGTCATCAATGAAGCTCCTCTAGGAAAATTTATTTGCGGCCTCTCAGTCACGGCTAACACGAATCCGACCTCGGCCCACACGCCAGGGCAAGCAAGCGTCATGCCATTTGGCCTGAAGGAGATGGACTTGCGGTCAGCACAGGGCCTTCGTCGCCGCACTCGTGCGCTGCTCGTGCGGGCGAGCGAATTGTGAAGCCGTTGTGCCGCGCTGACGGCCGGGCGCTGTTTCGGCTACTTCCGACCGCATCTCGATCAAGGTTTCTCTGCCGCCTTTTAGAACCTTAGCATACTGCCCGCCAGTCCGGTCGCGGCGGGAAGGCGCGGGTCACGGGGTTTGAGGTTCTGCTCGTGCGTATGTCTACCCGCGCACGTTTTCTTGTTTGAAACTGCACAAGAAAGTTTGAGGTCCGACAAAAAGGGGGCGCCAGGCTCGGACCGCGCATCGAAAAATGGTGAAACGCAAACGGCTCCGATAATTTCGTCACAGAAGACGACGATGGCGGATATCCGCAGGTTGGGGGCGTGAAGAGCTCGCAGCCGCCAATATCGATCGGCTGATGCCGACCGGCACCCGGGTCGCGCTATGTAGCCTTTGGCCTACGAGCATTTGTTGCTCGGCTGACGTCGCCGCGGAGCTGATATTTTGTTCCTCTCACCGCTCACCGCTCAGCTCGCTGGCGACCTGCTGGGCGCCCGGCGCCGATGGCGACGCCACCCACCTGCCCGGCGGCTATCCCGAGCTGCAAGCCGGCGGCTCCGGGACTAGAAGTTTTCTCGCCCGGAATGCTCGATGTGGTAGCGCCCGGCACGTCCGTCTGCATCCCGACAATGCCGCCTAGTTCTTTACGCTGGCGCGCCAGGCTGGCCTTTCCAATACGCGGGTGGTAATTACCCGCTGATTTTCTTTGCGAGCGCATCCATGTCGGGCACGGTGATATGCCGGATGTTCTCGATGCGGATGACGCCCTCTTTGCGAAGCCGGGTCAACTGGCGGCTGACGGTTTCGATCGTCAGCCCGAGAAAGTCGGCAATCTCGGCACGCGATAGCGGCAGATCGAAGGCAGTGCTCGTCGCCGTCTCGGCGTGGGCGGTAATGAGGTGGAGCAGGCTTGCGACCTTCTCCTCGGCGGTCCGCCGGCCGAGCGTCAGCATCCATTCGCGCGCGGCATCCAGCTCGTTCAGCGCCTGAGCGTGCAGGCTACGCTGCAATTCCCTAGTCTCCAATATCATGCGTTCGAGCAAATTGCGGGGGAACACGCAGATCTCCGCATCGGTCGCGGCCTCGGCCGACAGCGTGCTTTCGCGCACGAAGGGGCGGCCGACGAAATCGGGGGCGAATTGCAGGCCAACGATCTGCTGGCGCCCGTCCGACATCACCTTGCAGAGCTTCACCACGCCGCGCGTGATGTTCGAATAGAAAGAGTTTTCCGATCCTTGTGCAATGATCTCGCAGCCTGCGTCGACCTTGCGGCGCAGCGAGTGGCGGCCAAGTTCGCTAAGCTGGCCAGCCGACAAGGCGCCGCAAACGACGCCGTGCCGCGCCTGGCAGGAACGGCAAGCGACGGAAGTGCCAATCACGAGAACCTCACTGCGTGCGACGTCCATGTCCTGATCCCTTCGAAAACCGCCTATGCCGGACATGCCCGAGACGACCACGCGGCCGTTGCGACTTCGGCTATCCCTATTTCTTCCAGCGCGTCTTTGATGGCTATCAATTTCATCGGGATTGCGATTTGATCCAGATCAAATCTCCGTACCCACGCTCTTGCCGTGCCAGGCAGGGCAGTTTGTGGATTTGTTTCGGACGGCATTTTCGGCCCGCCGCTTGAGCGGGCTTTCTGCGGCCATCGCCTTCCGTCTCGGCGGACGGTAGGCCACCATACCCATTGCTGTCAGGCAACACCCAATCGGCAGATTGCCGCCGACTCTTAGGGTGGTGTCGTCGGGCTGGTAGAACTGACATTCAGGACAAAGGAGTAGCACGCTTCGAGCTGTTCCCGGAATTCCGCCGCTAGCTCGATGCCACAATTCAAAGCTACCCACCCTCAAGCTATCCCACTGCATCGCAGTACATCAGGACATTCGTTACTCGTCGCGCTGTCTCTGGCCCCCGGCTGTGGTGGCTGGAAAAAAGTCGCACCTGAATAGATGGCATCCGGCACCTGATGTCGGGTTTTGTTAGATACGCGACACGGCCTTGATCAGCCAATCTTTAGTTCTGCCTTGAGCCAAAGCGCTGAAAGGCAATTGAAAAATTTCTTTCCGGCCAAATCAATCAAATTGGCATGAACTTTGAAGTTCTTCTTGCGGGGCGGCAAGGACTGTCGGCCGGTTTCTTTGGTGACCGCCATGGAGCGGAGGAAATCAAAATGCATCTGTGCTCAGAACGCATTTACCGGAAGAGAGGTACCCGTGAAAATCCGATGTCGACCGGAAGGGCGGGCGAGGCATCCAAGAAATTTCGACTTCGGCCAACAAAGCAGCGTGGATTTCGAGCCGCACGGCGATCTGATCGCTGCATCGCATGTCATTGGCGCCTCGCGCTGCTGAGATTGGAAATCTGGCGCTCAACGATTTTGCTCGCTCCCTCTCCGAGGAGAATTCGTTCTCGGCGAAGGGGCTTTGATGACAGGAGAAAAGCAGTGGCTACCATTAGGGTTCCAGAACATGTCCCTCCCGAAATGGTGAAGGACTTCAGCCTGTTCACGTCGCCCGGCATGGAGCGCATGCCAAATGGGGATCCGCACGCAGCTGTCGCTTGCCTCCATAATGGACCGAGAATCTTTTATTCTCCCTGCAATACGCGCGATGGCCGAGGTACCTGGGTCATCGTTCGCGCTCAGGACCAACGCAAATTGCTGCAGGACACCGGAACCTTTTCCAGCCATCGGAGCCTTTTCGCCTCGGCGCTTGGCGAAAACTGGCCGCTGATCCCGCTTGAACTCGACCCCCCGGCTCACAGCGTGTTTCGCTCACTTCTCAATCCGCTGCTTTCGCCCAGGCGGATAATGGAGCTTGAACCGGCGGTCCGTGATCGGGCGATTGCGTTGATTTCCAAGATTTCCGCGTCGAGCACAAGCTGCGACATCTTGACGGACTTCGCCTTTCCTTTTGCGGTTAGTATCTTCCTCCGTTTGCTCGGCTTATCCGATGAGCGCCTCAATACATTCGTGGGCTGGGGGAAGGACCTGCTCCACGGCGACGGCATCAGACGAACCGCAGCCGCCCGAACAATTTTGGCGTTCATCGATGAACTTGCAGCGATGCGCCGCAAAGAACCGGCCGACGATTTCATGACCTTCGTCGTGCAGGCAAAGGTCGACGGCCGCCTGTTGAGAGACCAGGAAATCCATGGAATAGGCGTGCTTCTATTCGTCGCGGGACTGGACACCGTGGCAACGGCGATCGGCTTTGACCTGGCCTATCTCGCGCGCAATCCGACAGAACAGGAATTGCTGCGGAGCAAACCGGATCGAATTGTGCTCGCAGCCGAAGAACTGCTTCGCGCCTATTCGACCGTGCAGATGATCCGTGTGGCGACGAAAGATATCAATTTCGAAGGCGCGCCGATCCGTAAGGGTGACTACATTTCCTGCGCCACGATGATTGCCAATCGTGATCCGGTGGAATTCGAAAATCCGAACACGATCGATTTGGCACGAGAAGACAATCGCCACACCGCTTTTGCGTACGGTCCCCATCGCTGTCTTGGATCACACCTTGCCCGGCGAGAGATCATCATCGGCCTGGAGGAGTGGCTGTCGCGCATCCCTGACTTCCGTATCAAGGATGGTACGGCGCCCATCACCTATGGGGGCCACGTGTTTGGAATGGAGAATCTGATCCTGGACTGGTCCTGATAATTGAGAGGAGGAAAGACATGGAGTACCGTATGCGCGTCATAGTGCACACTTCCAAATGCCAAGGTCATGCAAGATGCTGGGCCCAAGCGCCCGAAATATTCAATCTTGACGACGAGGGATACATACTGCCCGGTGCAATCGATGTCGAGGAGAGGGACGAACTGTTCGCGTCGCGAGGCGCTCGATCCTGCCCTGAACGTGCGCTGGAGATAGATTGCGTTTCGGATGCGTTGCTCGATCGCCTTTTGTTCAACCAACATTGTGGGGGTTGAAACGCAACGCAACTGGTGCATGACGGCGCCGTCGCTGTCCAAACACCTTACCCGCAGCTCTCCCATTGGTGTCTACTTCTAAGGGCAGTTGTTTACATGCATGCCTAAGCAGAGGGAGGGTTTTTCCTTACGTCAGCCGAGCAGTTGAAAGCTGGCTGCGTCACTGGATGGGTAAGCGCCCCGATATCAGATGTGCGACAAGCGATGAAACACAAAAAAAAATTACCGAATTGCTCGACCGCGAGGCGCTCCGCGACTGCCTCTATCGGTATTGCCGCGGGATAGACCGCGCCGATGAAAGGGCGCTGCGCAGTTCCTACTGGCCCGATGCACGTGACAATCACGGGACCTATCCCGGTTCGGCCGAGGGCTTCATCGAGTTCGCCCTTGGTGTCTTCAAGACGGGACCGCGCAACATCCATCAAATCACGAACATTCTGATTGAGTTCAGCAGCCCGGAAAAAGCCGCCGTCGAAAGTTACTTCGCCGCACTGCAACGCGCACCGGACAAGGCCGGAACGCTAAGTCAGGCCCTGATCTGCGGCCGCTATTGCGATCTGTTCCTGAAAAAGGGAGGGGATTGGAGAATTGCCGAACGGACGGTGGTCTATGATCTAGTCGAGGAGCAGATCTTGGCCGCGGCATCCGAGACTGAGCAGTTCGGCCACCGGCAGCCGATCGGAGCATCATGTCCCGATGACCCCGTCTACGCATTTAGGAAGACTGCATTCCTTCAAGAGGATGAAAGTGAGACTTGATCGATCAGGATTCAGCCTCGAGATCGTCAACGTTGGTCAGGGAACTTTTACGTGCGCATGCCGATGGTTTCGGAACTTGAACGCGCGGGCAAGATAGACCTCACCGCGGTGCGCAGCCGGGTGCCAATGGGTCGCGTGGCGCGTCCAGACGAAATTGCCCGAGCGGTGCGCTTTCTCGCCAGCGCGCAAGCGTCACCGGGTCTGTGGTGACCGTCGACGGTGGCTGGAGATCGTTTAATAACCGGGGTAGGCGCACCCGCCATGCCCGGGACGCCACGAGCCGAACTCTTCCCTCCTGCCGAGCACTCCACCGCGCGAATTGCGCTTGTCATGGCGGGGCGGACTGCATAGGCGCTGCCGTTGTGCGCCGCTTTGCGGAAAACGGCGACGCGCTTACCAGAACACTGCCGGAGCTGCTCGGAGTTTTCTCCCTCGTCTGCGGTTGATTGGCGCGCATGCGGCGCTGCCGATTTGTTGAAACGCGACGCGATATTGTTCGGGCGCTGTTGATGCAGTTGCATTTAGGCTCCGAGCAAATAGGAAAACTTTTCCTAGGCTCTTTTTGCAGCTGGCACGATTTTTGGATCTACCACATGCCGAGAGATTGGAGTTTTGTTTATCAGCAATGGGCGCCGAGTCGACCGTAATGGTGAAGTGGGGCTTCATACGACCGTATGGGCCTCCCGAAGCCGCCTTATACTTCTTGACAAGCTGGAAAATCGCCAGCGATGGGTTGGGCCAAATGAAAGGCTCGAAGAGGAGGAAAAGAGCATGAACGGCGTTATGTTTCGGACCGTCCACCGCGGTTCTGCCATTGGCGAAGAAGACGTCAAACTGCAACAAGGGCGACGTGTGTCTGTCCCGGCTGCAAATTCAGGTGCGATGTCGCCCCTCGTACCGAGTGAGGTCGCTCGTGCACTACTTTAAGCCGTTATTAAAGCGTTCTCATCAGGTGTTTGTAGCCGACGACGGGAGTATCTGGATCGGGAAGGAATCCCAGAAATCAAGAAAGATCATCCAATCTCCTCCGCCTTGGGTCGCCGGTTTGGTTTCGAAACTGGACGGCGAGTATACACTACCAAGGATACTGAGCGAGCTTAAATCAGAACGGTATGACGTCACCAAATGCGACGTTCACGATTTCGTCTCTGCCCTTGCTAGCTGTGGCCTCATTGAAGAGAGCTGAGCCACTTAAGTTGGAGACTGGGGTCAATCGGGCAATGGTTGCCCCATGTCCGGCCGCGGCGTTGGAACTGGCTAAAAGGGTTTCTCATCAAGGGCGATCACGCAACGAGCGTTCGACGACAAAATGGGGTTTCGATGAAAGAGATCATGCGGAAGATTGTCGAACAGCCCTTTGATGTCGAATTCCAGAACCCAATCGTACTTCCAGCACCGCTGACGCGTTACCCCAACGGCATCCAAAGCCGACTTCATCGGCCTGTAGCCATAGGAGTCTCGCAAGAAGAGCGGCCCTAAATCCGGCTCAATCATCTGCTTGACCACCATCTGCGCGATCCGATCACTGACCGTCGGCACACCCAAAACCCTTTCGCCTCCGGTCTTCTTTGGAATGGAGACGACGCGCACCGGCGGCGGAAAGTAAGCCCCAGCCACCACGGCTCTTTATCGCAGCAGTTCGGACTGGTTTGAGACCCGCTCCTGAAAGCCGATCCCGGAGGGCCATCCTCCATCATTCACGCAGCTTCACGTTACGGGGTTAGCTCATACTGAACTCCTTCCGTGCCTCTGCAGCACACTTTCGTCGATGAAGATCAGCTGTTCTGGATCGAGATCAGTTGGCCGTCGAACCAGACACGCCGGCGCTTTAGGACATCCGGCTGGTTCCGCAAAGCCAATTTTTTCGCCGATACCAAGCTCGACGAATACCTCAAAGCCCTTTTCTGTGTAGTACGGCACTTCATTCGGCACGATCATAGTGCGGAATTCAGAAGGGTATTTTTCGCGCACGAAAACGATTTGTCTAGACATGTTCCGCCTCGATTTCGGAGAATACTTTCGGTTAAAGCGCTTCCACAATATTTGGATGCGTTATTCTTGTTCCAAGAAGACGCTTGTGCTCGCTAATATGGATCCGGGATGGACGAAATACGTCGCGCAACGCGGTGATACTCGCGTACGGGTCTAGCGAACCACAAAAAAATACGTCTATCGCGACCATGCGTTCTTCGTGCCAGGTATTTACGCAAATGTGCGATTCAGCGAGAATTGCGAAGCCCGTGACGCCCCCATCTTCGCTATATTTTCTATAACTCGATTCCAACATCGTTGCGCGGCAGTCATGAACGGCTTGCGCTACCGCCGCCTCAATCGCTTCAGCATTTCAGGTATTTTCTGCATCCCACATATCGATAAAGAGATGGGTTCCGGCGCATACTCGGTCTGAGCTAGGGTAATTTATTCCGCCTTTAGGCGCTCCGTTCAGCATATATATGCTCCGCTTCTTGATCGTGTCCAATGGAGTGGTGTAGCTGGATTTCCTAGCCATCGGTGATTTCCGGTAGGGTCGGGTTGCTTAGAGCCAACCTGAGGGACACCACCGATGACCGACGACATGATGAACCTGCGCTCACTCGTTGAGAAGAGCGCCGATGCCGATTTGCTGCGCGAGATGATCGGCTTTACTGCCGAGAAGCTGATGGCGCTGGAGGTCGGCACGAAGACCGGCGCGGGCTATGGCGAGAAGAATGGCTTCCGACTGGCCCAGCGTAACGGCTATCGCGACCGGGATTGGGAGACACGGGCGGGCACCGTCGAGCTGCGCATTCCCAAGCTTCGCACAGGCAGCTATTTCCCGAGCTTTCTCGAACCACGCCGGATGGCCGAGAAGGCCCTGACGGCGGTCATCGAAGAAGCCTATATCCATGGCGTTTCGACCCGATCCGTCGATGACCTCGTCAAGGCCATGGGCATGAGCGGCATCTCCAAAAGCCAGGTATCCCGGCTGTGCGAAGAAATCGATGAGAAGGTGAAGGTCTTCCTCGACAGGCCCATCGAAGGAGAATGGCCCTACCTGTGGATCGATGCGACCTCCCTCAAGGTTCGGCGCGGTGGTCGTATTGTCTCCGTCGCCGTAATCATCGCCGTCGGCGTCAACACCGACGGTCGACGCGAGGTGCTCGGCACGTCCGAGGCCGAGGCGACCTGGACGGAGTTTCTTCGAAAGCTGACCAGGCGGGTCTGCGTGGCGTGAAGCTCGTTGTCTCCGATGCGCATGAGGGCATCAAGGCCGCAGTATCGAAGGTGCTCTCCGCCACCTGGCAGCGCTGCAGGGTCCACTTCATGCGCAATGCCTTGGCCCATGCTGGAAAGAGCGGACGCCGAGTTTTCTCCGCCTTCATTGCCACGGCCTTCGCTCAGGACACGCCGGAGGCGGCAAGCACTCAGTGGCGCAACGTCGCCGACCAGATCAGGCCAAAGGTACCGAAGCTCACCAGTCTTATGGACAGCGCCGAGCAAGACGTGCTCGCCTACATGTCCCAAGCAGCATTGGGCCAAACTTCACTCGACCAACCCGATTGAGCGATTGAACGGCGAGATCAAGCGGCGGACAGAGGTCGTCGGCATCTTCCCCAACGACGACGCCATCGTGCGCCTGGTCGGTGCGCTGCTGCTCGAACAGAACGATGAATGGGCCGTCCAGCGATCCCGCTACATGACACTTGAGACAATCGCCACAATGAGCGATGATCCCCTCATCAGCCTGCCAGCAGCAAGCTGACACTCATCCGGCTGGGATGAGCCGTGGTCGTCTAAGCTACACCACGTCCTGGGACATGATCCGCTTCTTGCTTTTGCATTGGGTGTGCAGGCGGCATAGCCATGATCTCCTTGGTGGCTTGGAGAATATCCTTTACGGAGGCTTCGTCTGGGCTTGTACCGCCGGCAATTGGATAGATTTCAGAGGATTCGCCAAAATTCCTTAACAACGACAGCATGGGACCGGGCGACACCGCCCAATCCAAATAGGTATATTCATTCCCCTGAACCGTGTTTCTCAAAGGGTGTTGGACGGCCCAGTTCATGCTGATTGTGATCAGAGAGCCCGTTTTCCGCCAGCATTCTAAGGCCGAAAACAATTGCTGCCTTTCAGCAGCTCCCTCGCCCATACCAAATAGGAGGGATACCCCAACCTTGATTCCGGCTTCGGACAAGATCTCAACTGCTTTGTCCGCGCGTTCCATCCACGAACCCTTCTTGGTGGCGATGTTCTTGTGAAGACCTCCAACAAGTTCTGGGCGCGGTGTCTCGACCCCGATGAAAAGATATCCAGGCCCATGCGGCCTAGTCTTCGTGCAAGGGCTGGGTTATTGACAATTTGGTCAATGGTCGCTTGTCCGCCAAGCCGCACAGGATTTTCGAGTGGGTCGAATACCTTTTCAAACTGGGCTACGAGGGCCGAATTCCATCCAAGAAGAGTTGAGTCTTCAATGAACGCCGAGACAGGAAAGTTTTCGCCGTAATCTGCCTTGACTACGCGGCGGGCTGCTGCGAGTTGGCCGCATAACCGGTGGGGGCTTATCTTGAACTGTCGAGGAGGCCCGCCAACGCTGATCCTCTCACTGCAGAAGATACAATCATAGATACATCCACGCCCGATGTCGCTGAAGACGTGCGCGGTAGGCGCGCCACCAAACACGTCAAAGCTAGTTGTAACTCCGAACATTTCGGCTGGGGATGGCATCCCATTATAATCGAGCGGCATGCCCGAAGAGCACACAGTGTGGACCTGATCGTCCATGATTGTGCCGGCGATCCAGTGCCCCGGGGTGGTCGTCAGGTGGCCCAATGAGAATTTCGCCTCCCTTGGCGAAAAACCTCTTGCTTCCAAGGAAGCGACGACGCACCCAATTTCCGCGATAAAGTGTTCACCATCTCCGGAGAGCGCGATGTCGAAACAGCTGGAAACTTTTCCGTCAGCAATTAGCCGCAGAGGGGACGCTAGATGATGTCTTACACGATTTTCGTCATCCCGATATATTGTTTCGGTGGCGTGGCGACCGCCAAGAACGATACAAACGTCATCGCCTAGAAACTCTCTGATGTATTTCGCTGTCTCAATCGCACCACGGAAGCATATCGACATCGCTCCTATGAGAACTAAATTGGGCCGGACCCGGACTAATAGCGGCGTTAGCCTTCGCTGCACATCGTCCCTGTCAGATAGCAGAAGCGTTGATTGTCGCCTGTCACTCCTGGTGCCGCGCCAATTGCTTTCGCCCCATGCACCTTCCGCCTTGGATGCCAGTGACGCAGCATATCTGCAGGCATTGTAGAGGCTTGCCGGATCGGCGCTTGATAATGCCATTTCGCCCGCCTCGCCGTGAGAAAACTGGGGAGCAGAACACGCGATTACACGTAAGCCCACGGGCTTCCTCCACTATCTGTAATATTTTTTGAAATGATTCGGGCGGTTAAGCGATCTTTTCTCCGGTATTAGACTCGGTCGTATCCGATGGCATAAGTATTGATACAACAAATAGGGCTCGTATAACCGCGAAGCACGCAGAATACACCAAGTGGTAATGCCCGGTATATTTGATAATCCGTCCTCCGCCGAAATTGCCTAAGAGCCCGATTTAAAAGAAGTTGAGCGATAACAGTCAGTTGTGATTCCCTATTGGTGCTAAATCAAATGGGGTTTCGATGAGCTGGACTGCTATCGCTCGCCGTGAGCATAACCGAGACGTGCTTCGTTTTCCAAGTGATTTGAAGGACCGGGAATGGGCGTTGATCAAACCGCTGATCTCGCCAGCGCGTCGTGGCGGGCGGCGTCGGACGACGAATATGCGCTCGGTCGTGGAGGCGATCCTCTATATCGCCTCGAGCGGCTGCCAATGGCGCATGCTGCCGGGCGATTTTCCGCCGGTTTCGACAGTGCGCGGTTATTTTTATGCTTGGCGCGCGATCGGACTGTGGCAGAGCATCAACCAGCTTCTGGTGATGGCGGCGCGGGAAATCGAGGGACGGGAGGCGCAACCGACGGCAGGGATTATCGACAGCCAAAGCGTAGCGACGGCGCACCCCATGTCCTCAAGGCGATCCGCCGCCGTTTTCCGTGGCTGCGCCACATCTTCGCCGATGGTGGCTACGCCGGAGCCAAGTTGAGGCGAGCAATGTGCGGCCATGGTGACTGGACGATCGAAATGGTCAAGCGTTCGGATCACGCCAAGGGCTTCGTCGTCCTGCCCAAGAGATGGGTGGTGGAAAGAACTTTCGCCTGGCTTGGACGCTGCCGCCGTCTCGCCAAGGATTGGGAGAAATCGATCGAAAGCGCAACCGCATGGGCGCAAATCGCTTCAATCAGAATGCTCACAAGGCGCATCGCAAGATAGGATATACGAATGAACTTTTGAATCGGGCTCTGAGACGCGGGTGCGCTACGGCTATCGCCGCGTGCATGTGCTGTTGGAACGCGAGGGTTGGGGCACCAACATCAAGCGAACCTACCGCATTTACAGGGACTTGGGGCTACAGTTGCGGAACAAGACACCGAAGCGGGGGGTAAAAGCCAAGCTTCGCGAGGATCGGCACATGGCCGTCGGACCCAACGACGTCTGGGCGATGGACTTCGTTCACGACCAACTCGCAACGGGTAAGAAACTGCGCGTGCTGACGGTGGTCGACACCTTCTCGCGCTACGTGCCGGTGCTTGATCCACGTCATAGCTATAGAGGCGAAGACGTTGTGCAAACCCTTGAACGGGTGTGCCAAAAAGCCGGCTATCCGAAAACGATCCGTGTCGACCAAGGGACCGAGTTCGTGTCGCGCGACTTGGACCTGTGGGCCTATTCCAAGGGTGTGACGTTGGACTTCTCACGCCCCGGCAAGCCGACTGATAATGCTTTCATCGAAGCGTTCAATGGCCGCTTCCGTGCAGAATGCCTGAACCAGCATTGGTTCCTGACCCTTGCGGATGCCCGCGAAAAGATGGAGGATTGGCGTAGATACTACAATGAGGAAAGACCTCATGGTGCGATCGGCAACAAGGTGCCGATCTCGTTGGTGAATTCGGGAGGCGCAACCAGCCCGCCTCCCTGAATGAAGCCGGAAAACTCTAGCATCCGGTGGTCCAACGTTTGGGAGCGTTTCAAGACCGCCGAGGCTCTAATCGCCGTCAGTGGCAGGTCAGGATCGAAAGCTTCAACATTTTTCGATTGGGAGCTGGGTGCGATTGTCTCCAGTTTTCGGATCCGTTGTCCTGCTGATAGTCGCGGTCGACCTAGCGGTGCAAGTGATGCCATCACGACACCGTCTGTCGGCTTTGTCTGATCGGCGACATTAGGTTTGTTTGGCAGTTTCCTGTGGTGGTTCGGAGTAACTTTCTGAAACCCAACAAAAGGATCTTTCCTTTGGCTCGATCGGCCCACATGGCACGGGTTTTGAAGATTGCCATGCGAGGCGGCGCGAGCTGCCTGCCTTTTACTCAGCGATGGATGGAACGAAAGAAGGAAGGCGATATGTCAGATTTGCGTCAAATCGCATTTTACGGCAAAGGGGGGATCGGCAAGTCCACCACCTCCCAAAATACGCTCGCAGCGCTTGTCGACCTCGGGCAGAAGATCCTGATCGTCGGATGCGACCCGAAAGCCGACTCCACCCGGCTGATCCTGAACGCCAAAGCACAGGACACGGTTCTGCATCTGGCAGCGCAGGAAGGTTCGGTGGAAGACCTTGAGCTCGAGGACGTGCTCAAGGCCGGCTACAAAGGCATCAAGTGCGTGGAGTCCGGCGGTCCGGAACCGGGCGTCGGCTGCGCCGGGCGCGGCGTCATCACCTCGATCAATTTCCTTGAAGAGAACGGTGCATATGACGATGTCGACTACGTCTCCTATGACGTGCTCGGCGATGTGGTGTGCGGTGGCTTTGCGATGCCGATCCGTGAGAACAAGGCCCAGGAGATCTACATCGTGATGTCCGGCGAGATGATGGCGCTCTATGCCGCCAACAACATCGCCAAGGGCATCCTGAAATATGCCCATTCCGGCGGCGTGCGGCTCGGCGGCCTGATCTGTAACGAGCGCCAGACGGACCGCGAGCTCGACCTCTCCGAGGCGCTGGCTGCCAGGCTCAATTCCAAGCTCATCCACTTTGTGCCGCGTGACAACATCGTCCAGCACGCCGAGCTCAGGAAGATGACGGTGATCCAGTACGCGCCGGACTCCAAGCAGGCCGGGGAATATCGGGCGCTAGCCGAGAAGATCCATGCCAATTCGGGCCAAGGGACCATTCCGACCCCGATTACCATGGAAGAGCTCGAAGACATGCTGCTCGACTTCGGCATCATGAAGAGCGACGAGCAGATGCTGGCCGAACTACAGGCCAAGGAGTCAGCGGTGGTTGCGGCTCAATAACTGCCGCTGTCGACAGGACGCGCTGGCCCTTGCGCCAGCGCGTCCTTCCAAGAAAGCCGCTTCGGCGACGACGACCTAACCCGAACCTTGAAAGGGGGCAGGGGCCCATGAGCCTTGATTACGAGAATGACAGCGTTTTGCATGAACAGCTCATTGCGGAAGTATTAGCGCAATATCCAGACAAGGCGGCGAAGCGCCGCAAGAAGCACCTCAGCGTCGCAACGAGCGGCGACGAGCCTGGCGATGAGCCGAAGGCCCTTTCCGAATGCGACGTCAAATCGAACATCAAGTCCATTCCGGGCGTGATGACGATCCGCGGCTGCGCCTATGCCGGTTCCAAAGGCGTGGTATGGGGGCCGGTCAAGGACATGGTCCACATCTCGCACGGGCCGGTCGGTTGCGGTCATTATTCCTGGTCGCAACGCCGCAACTACTACGTCGGCCTGACGGGCATCGACACGTTCGTGACGCTGCAGTTCACCTCAGACTTCCAGGAAAAGGACATCGTGTTCGGCGGCGACAAGAAGCTTGAACAGGTCATCGACGAGATCGAGGAGCTTTTCCCCCTCAACAACGGCATCAGCGTGCAGTCGGAATGCCCGATCGGGCTGATTGGCGACGACATTGAGGCGGTGTCGCGCAAGAAGGCCAAGGAGCACGAAAAGACGATCGTGCCGGTACGCTGCGAGGGCTTCCGCGGCGTCTCGCAATCGCTCGGCCACCACATCGCCAACGACGCCATCCGTGACTGGGTTTTCGACAAGAACGAAGTCGAGTTTGAGACCGGCCCTTACGATGTCAACGTCGTCGGCGACTACAATATCGGTGGCGACGCGTGGGCTACGCGCATTCTATTGGAGGAGGTGGGGCTGCGCGTGGTCGGCAACTGGTCGGGTGATGCCACGCTCGCTGAGGTCGAGCGCGCGCCAAAGGCCAAGCTGAACCTCATCCACTGCTACCGCTCGATGAACTACATCTGTCGGCACATGGAGGAAAAATACGGCATCCCGTGGATGGAATACAATTTCTTTGGTCCGTCCCAGATCGAAACCTCCCTGCGCGAAATAGCCAAGCACTTCGGTCCGGAAATCGTCGACAAGACCGAGGCTGTCATCACCAAGTACCGGCCCCTGGTCGATGCTGTCGTCGACAAGTACCGGCCGCGCCTCGAAGGCAAGACGGTGATGCTCTATGTCGGCGGCCTGCGTCCTCGCCACGTCATCACGGCCTATGAGGACCTCGGCATGCGGATCGTCGGCACCGGCTACGAGTTCGGCCACAACGACGACTATCAGCGCACCGGCCATTATGTGAACAAGGGTACGCTGATCTATGACGACGTGACCGGTTACGAGCTGGAAAAGTTCATCGAAGGCATCCGCCCCGACCTTGTTGGGTCCGGCATTAAAGAGAAGTATCCGGTGCAGAAGATGGGCATCCCCTTCCGCCAGATGCACTCCTGGGATTATTCCGGCCCGTATCACGGCTATGACGGCTTCGCCATATTCGCCCGCGACATGGATCTGGCCATCAATAATCCGGTGTGGGATCTCTACGACGTCCCCTGGAAAAAAGAGGCCGCGCCAGCTGAGGCGGTTGCGGCCGAATGAGAGCCTGGCCTGTCTTGGGAAGGGGCAGGCCAGGCTCTTCCCATCGGACTTGATCCGCACTCGTGACAGATGACATCCCATTGCCGCCACCGGTGCGGCGCGATGAAAAGAAAGGTGCTTACTATGCCGCAGTCGGCGGAAAAAGTTCTCGACCATGCTCCCCTGTTCCGCGAGCCGGAATACAGGCAGATGCTCGCCGAGAAGAAAGCCAATTTCGAATGCCCCCACCCGGATCAGGTCGTTGCCGATCAAAACGACTTCACGAAGACCTGGGAGTATCGCGAAAAGAACCTGGGCCGCGAAGCCCTGGTCGTGAACCCGGCCAAAGCCTGCCAGCCGCTCGGTGCCGTCTTCGCAGCCGCAGGCTTTGAGCAAACGATGTCCTTCGTCCATGGCAGCCAGGGCTGCGTCGCTTATTACCGTTCGCATCTGTCGCGTCACTTCAAGGAGCCTTCATCGGCGGTCTCGTCCTCGATGACGGAGGACGCGGCAGTGTTCGGCGGGTTGAAGAACATGGTCGACGGGCTCGCCAATACATACAAGCTCTACGATCCGAAGATGATCGCCGTCTCGACCACCTGCATGGCCGAAGTCATTGGAGACGACCTCCACGGCTTCATCGAAAACGCAAAGAACGAAGGGTCGGTCCCGCACGACTTCGATGTTCCTTTCGCCCACACGCCTGCCTTCGTCGGCAGCCACGTCGATGGCTATGACGGCATGATCAAGGGCATTCTGGAGAACTTCTGGAAAGGCAACGAGCGGAAGGAGGTTGCTCAAGCCATCAACATCATTCCCGGCTTCGACGGCTTCTGCGTCGGCAACAACCGCGAACTGAAGCGCCTGCTCGACATGATGGGCGTATCCTACATCTTCATCCAGGATGCCTCCGACCAGTTCGACACGCCGTCTGACGGTACGTACCGCATGTATGACGGCGGCACGAAGATCGAGGACTTGAAAACGGCGTTGAATGCCGAAGCGACCCTGTCGCTGCAGCACTATAACACGCGCAAAACGCTGGAATATTGCAAGGAGGTCGGTCAGGTTACGGCTTCGTTCCATTATCCGCTGGGTGTTCAGGCGACCGACGAATTCCTGATGAAGGTCTCGGAGATTACCGGCAAGGAAATTCCTCCGGCAATCGGCCTGGAACGCGGCCGTCTCGTCGACGCTATGGCAGATAGCCAAGCCTGGCTGCACGGGAAGAAATACGCGATCTACGGCGATCCTGACTTCGTCTACGCCGTTGCCCGGTTCGTCTTGGAAACCGGCGGTGAGCCGACCCACTGCCTTGCTACCAACGGCACGTCGGCCTGGGAAGCCGAGATGAAGGCGTTGCTCGCATCCTCGCCCTTCGGCAAGGATGCCCAGGTCTGGGCGGGCAAGGACCTGTGGGCGTTGCGCTCGCTGCTCTTTACCGAGCCGGTTGATCTTATGATCGGCAATTCCTATGGCAAGTATCTCGAGCGCGACACCGGCACCCCATTGATCCGGCTGACCTTTCCGATATTCGACCGGCACCATCACCACCGTTTCCCGCTCATGGGCTACCAGGGCGGCCTGCGCGTCCTGACGACGATCCTCGACAAGATCTTCGACAAGCTCGATCGCGAGACGAGCGAGCCGGGTGTGACGGACTATTCTTACGACCTGACCCGCTAGGAGCGGCGGCGGTCGGCCTTGTGAGGCCGGCCGCCTTCATCTGAACTTGGAGACCGCAATGCCCTTGCTCAATGCTAAAGTCCAGGATGTCTTTGACGAGCCTGCCTGCGAGAAGAACCGCAGCAAGGATTCCAAGGCGCGCAAAAACGGCTGTTCGAAGCCGCTGATCCCCGGGGCGGCAGCCGGCGGATGCGCTTTCGATGGCGCCAAGATCGTGCTGCAGCCGATCACCGACGTCGCGCACCTGATCCATGGGCCTCTCGGCTGTGAGGGCAATTCCTGGGACAACCGCGGATCGGCTTCCTCAGGTCCAACGCTCTGGCGCACCAGTTTCACGACCGACCTCACTGAAACCGAAGTGGTGATGGGGCACGGCGAGCGGAAACTTTTTAAAGCAATCCGCGAGATCAAGGAGGCCCATGCTCCACCGGCGATTTTCGTCTATTCGACCTGTGTGACAGCATTGATCGGCGACGACATCGAGGTCGTCTGCAAGCGGGCCGCGGAAAAATTCGGCCTTCCGGTGGTGCCGGTCAACGCACCGGGCTTTGCCGGCTCCAAGAACCTTGGCAATAAGCTCGCCGGTGAAGCGTTGCTCGATCATGTGATCGGCAGCGTAGAGCCGAACGACGTGACCGCCTACGACATCAATATCATTGGTGAGTTCAACCTATCCGGCGAGTTTTGGCTGGTAAAGCCGCTTCTTGACCGGCTGGGGATCAGAGTAAGGGCCTGCATTCCAGGAGACGCCCGATATCTTGACATTGCTTCTGCGCATCGCGCCAAGGCGTCCATGTTGGTGTGCTCGACAGCACTCATCAACCTCGCCCGCAAAATGGAGGAGCTGTGGGATATCCCGTTCTTCGAAGGCTCCTTTTACGGAATTACCGACACCTCGGAAGCACTCAGACAGATCGCCAAGCTGCTCGTGATGCAGGGGGCGGATCCCGAAATCCTCGAGCGCACCGAGGCATTGATCGCGGAGGAGGAGGCGATTGCCTGGATGAAACTCGCAGCATATCGACCAAGGCTTGAAGGCAAGCGCGTGTTGCTCAACACCGGCGGCGTCAAGTCCTGGTCGGTTGTCCATGCGCTGATGGAGGTGGGCATCGAGATCGTGGGCACCTCGGTCAAGAAATCCACGCCTGAAGACAAGGAACGTATCAAGCAACTCCTGAAAGACGAAAACCACCTGTTCGAGTCAATGGCGCCGCGCGAGCTTTATAACATGCTCGCCGACGGTAAAGCCGACATCATGTTGTCTGGCGGGCGCACGCAATTCATCGCGCTGAAGGCCAAGACACCTTGGCTCGATATCAACCAGGAACGCCACCACCCCTATGCCGGCTATGACGGCATGGTGGAGCTCGTTCGCCAGATCGATCTTGCTATTCACAATCCGATCTGGATGGAGGTGCGGGAGCCGGCACCGTGGGAATGCCAGCATGCGGTGGAAGAAGAACTGACGAATACCAAGAGCGAGAACGAGACTGGGTACGTCTTGCAAAACTTTGTCGGCGCGGTCGCCGGCAGCTTCTGCAAGCGTTGAGGAAAGCCGATGGTTCAAGTCTTTCCCCAGACCAAATCAGCTGCGGTCAATCCGCTGAAATCGTCGCAGCCGCTCGGCGCCGCGCTCGCCTTTCTTGGCGTCGAGCGTGCCGTGCCGCTGTTCCACGGCAGCCAGGGCTGCACCAGCTTGGCGCTGGTACTTTTAGTCCGGCACTTGAAGGAAGCCATTCCCTTGCAGACAACGGCATTGGACGCAGTGGCGACCATTCTTGGCGGCGCAGGCAATCTGGAAGAGGCGATCCTAAATCTCAAGAGGCGCGCAAAACCCAAGCTGATCGGAATTTGCACGACAGCCCTGGTGGAAACCCGCGGCGAAGATTTCGCAGGCGATCTCGCCAACATCAAGCGGGATCGTGCCGATGAGCTCGCGGGTACGGAGGTTGTGCTGGCGAATACCCCGGATTTCGAGGGAGCGATCGAAGAGGGATGGGCGAAGGCCGTCATCTCTATGGTCGAGCGCATCACCACTCCAGGCGAGCAGAGCCGCCACCAAAAGAAGATTGCGATCCTACCAGGATGGCATCTGACAGTCGCTGACATCGAGCTTCTGCGCGAAACGGTCGAAAGCTTCGGTCTGAAGCCGGTGATCCTGCCGGACATTTCCGGCTCTCTCGACGGCACGGTGCCCGGCGATCGTTGGGTTCCGACCACCTATGGCGGTACTCCCGTCGACGAGATACAAGAGCTTGGCACGGCGGCGCAATGTATCGCGATCGGCGAGCATATGCGCCGCCCCGCAGAGCTACTGCGGACCCGGACGGGAGTCCCTTACGCATTGTTCCAGTCGCTGACAGGATTGAAACGAGCCGACCGGTTCGTCTCGTTTCTTTCTGAGATTTCTGGTGCGCCGGTGCCAGCAAACATCCGCCGTCGCCGAGCACAGCTGCAGGACGCCCTGCTCGACGGACATTTCCATTTCGGAGGCAAGAAGATCGCAATTGCTGTGGAGCCGGACCAGCTCTACCAATTCGCTACCTTCTTCACCGGCATGGGCGCCGAAATCGCGGCAGCGGTCACCACGACCGGCACCTCAAAAATACTCGCGGAAATGCCGGCCGAATCGCTCCAGGTCGGTGATCTTGGCGATCTCGAAGAACTTGCCGTCGGCGCTGATCTTCTCGTCACGCATTCGCATGGACGACAAGCGGCGGAGCGCCTTGGGATTCCGCTCATGCGGGTGGGCTTCCCGATATTCGACCGACTCGGCAGCCAGCATAAGCTCACAAGTCTCTATCAGGGAACGCGCGACCTGATCTTCGATGTTTCCAACATCTTCCAGGCCAATCAGCGCGCGCCGTGTCCTGGATCGCTTGATTCCTCCCGCAAAGGAGAACTGCCTAGATGATCGCCGCTCGTCGCCTTTCCCTCGTCCCTGACGGGGTTCACTCGTCAGCTCCAAAACGGAAGGCTGGCGCGTTGCGCGTCGCAATCGCCACTCAAGATATGAAATCTCTCGACGCCCATTTCGGATCGGCAAAACGTTTCGTCGTCTATGATGTGAGTCCCGACGACTGGAAACTGGTGGAAGTCCTGGACTTCGAAGACGTTTCCGACCAGAGCGGAAAGCATCGGAACGAGGACGTCGATCGTATTAACCCGAAGGTGAAGGCGTTGGAAGGTTGTCACTTATTGTTCTGTCTGGCGATCGGTGGGCCATCGGCAGCCCGAGTTGTTTCGGCCAAAATCCACCCAATTAAAGTATCCGATCCTCAACTGATCGAAGATGTTTTGTCGCGAACTCGGGCGATGCTCAGGACTACTCCGCCACCCTGGTTACGCAAGGTGCTAACCGAAGCAGGCGCCATTGAAAAGAAGCCTTTCGATGAGGAGGACTAAGAAATGGGTACATTGACAGGAAGTACGGATGGCCCTGCTGTCAACGAGGATGGGGATCTCGCCACCCCTTTTCTCAGATGCCTGCTAGACTAGGCTGTAGTGACAAATTAATGATTTGGGATTCCGTTTTGGGAGCAAATCAGATTCAACGCTGACTTTTGGAGGTTGGCGATGGATGGTGAGGTTCTTCGAGACGATCAATGGGAGCGGCTGACGCCGTTAGTGCCCGGCGGTCGCAAAGGCCGGCGCGGTCCGCGTAGTGACGGACGCCGGTTCTTCGATGCGGTGTTGTGGCTCGCCCGGTCGGGTGCGCGCTGGCGTGATCTGCCGGAAGACCGCTTCGGCCCCTATCAGACGATCAAACGGCGCTACTATCGCTGGATCGAACAGGGCATCTTCGACAAGATTTTCGAAGCCGTCGCGATCGATCCGGATATGGAGTGGTTGTCCATCGACGCCACGGTGATCCGGGCACAAGCGCAAGCGGCAGGCGGACGCCGAAAAAGGGGGGACCGCAAGCCCAGGCTCTCGGCCGTTCCCGCGGGGGATTTGGCAGCAAGATCCATGCAGTAGTCGATGCGCTCGGCTTGCCGGTGCGCCTTCACCTGGGACCCGGCCAGCAGAATGATATGGCGCCTGCCTGCGATCTCGTCCGGGGGCTGCCGGCCAAGCAGGTGCTCGCCGACCGCGCCTATGACGCCGACAGCCTGCATGACATTATTCTCGAACAAGGTGGCGAACCGGTCATTCCACCACGCCGTCATCGAAAGTATCAGCATGCCTACGACCGTATCGCCTACAAGGCCCGCTGGGGGATCGAGAGCTTCTTTGCAAAGCTCAAGCAATGGCGGCGAATCGCAACGCGCTACGACAAAGTCGCCGCCAACTTCATGGGATTCATCAAAATCGCCGCCATCATGCTCTGGCTCAAATGATTAAATTGTCACTGCAGCCTAGAACGTGGTGTCAGCCACAGCCTATCATGAGGGCGAAAACCTCGGCGTTCTTTGGAACGCCTCTCATCCAATCAGATCCAACCATGAGTCAACGGAATTCGAACCTGCCGGATGACGTGGATGCGTCGAGAGCCCTATCGCCGCGCAAGCTCTGCAACCTCGGCCGTGCCATGATGACGTGTAACAGGTGGCCTGCTCATGCCCTATCTGTGGTGGCTCCGACTTCATTCGCGGCGGCGAGACCGTCAGCGAAGTGCTGGACTATGTTCATGCGTCCTTCCGTGTCGTGCATCATGTCCAGCCCCGCTTTACCTGCAAAGCAAAGTTGGCCCTTGTTTAGATAGTCGAGGCCGCACTGCCAGAACACAGCGAGGCGATTTTGTCTTGTGGCCAGGTATGTGAAAGACGCTCATGCGAGCCCACTGGACAGGAGAGGTCAGCATTTGAATTTAAAAAGGTACCTTGATCCAAAAGTGGATGTGCTCGCTTCAGTAGCTGAATTGGATGGTCTGTACCGCGTCCAGAGGACCATAAAGAAACGTAAGTTATAAGGCTGAGCCTATGAATTTCATGAGAACGGAGCAGGGGCTTCTCTGCGTTTCAATTGCCGTTACCATCCTCCTTGCCTGCATCGGCATTTTGTTCGGGATCATTTCAGGTTCGTTCGCAATCATATTCGATGGTGTCTACGCATTGACGGACGCTGCTATGACTGTCGTAGCTCTGCTTGTTACAAAGCTCATCGCGTCATCCGAAGCGCCCTCCAGCAAAGGAAAACTTATCGAGCATTTCACGATGGGGTTCTGGCATCTTGAGCCCATAGTCTTGGCTCTCAACGGCATTCTCATAACCGGGTCGGCTGTTTACGCACTTGTCAACGCAATCGGCAGCATTTTGCATGGGGGACGTCCGCTCAACTTTAGTCAAGCGATCGTCTACGCCGTCGTAACACTCGGTGTGACAGCCACCATGGGGGTTATTGGTGATCGAGCTAATCGTAAGATCAAATCTGATTTCGTTGCCCTGGATACGAAAGCTTGGCTGATGTCCGCCGGGCTAACGATCGGGTTACTCGTCGCGTTTGCCATCGGATATTTCATTCAGGGGTCTTCTTACGAATGGATCTCGCCGTTTATTGACCCGGTCGCGCTGGCATTAATCTGCATTGTGATCATTCCCATTCCGGCGGGCACGGTTCGGCGAGCGCTCGCCGACATACTGCTTGTTACGCCATTAGATCTCAAACAACAAGTTGACGCGGTCGCCAAAACAATCATCGAACGACATGGATTCATATCCCACCGGGCTTATGTGGCCCGGGTCGGCCGAGGCCGGCAAATCGAGCTACATTTCGTTGTCTCAGAGAACCTCCCGGCGAGGAAATTGCAGGAATGGGATAAGATCCGTGACGAAATCGGGCTCGCGATTGGTAACGAGGGTCCGAGTCGTCGGCTCACCATCGCCTTTACAACCGATCCTGAGTGGGCGGATTAGGATTTTGAACCGAATTTGGAGCCCTGTATCGCAGGCATTCCATAACGGGCGTGATCCTCGAACCGGATGCATAGCTCGGCGTTTTTTCCAGCCACCATGCGTCAATTTCACGGTTCGTACCAATCTTCGATCAATGCGGCCAGTTTCGATGCCGTAGTTTTCCGTTATGCCTCCAGGCGCGATACTCGATTCAGCGAATAGGGTTGGCTGAACCCAGATCGCGCCTTTGCGTTCAAGCTCCACAGGCGGTTTCGCCGTCTTGATCTTGTTGAGATCCTGCCGGAGGCCGATTGTCTCGCGTTCTTTGAAACGAGCGACGCCTATGTCCTTGTACTGGCTCAGGAGGGCGCGGCCCAGCTGCCCAGGTTCCGATAGATGTCATCGCGCAGCTGTCGGACCTGTCGATTGAGCTCACCAAGTTGCGCAGGCGTATGGTCGGAAATTTCCAGAAGAGCGTCGCCCAGGCAGCCAGCTCGCGACCTCAGCTCCGGCCCGCGTAACCCGCCGGGTGATGCTGCGGGCGGCAAGGGTCATCAGCGACTATGGTTCCGCGAACGCGACGAGGCGCCCGCGGATAGCCGTCGGCAACATGAAGTCGCCTCGTAGGTCAGACCTTGTGCAGAAAATCGACCACGCCGGTATCGAGATCATAATAGGCGGGCACGATCTTCACCTTGCCTTCCTCGACCAGGCGAGAAACAATCGCACTTTCGGTGAGGATGCGCTCGGCGCCGTTGAAGGCATTGGCATGGACGGTCTTGTCGACAAAATTGTCGCCGCGATCGGTCTCCGCCAAAGCCACGGGCAGGATCGGCTGGGTCATCTTGCCGATTGAGCCATCGAGCTTGGTGCCCTTGGACACGACCTCGCAGGCGGCAGAGACCGCCCCGCAACGCTTGTGGCCCATGACGACGATCAGCGGCGCATGCAGATGTTCGGCGCCATATTCGATCGTGCCGAGCACATCGGTGTCGACCACGTTTCCGGCATTGCGGGCGACGAAGAGTTCGCCGAGCGTCACGCCGCCGAATACAAGTTCCGGCACGACACGGCTGTCGGAACAGGTCAGCACGATCGCCCAAGGTGCCTGGCTCTTGGCGACGTCCTGCCGGCGCTTGGAAATATTGGCGGCGCAGGCTTCCGTGTCGGCGACGAATTTCTTGTTGCCTTCCTGGAGTTTTGCCAGTGCTTCATCCGGCAGGAGGGCGGGAGCGTTCGAGGCGAATGCCGGCATGGTCATGTCAAAGCCTGCAGTCATGACGGCCACGCCTCCGATGCCGGCAAATTTCAGCAGGGAGCGACGGCTGAGTGGGGAGGAATTGCATTCAAAGCACATGGTATCGGTCCTTTTGCAATATCCGGGATGGCTGCGGAGAAATGGCACCTGCTCCAAGTCATGTCCGGCAATTCTCCGGGAATCGGAGAATGGCCGATTGGTTATGCCTTGATATGGCACTCATCAAGCGGAATTTTGACGCATCGGAGGAGCTAAGCCAATCCTGGAGTATTGCCCCGGCCGTACGGTAGATCAACCCGGCCCTGACGGGTTCTGGCGAGGGATGCTCATGCGCGGCATATTGGGTTGGAAGGGACCCTTTGGGCGCTGCCTTCTGCTTCTTTAGTGGCTCCGCTGCCGCCGGCGGGATCGCATTCATTAACTCACTCGGGAACCTAGGAGCATTTGTGGGGCCGTTCGTTATAGGGTATCTCCGTAGTCACCCCGGAGGTTTTTCCACAGGCCTATACGCTTTGGCAATCATGGGCCTAGCCGCGACAGTCATGTTGATTTTCCTCCTGCGCCTCCTGCGCCTCCTGCGCCAAACTCGATAGAAACAACCAGATGTTCTTGTGTTTGTTGTCACGTGAGCCGAGCCGGTTAGGTGCACAACGAGATGCGGCTCGGGTCCGCGAGGAACCAACAGCAAGAGCTCGCAAAATTCCTCAGCGTCACCGGCCGCCGTCTTCGCACCCAAGGCCGAACCCGGCAATGCCGCTCATGTCGGCGCACCGATGCCGGGCGCCATCTCGCGCGTCTTTGTGTCGCCCGGACAGGCGATCAATGCCGACGATGTGCTGGTGTCGACCGAAGCGATGAAGGTGGAAACGGCAATTCACGCCGAGGAGAACGGCACGATCGCCGAAGTTCTCGTCAAAGCCGGCGACCAGATCGATGCCAAGGACCTGCTTGTAACTATCGCGGCCGGTTCAGCGTAAAGTTCCATAACGTTGATTATGCTATTTGGTGTTGTAGAGGCTATTTAGTAATGCGACAGTTGGGCCAGTTAGAGATGCGACAATCTCGCCTCTCGACGACTGGTCAATGCCAATGTCGGGAGCAAGGATGACGACCTTCAGCCTGGTCGAGACCATGAGCGGTCGGAGTCGTCATGTCCTTTATGATCACTATGTCGCAGAAAGAATTGCATCGCCTCGAACTCATCCAGAAGATCCGTGACGAACGCCTGAGCGTTGTGCAGGCCGCCGAACGGCTCGACCTCAGTCGAAGTCAGGTCCATCGGCTGCTGCAGGCCTATGACCGGGATGGTCCGGCCGGGCTTGTTTCCAAGAAGCGATCGCGACCGAGCAACCGGCGCCATAGCGAGGAGTTTAGCAATGCGGCGCTGAATCTGATCCGTGAGCGCTATCTGGATTTCGGTCCGACGCTGGCGCGTGAGAAGCTGATCGAGCTGCACCGGATCTCGGTCGCCAAGGAGACCCTGCGGCAATGGATGACCGAGGCCGGCATCTGGGTCTCGCGTCGGGAACGCAAGAAGCGGGTTTTCCAGCCACGCGGCCGACGTGATTGCTTTGGCGAACTGGTACAGATCGATGGCTCGCATCACTGGTGGTTCGAGAACCGTGGGCCCAAATGCGCCCTGCTCGTCTATATCGACGACGCCACCGGCAAGCTGCTGCATCTACGGTTTGCCGGCTCGGAGAACACCTTCGACTATCTGCACGCGACCAAGGCCTATCTGCAGCAATGGGGCAAACCGCTGGCCTTCTACAGTGACAAGCACGGCGTCTTTCGTTCGACCCATGCGTCGGAGAAGGACCGGACGAGCGGCCTGACACAATTCGGCCGCGCGCTTTATGAGCTGAACATCGACATCATCTGTGCCAATACCCCGCAGGCCAAAGGCCGCGTCGAACGTGCGAACCAGACACTGCAGGATCGGCTGGTCAAGGAAATGCGGCTGCGCGGCATCGACACGATCGAGGAAGCCAACGCCTATGCGCCTGAGTTCATTGCGGATTTCAACGCGCGTTTTGGCAAACAGCCGCGTAATCCGAAGGACATGCACCGGCCGTTGGCCGACCACGAGAACCTCGATGGCGCCATGTGCCGCAAGGAAGTTCGCACGCTGTCGCAGGCTTTGACGCTGCGCTATGACAAGGTGCTGTTCATCCTTGATCCGACAGATCTTTCCAGGTCCCTGGCGGGTAAGAAGGTCGTCGTTTGCGACTATCCGGACGGGCGCCTCGAGATCATGCACGAGAGCTTTGCCCTGCCCTACCGAACCTTTGACACGTTACGCTCCGTGCATCGCGCCGAGGTCGTCGATAACAAGCGGTTGGACGACATGCTGTCTGTTGTCGCCGAGCTGCAGGCTGGGCGGGAGCAGCAGCGCAGCAAGGGCGGACCACGGCGAACTGGGCAGACGGACCATATGTTCGGCATTCGCGATGGCAGCACGGGGAACGGCTACCAGAAGCGTGGACGCAAGCCGAGAACGGATTACATGAACGATCCGGCGGTGATCGCACGGCGGGAGAAAGCGTTATTGAGGCAGCCGGCTGCGGAATAAAGGGCGTCAATGCACGCCGATATCGCTTTGCGTATCTGACTCCAATTGCAGGCAGGCGGACCAAAGCGGCGTCTTGTGGAAGGCTCCGTCTTGAAGAAGCGTGAGCCCTTCTCGTGCCTCATAAAGCAGGCCCAGCCAGCACAGGCGCCGCAGGACGCCATATTGGAGATCGGATTTGAGCTCCCAGGCTTCCAGGGTCATTTCGGTGGCGGACAGAGGTGCCGTGTCTGGATAGAGGATCTTCACGACGTCCAAAGGCGTACAGCCTTCTCTCGCCTTGATATTGAGAAGATTGAGGAACATGCGCCACCAGCGTAGGCGCGCTTGCACCTCAGCTTCCCGCTCGGTGGCATGGACATACGAGTAGAGATAGTCTGTGGCCACGAGATCGAAGAAGGCTTGCGGGTTCACCAGAAACTCCCGGCCGCGTCTGGTTGGCAGCAGCACATCCTTTTTCCGGCGAAGCAGCTTCAGATGGCGGGTCATGTCCCGCACGACCCAGAGCGGCGGCATGTCGCTTTCGTTCAGCACTTTGTTCATGCTGTAGAGGTCTTCGGCTGTGAAGTCGGGCCACAGGAAGTTCACAGCGGCCCAATGTACGAATTTGCGGTTCATAGCACCGGTCGCGGTCAATCCTATGCCACCCTCACCGTCAGCATAGGCAACGGACAGAAGCATGCCGCGAAGAAGAGGTGACAGCGCGGCGACATCGACGTCACCCTGCAGCTTGATTTCCGGAAGCATCGTGCAGCTTTGATCCCTACCCGCTCAATTCAGATAAAAGCGAGTATCAGCCGGCGACTGAACAATTGCTATTGAGAAAGCTCACATGAGGATTTTGCCGTCAAGATCAATCATAGTTTCATAGCTTGTTCCCTTCAATTTCGTTTCGAACCCATGGTCTGAGCCACTTTGCTTGACGCGGCACGTTTCCGTCACCGGTTCAAACTCACATACGGTCGCCGTTTTGTCCGGCAGCACCATTATCCCGCTTGCGTAGCGGCAAGGCTCAGGAGAACGGGACCAATCTAAAGCGCGGCATTTAAAGCCCGACTTTGAGGCGGTTCGCTCACCTGGATCCGCCAGGAGTGATCAGTCCTGGAAGATTTGTGTATTCGGCAATCTTTTGGGGTCGTCAGGCGGTCTTCATGACAGCCCCCTCGATGACAACACCCGCGGTGACAAACTTCCACAGTGCGATAAGGAGTTTGCGCGCCAGGGCCACTATCGCGGCTTTTTTTAAGCGTCCACCATTCGACTGAACCCGATCCACAAACCAACGGCTAAGCGCTGATGCTGGCTGATTGCGTAGCCACAACCAAGACAGTTGGATCATCGTGGTGCGCAGCCGAGGGTTTCCTGCCTTTGAGACACCCTGTTCGTGGTCGATGGTCCCGCTCATCCATGGGGTTGGTGTCAAACCTGCATAGGCGGCAATCTGCCGCCGATTATCAAAATGCCGGGACAGGGCTTCGGTCCAAAGAACGGCGGCAAATTCAGCGCCAACACCCTTCAAGGACAGCAGCATCGCTGCGGGCGAGGTTGCCTCAACCGCTGGCTGCTCGTCCATCGATAGGAGAGAATTACGCTCGCTCTCCACTGCAGCGATCTGTTCTAGCAGCAACTCGAGACGGTCGAGTTCGCGATTGATTTGAGCCTTCAGGTGTTTCGGTAACTCGCGCCCATCTCCGGTCTGGAGTTCCTCCAGCCGCTGACGGCGATCCTTACGGAGCGGTTGATAGCCGCTGACGCCTTGAGCGAAGAGTAGCCCCTTCACGCGATTGACATGCCTGACCCGCTCAGCAATCAAAACTTTGCGTTCCCGGCAAATCCGACGTCGATCTTCGTCCTTCGGATCTGGCGCTCTGACCATCGCACATACGCGAGGCTCGCCGCGCTTGAATGCAAGCAATGTGCGCGTCAGAGCCTCTCCATCGATCTTGTCGGTCTTGGCACGCCGACGTCGACGGGAAGTCGCGATCGAAGCTGCGTCGACGACGTAACTTTCGATGCCGTGAGTCTCCAGCACGCGGTGTATCCAGAAGCCGTCCAATCCTGCCTCCTGGATCGTCACGATGGGAAATAACTTCCCTGTTCTCAACCGCGCCTTCTGTTGTAGCTGCTCAAATCGATCCAGCAGCTCGGCTACATTGCCACCGGCCACTACGTGCTTCGACATCTTCTCGCCACTGCCAGGCGACAGCGAAGTGATCAACCAGGTCGATCGGCTCAGTTCCAATGATACAAAAATTGCGCCAAGATCAATGCGGACAGCGGTCGGATGAATGGATGCAGGTTCCATAAACTGCTCCTCCTGAGCGAGTGTTTTGATGCAACCTCACTCTGCCAGAGCGGCGGCCGCTGTTCACTCCTCATGGGATCTAAAGCCGAAGACGATCATCACGCGCACTTGCCTACCCTCTGCAACCCCGGCCAGCGCCGGGCAGGCCAAGCGCTGATCTACAGCATATGGGGGGTCAAAATTGGACGCCGATAAGGGGTGAACTTTGGACGCCGATTGACACCAAATGGTACGGTCGTCCGACAAACCAGGAGGTCTTGCCGCAGATGATCGACGATACGACCTATGCATGGCGCACCGGCGTTTTTGAGGCAACGCGCGTTTTCCATGCGGAAGACCCGGGCGGACCAACCTTCATCGGGGGCAATTTGCGCAAGCCGGACTCCCATGGAAGACAATAACCGGACGCTGGGCGCACGAGACTGAGGGACTCAGCGTTGAAGATGTGCCGACAAGCTCGGCATTAGCGATGCACCCTGTATAGCGGGCAGCGACCGCCTTGCCATGCTTGAAGATGCCCTGAGCCGACACGCCCACAGTTGATAAAGATGTCGACTCAGTACCGCCGGCCGCTCCTCACCTTCTACCTTGCTGAGCCGCCAGCCATTGAGGCTCGTGGCAAGGATTTTTCGGACTCTTCCCGAGAATATGCACAACGCGACGCAGCGCTTGTCGACCCGCTGTTTCGTGAAGTTCGCGCTCGCCAGGAAATGGTGCGTGATGAGCCCTTTGTAAGAGTCACCCTTGCGCCGGCAGTCCGAGACCTCCCCGTTCATCTGGTTCGTCGTCTGGAATCGCAATCGATCGATGATCGACCTCCGCCCCTTCGTCGCAGGGATACACATCAAGTGGCATTGACCTGGACAGCGACCGCTCGCGCTGGAGCGCCGAATACCGGCGGCGCATTTCACCGGACGCAATCGACCCTGCCGTCCAAAGAGCGACCAGTTCCATGAAACCCGGGTCTTCATCGATCCGGATTCCTCGCGCCTTCCAACGCGCGATGACCCGCTCGGCTATGTCCCTGCGTGAATCCATTACCACTTCCCTGCCCCCTGCCCCCTGCCGCCTACGCGGTTAGATACCAAGATGGTGGGTTCTTCGCCAGTTCAAACCGTCCAATATGTCACGCCGGCCGCCCGCGATCCGTTTTCAGGAGCTTGTTAGCTGGAGCTATCGAGATCGCAGGACACACTTTCCAGCTCTCTCCCGACCTGATGGTCCCCGTCACCATCTTTTCCGTCCATGAATAAGGTAGGCCGCCCCCGATCAGTCCAGGCGATTTAAGTGCGAGTCCGCTTTTACGTCGCCTTGAGGTCCGTCAGCACCTTGTCAAAAGCATCCTTGACCGGCTTTGAGATTTCCTCCACCGCCCTGCTTGAGAGCACCCGGACTTCCTTGGTGTGCTGCAAACTTGTCTCAACCCGCTTGCGGAAAAAGGTCGACTGCTGTTCGAGGATCTGCGACGGCGAATTCGCGCCCAGCAAAGCTTGCAAATGTGAGAAGCTGGCCTCGGCGTCGGCCTGCAGTGCAGCGATCGTCTTCCACCACAATTCGTTGCCGAATAGACTTGTCGTTTCGAGGATCGGAGGCAGCATTTTCTGTGTCGCTTCAGCGCCGGACGCAAATTTCAAAAAAGCCTCTGTCACCTTCTTGTTCCCCTTTTCAACAGATGCGCCGAACTGATCTGGCACCTTGAGCGACGATGACCCCGGGTTTTCGATCGTTTCAAAGGATCTTTCGGAAATCTTGGTCATTGCATTTTCCTTCTCTTTGAGTTGGTTGCAAGCTGTGACATCGGGATTGACCCTTCCGCCGGCGGATGCATGGCCGCTTGGTAGAACGCGGATCCGATGACGAACGGTCAGGTGGCCTCCGTTCCGTTCGTTTCATGAACCGGCATAATGCAGACTGCTTTCTGCCGCTTGTAACCAGGGATCAGCAAACACCATGCCAACTGCTCCGACGCGCCAAGAAGATCATTTTCTTTTATCAATGGGCGGGTTGAGGGCAGGTTGATGTGTATTTGACGGAGAGACCGGCGAACAAAACGTTCCAATCACGACAAACCTGACAAAAGTGGCGGATGCCCGACATTTGCGAGAAATGTCGACGGTTGCGCTGGGGACAAGGGAATTCACGTGGACTTCAAATCGCGCCAAGGATCATGTGCCTGTTCGTGGCTAAGGGGCGTTACCCGGAAAATCAAAACTCGCGGAGCTCTCCGCTATTCCATATCGCGCCGCGATATCTTCGAGCGCTTCCTGAAAGACGGCCGCGTCGAAGTGGACTCCACATGTTGAGCGGGCAATCCTGAGATATCGGACGCCGGGATCGCCTGGCATCGGCTTCGCGGCGCACGGTTTCGTGTTGAAGGTCGGAAAGCTGGATGATCCACGGCGCTCCGGTGCATAACTGGCGAGCGGGAAGGACACCGCTGCTGACCATCCGGTAGGCGGTAGCTCGACTCACCTTTAGAATGTCGGCGGCCTCGTCGAGGGTTCTCTCACCGCGTTCGGCCCGTTCACCTTCTCGATAGACGGAGATGCCGTGGATGTTGCGAAGACTGCAGACGTGGCTTCGCGTCCAGCTGGCGCCATGCCCTGTCCGCTTGCCGGATCGATTCAAGATCGCTGCGATCGACAAATCGGGCAACTGCCTCGCCAAGTTGCGAACGAGATCGACAACATCAGCCTTAACTGCCCAGCGGGTCTGGCCGATCTTGTTTTTCTTCACCGTCATCCGGGTGTGATCGCCACCCTGCCAATGAATGACGAGCGCCAATGTGTCGTCAACGGTATCGACAATGATTTCTTTGATCAGCAGCCGAATGATCTTTTGGCGTGTCTCGATAGACGCGTCGGGACCTGTGCCATGCCTTACTATAGATCGCTACCGAGCATCATCAATCTTGTACGGTCGTCGGCCGATAAAGCAGGCGTGTTACGGTCGGTCGAGAGCATCTCGAACTGGACCTCGAGATCACGCAATAGGATCAGCTTCTCATTCCAGCGCCGCTCCAGTTCGCCGGCGACCAACCGATTGCCCGGATCGACAGCATCATACTGGCGGCGCGCCCTGGCAGCCTCGTATTGTGCTTGCTTGATTAAGTTCTCGAGTTGCTGTTGATTGTCGCTATGACGCTGCGTGTGCGCCTCCATTGCCCGCAAGGCCGCCTCGATTCCCAGAGGTTGCAATCGCTCGAGCACCTCCTGCGCCACGGCCCGATCGACCCGCATGCCGCCGAACCCGATACAGTTGCCGACCGCCATGGCGCCGAACGTGCCGCGACAAACATATCGCTGCGTATTGCCGCCTTTCCCGGAGTATTGAATGTGCAATCGGCGACCGCAGCGACCGCAACGGAATAGTCAGGCAACAAAGCTTGGCGCGCAGTTCAACGAGTTTGGTTGCCGAAAGGCGCGGCGCAGCTACGATCTCGATCGAACTTGCCGCAGGATCAAACATCCATGCCGGAATTTGAAATGAACCACCGTGTGCCAGAATGAGCAGATAGTGAACGCCTTCGTGCTCATGGCTGCCGGTTACCAAGACGGTTTGGTCAACCAGTGGATGGAAGGGATAGGTGACCCTTGCTTCAAACGTCAGAAATCCGGCATTATGAACCCGGCTCGGAAGGCGGCGGCAGGACTTGGACGACGATCGCGACGCTGCTTCAAACTGCATTTTGCCGCGCGCGGCAAAAGCACGTTTATACTGACCAGCAAACTATGCCGATTAACCGACTTTGCCAACGTTTCCGGCACCATAGCAGCCGCCTAGTCGGCATAGCTTAGGGTCTCTCCGTCGCGAAGGAGAGGACACATGAACGCAACTCAGGATCGCATCGCCCTATGCAGGAAGCTAGTCTACAGTCCACATCGGGACGACGATGCACGTGGCACTCGCTAAGCCTGTTTCGGGATCTGATCGACTGGCATGTCGGCAATGGAATACTCCGCAGGATTTAAGCGAGGTTCACGTCGACCGCTTCCCTGAGCATCGTTTCAAACACTGGAGACCCGACTCGGGCGATTGATCGGCGCTCCGCCGCTCGCCTTTGGCGTTACGGGAGAATGGCTTAATACCGACCGCGCTTCCTATTCAGCGCAGTGAGCACGAGAAGATCGACGATGCTGGCCGGTCCCAAAAACGGGATGGCAGCTTCTAGAAGTCGATTGAACGGACCGGTCGGGACCGGCGTCCGCACGCGGTGCCCCACGGTCTGTGGGCCTCTGAATTCTGTTCTGCAGGTAAAGTCAGCCGACGCCGTCGCGTATCGCGACTTTGGAGCTCGTTGGGTTCGCTCGCCAGCCCCTTCCTCATGCGATGCGGCTCCGCCCCTTGCAAGAAACGCTCCGGCGTCCCAATACTTTTGGCTTTGCTCGACGGCGCTGTATCCCGCAGCTTCGATAGCCTTGCTCCGAAACGCTTCCTGCGGGGTCGTCAACTCCTGCAGTCAGGCGCCTTCCGCCGCTGCGTTATGATCCGTCGGAGCCAGACTTTCAGCGGCTGTTTCCGCCGCTGACTTTATGGCTGCGGACCCTCACGGTTGAACTCTCCAACCCGGATTAGTGCCGGTCGAGTTCGGCTTCGACCTTCTTGCGACTGTTGCCTACGTTCTTCACGGTCTTCTTCACCGCTTCCTTGGAAATGCCTTCCTTCCGTGCTTCGTACTTCACCTCGTGATCCTGACCACCTGCGACGCGAGCACGATCCTGGCTGCGGGCTTTGGATGTGGTTGCCATGGTGAGATCCTCCTAATGTCGGTCCTTACGAACGGGCGCCGATTCAATAAGTTCCGGCCTCCGTTATGGTGAGGCGCGCTTCGGCGATGTCGCGGACGCGCTGCACATGGCCTCGGGCGAGATGGTTCACTTCGACGATGAGATCGCGCAAGGCATATCTGCGACCGCAGTTAATCAGTAGCGGACAATTCTTCCCAGGCAGTTGGTACGGCTCGTCGTGTGCCTATGAGCAAACCCATGGATTGATTGTCATAGAAAGCAGGACTAGAACAACAGCGCTAATGCAGGAGCGCTCGGCATCCGAACGCAGAACAAGATCGCGGCGGAAGCCACGCAAGAGCGTCGTCTGCGAAGAGAAACCAAGCGGCTCGGCAGGTTGCGGCTAACCTCTGACCGAGTCGGCACCACGAAGGAGCCAACCCATCGGGGACAGATCCCCCTCAGCCGCTACATCAACGTGATTTGGAGTTTGGAATGGATCAATTTGCTACCGCCGACAACACCTCCGCAGCCGCTCGTCGCCGCGAAGCCAGGATTGCGAAGGGCTACAGCCTTGAGGACCTGGCCATCGCCACCGGACTTACGGTCGAGGAAATCGCAGCGGCCGAGGAACCCCTTCAGATCGTGCCTCAGCACCACCTCGAGCGCATTGAGCATGTGATCTCATAGCTTCCGTCGCCACCGGCACGCGGTCCCGGTTTAGGGGCCGCAGTCAACCACGGAGGGCGCGGAACGAAAGATCGATGCTCTATGGGACGTCCTAGGCGCATTGATGCTCCGCTTCACGCCGACAGAATGCGCAAACTACTTCAGGGCTGCTGGATATGAGCCGGATTGAACAGGGTTTGCTCTAGTCGATATTGCGTCCAATTGAAGTGTCATCCGCCATTTTAAGATAACTGCAGAATCACTTAAAGAGAACATGGCACCAATGATCGCACAAACAACCGGTCCGCTTCTGCCAACCGACGCAGTTCCGATTGTCGCGATGTTCTTCTACGATATGGCGCAACTATCTGCTCGGTGGCTTAGGTAAGCCACCGCCGTTCGCGGCTTGTGGCTACTCATCCTGCCGGGCTGCGCTGTCCGTCGCGTCACGCGCCGCACCCAATCGATCGCGATGCTGATGCCAATGCGGAAGCGCTTGGACGCCGCCCGGCACCACACCCCTCCTGTATCACCGCTTCTACAGCTTCTCGCGGTTATTCGAAACAGGTCTCGCCATCCAGCTCAGCCTCCTGACCGGCCAGAAGGATGAATCTGATTTGCGTCATAGGGAATCCTTCTCACGGGCCTACCTAAAATCATCCCGCTCTAAGCTTACGCGCACAACTCGCGGTTCAGCATGAACTCGCAACATCTGTTTTACGGTGCGAGGGTCATACCTCGATGCGATCGTCAAGCAGCCCGATCTGTCAAAGCCGCGACTATCTCTTCCAATGCAAATCTTAGGCTATCACTCAGCTTTCGATCTTTTTGCCAAACGACGACGTAGTGATATGTTGCCCCTGGCTGAAATTCGCGGAATGCAACGTCGAATTCAGCATATTCGCTCGCAATGATCTCGTTCGTAATCGAAACGCCGATCCCTGCCATGACATAGCCAATGTCATGGCCATTGGCGTCATATTCCACGGCGATGTCAGGAGCGGTTCCCATATATCGAAGGGCATTGACGCTCATTTGGTGAGAGGCAATTTGCGGGTCGATATCGATGATCGCCTCACTAGCAAGATCTTCGGCAGTGACAAGCTGCTGTGCCGCAAATCGATGGTTGGCCGGAAAAAGACATACGTTGGTGGCCGAGCCGACGGGCACCCAATCAAGAATGCGCTCATCAAGAGGCAATCGGGAGATGCCAAGATCCGAGCGGCCGTTTAACACATGATCTGCAATCTGCTCATAAGTTCCTGATTTCACCTGAACGGCGTAAGAGCGGCTTCTCTCCCGAATCCTTTTGACCACTTTCGGCAAGGTCGCGAAGGAGAAAGCGCTTGGCGCCGCGATGCCGATCATTCGCGTATCGTTGTTCCGCAGGAAGTCGATTGACGGTCCGATCCGATCAAGTCCGGCAAACGCCGCGTCGATTGTGCGTAGAAATTCCCATGCCTTGACGGTTGGCACCAGTCTGTTGTTTTCCCGGCGGAAGAGCGCGAAGCCGACAGTCTCCTCTAGCTGCTTGATGTTTTGGCTGACCGCCGGCTGGGTTATTCGCAACATCTGCGCTGCGAGCCTTTCCGAGCCGGCGCGCATAACCTCCCGCAATATTTGAAGGTGGCGGATCTTCACTCCGGAGTCGGTGACGTCCATGGCCGGGAATCTCAATCGTGGTCGAGCGACGCGCCTCATAAGCTGCGCTTATCAAAACTTCCTGAATCTTATAAATTGACGGCGGCAAGTCAAAGTATATTTTTGACATACGCCAAACTTAGAGCGCCGGTTAAGCTAATAAATCCAATCTACCCTCGGTTAAATCTCGGCAAGACCTTTGTATATGTCGGGAGAATACCTTTCCTATTTCGGTGCGCTCGCAAGAATATTGGAGACTTGCATTGTACGCATTTGTAGATCAATTTTTATCTGGATTGAAGAACACACTTTTAGTGTTTGCCTTGAGCTGCGCTTTCGGGACCCTATTAGGTTTGCTTATTGCCGTTCTCCGCAACTCGACCCGTAAGTCGGTTTCATCGTGCATGCGGGCCTACACGGGCATCATCCGGGGTGTTCCGGAACTTCTGATCATCCTCCTGACGTATTTCGGCGGAACCGCCCTTTTGAGCGCGATTGCCGGTGGCTACATCGAGATTAATGCATTTGCGGCCGGTGTCGCGGCACTGACCGTCGTGTTCAGCGGGTACGCCGCGGAAATATTCCGTGGTGCGATCAACGCGGTTGCACCAGGCCAACGAGAGGCTGCAGCGGCGCTCGGGCTTTCGAACGCGCAGATTTGGTTTCTGATCATCATTCCCCAGATGATCCCGATCGCTCTGCCGGCATTCTGTAACCTTTGCATCTCCTTGATAAAGGATACATCGCTGATTTCCGTCGTCGGGCTGACGGATGTCATGCGCGTCGCCTATATAGGCGCAGGCTCACTGCGCGCTCCACTCCCCTTCTATCTCGCAGCGTCTGCAATCTACCTCGCCCTCACAAGCCTGTCCCTTCTTTCGTTCCGGTTATTGGAGCGCCGCTATTCGCTCCCGGCGATGAAAGGTTGAGGCAATGAGCATGACCATCGCGCTTGAAGCGTTTCTCACCCTTCCCCGCGGCCTTCTTCTCACTCTGGTTCTGACATTCGCATCGCTTGCCGCAGGCTTCGCCGTCTCGGTCCCGCTCGCCTTCCTACGGGCATCATCAAATCCGTGGGCTTCCGCGCCCGTGCTGGCATATACCTATGCGTTCCGCGGCACGCCACTTCTGGTTCAGCTTTTCCTGATTTACTACGGGATTGGCCAGCTTCCCCTCGTCCGCCAAAGCTTTCTATGGGCCGTGATGCGAGAGCCGTTCTGGTGCGCCTTCATTGCTTTCACCCTGAACAGCGCCGCCCATACGACAGAAGTTGTGCGCGGCGGGATCCAGGCGGTCCCGCGTGGGCAGATTGAAGCGGCCAAAGCCTTGGGCCTTTCCCGTTTCCACACTGCCCGTCTTATCGTGTTCCCTTTGACCCTCAGGATCGCTCTTCCCGCCTATGCAAATGAGGTGGTTGGAATGCTGAAGGCAAGCTCCCTTGCAAGCACCATCACGCTGCTTGAGGTGACCGGGCTCGCCCGACAGCTGGTGTCGGAGACATTCGCCCCATACGAGGTCTTCATTGCCGCGGGGGCTTTCTATCTGCTGCTTACCCTCTTGATCACGCAAGGTTTCCAGATGCTGGAGACGCGTTGGACGCCGACGGCAAACCGTCCACCGCCGGCGCAACCTGTACCTCGAAGAGCGAACGGAAAGCCGCCTCTCGCCTCGGCTGAAACTTGACGCCAGCCCACATCCCGGACGCCAACAATCAAACTCAGCAATGAAAGGAACATCGTCGTGAAACGAACACTTCTGCTTGCCCTGTCTCTTGTCGTCTGCGCCAACAACGCGGGAGCAATGGACAGGAAGACACTGACAATCGCCTCTGAAGGTGCTTCGCCGCCCTGGAATGCCATCACCCCCCAAGGGGAGCTCGCCGGCTTTGACATCGACGTCGGCCGCGATCTTTGCCGGAGGATGAAGTTCGAGTGCACTTTCGTGCCTCAGGACTGGGACGGAATCATACCGGCGCTCACCGTTGGAAAGTTCGATGCCATCATGTCGGGGATGGCGATAACTGAGAAGCGGAAGAAATCTATCGCTTTTTCCAAGCCCTACGCCGGAGGTTTCAACCAAGTTGTCATACGCAAAGATCTCAATCTTCCGCCCACGGATACGTTGGCCGAGCTCGACCTCACAACTATCGACCCTGAAAAGCAGGCAAAGATCGAGGAGCTTCGAGCCGCTCTCAACGGCAGAACTTTGGGCGTATTGCGATCATCGAATTCGGAAGCGGTGCTCAATGAACTGTTCGGAAAGGTCGCGACGATCAGGAGCTACGATTCCCAGGACAACATGCATCTCGATCTCGTGGCTGAGCGCATCGATGGCGGTCTTGCCGACTATTTCACCTGGAAAGCCTTCCTCGACAGCACGGATGGCGGGATTGCGACGCTCTACGGCCCGCGGCTCTCCGGTGGCCTGTGGGGCCCGGGTGTCGGCGTCGGGCTCCGGCAAGATGACGGCGAACTGGTTGCGGCATTCGATAGCGCCATCGAGGCCGCCACGAGCGACGGAACCCTGAAGCGGCTGAGCGAGCAATGGTTCAAGATCGATGTTTCGCCGCAGACATCGAACTAGACACTGGCTTTCCGACACGCATTTCCCCCGAAGCCATAGCGCGTGAGCAGTCGGCAGTCCCAAAGATCGAAGGTAGACCATATGTCCGCACCCTTTTCCATTGCTGTCACCGGCCAGTCGCTCATCCGTCATGATCTTCGAACGATCGGCGATCCACGGCTCGCTGAGATCGCCGAGATCCTCAAAGCAAGCGATGTTGCCTTCACCAATCTCGAGACGACTATCTATGGTCGTCATGGTGGATGGCCGCTCAAAGGCAGCTATTTCGGCGCTGCAGCGCCGGATGTCTTGGCGGCGTTGAAGGAGCTCGGTTTCAATAGCCTGGCTCTGGCGAACAACCATGCTTTCGATCTTGGACCGCCGGGGATCCTCTCGACGCTGGAGGAGGTTGCGGCACACAATTTCCTGCATGCCGGCATCGGCCACAACAAGCATCATGCTTCCACGGCACAGAAAATGACGTTCGGATCCCGAAATGTCGCGCTGATTGCCATGGATGCCGGGCCAGGCCCGTCTTTCATGTACGCCGAGGACGCAACTGAGGGCAGGATAGCAAGGCCCGGCATCAATAGTCTGAAAGTCTCCAGGGTATTCGACCTGGAAGCGGGAACATTCAACTTGCTTCGCTCCATTCAGGAGCGTCTTCTAAGTTCGCCCTTGGAGCGCGCGAATTATGCCCAGCCAGAGGATCCGCCTGATCTTCATGGCCAAGACGAAATTGATTTCTATGGAACCGTGTTTCGCAGATCAGATGAGACCGCTCGCCGCATCGTCATGGACCGGCACAGCGCCAGGGCTCACCTTTCGGCGATCGCGGAAGAAGCGGGCCGCGACACGCTCGTCATCGTGTATTTGCATCATCACCATTGGGAGCCGAACTGGCAGCAAGTCCCCGTCTGGGTCCGCGAATTTGCGCACGATTGCGTTAACGCGGGCGCAGGCCTCTTTGTCAGCCATGGCGCTCCGGTCCTTCAAGGGGTTGAGATATATCGGAATACGCCAATTTTCTACGGCCTTGGCAACTTCCTCTTCCATACGGAAAAGGACGAACAGGAATGGAGCCCGCCGGAAGTGTGGAGGAGCGTCATCGCGACCTGCAATTTTGGATCTAGCGGACAGCTGGAAAATGTACGCTTGCGTCCGATTGTGATCGGTGGAACCGAGGCATTATCGAATCCTGCACGCGATCGCCTCCCCTTCCCTGTGCTCGCCGATGGCAGAATGGCGGCAGACATCCTTGACGATCTTGCCGACCGCAGTGCCGGTTTTGGCACTGTGCTTGACCGAGAGAAGAACGTTGGCCAGATCGCTTTTTAGAACCTGCAGTATGCGGCGATAACTCTACGAACCGCTGACCAATTTTTGCGGCCGCGCTCTTGTTGGTCTTTTTATGGGGAAACGTCCTTGTGTTCTTCCATCTCTTCATCGACAATCGAGCTGACGAGGGCAACGACCCGGCTGCGCACACGCGGAGAAAGGAGCAAAACGTCGTCTATCAGACGCCGTCCCTCCGCCGTGGAAATGTAGGCAATCTTCTCATCGATCTCTGTTATGATTTGCTGGCCCTGAGTGGTTTCGGGATCTGGAAGACCTTCGAAAAACCTCGAAACCGGGATCTTGAGGCAATTGGCAAGCTCGTAGAGCATCGAAGCGCTGACGCGGTTCTTACCGCTTTCATATTTTTGTACCTGCTGCAAACTCACCCCGATGCCGGCGCCGAGATCCCCTAGGGAGACATTCGACTGCATTCGGCGGATACGGATTTGCTGTCCGACATGCCGATCGACTGGATGTACCGACTCGCGTGCAACATCCGACTGTTTGGCTTGCGCAGGTCTCGAAGTCCGAACCTGGGCTGCTACATAGCGCTTCATGGTGGTCACCCCGATGGAGAGTTTCACGCGGTGCGCCCCCGCTGAAAACTCGCTCAACCCACTGATCGGGGAGTTCGTAACCGTGCTAGACGGCCCTGTGGCCTTTAGTTCCGAGGAACCTGGACATACGCCACAGGCTCCTCGACCGAAGGTCAAGGAGTGTGGTGCCGAATCGGCCGGCACCAACCGCTAACAGGGGTTACGAAGCCCCAAGGCAGCGCGTACTGCCTCGCTGCCAAACTTAGTTGAAATCCGCCCGCCGCGCAACCGAATTCTTTACAAAATTCAATAGCTTCGCTTTACGCGCGGGCACTTGTCTCAAAGCGAGAGGTCACGCTTCGGGCGGTAAAGTGGTCAGAAAACCAAAGGAGGTGCGATCAGCGGAACGCCCATTGCCAGGATTGTCTGCCCACTCTCCCGGAGGAATAGGCTACCGCAAGCTCCGCCCATAGGGGGTCCTGGGTGAAGCTGGAAAGGGGCCCGCAAGCGTCGATAATGCTCATCTTGCCGAACAGCCCGAGAAGCGTTTCAATTCCCCCACGGCTAAAAGCATTCAACAGCGAAAATGGCTCGCACGGCGAGGAGATGATGCGATGGCCCCAAACCCCCGGCCGTTCGTCCTTTGACAGTGCGTTGAGAAGCTGTGTGTCACGATGGTTGTTCCTCAACGCCTCGCAGAATGCCCAGCGCATCAACGGATAATAGATCGTATGCCGACTTCCACCCAGGACACGCACGCCAGGCAGGATCGACGTTACGATGAACATCAGCAGAAGGTTCGGAACGATCCGGCCAGTTCTCAGGGCCTCCACAAGACTTGGCGGCGAGAATTCAACACAGACATCATCTGTCGCCTTCGACCGGAGGACCCTGCCATCCAGCCAAAGTGGAAAAAGCCGCCCTTCAATGCAGCCCCAGAAAAAATGCGTCGAGTTTTTCAACCAGCCTCGCCAAGGCGTGTCAGCGAGTTGATCGATGCAATGGATGAGGCGCATCGCGAATGCTCGGTCCTCGATCAGCGAGGCTCGCAGCCAGGACCGGCCATCGGAAAGGTGGTCCGCGACCAGATCGGCAACGTCGCTATCATCAAGCTGAAGAAAGTCGACCTGGCTGTCAAAATACCGCTTCCAGAGGCAAAGATTTGCCGCTTTGATCGCCTCTGCCGCCGACTGAAATTCGCCACGAGGCAAAAGGTCTCGCAAGCACGAAATTGCCTCCGAGTCACGAGCGGGCCTGTCCACGTTTTGAAGATGGAATCTGTAGCAGCCGTTTCTGCCAAGAATGCTGTAAGGGATCATCTTGCTGCGCGACAGCCCGAAGACATTGACTGCATCACCATCGACGTGGAGCCAGGCCGGCCCCTTGCGACCGCGTTCCACGAACTTCACCGTCGAGCAAGCGTAGGAGATATAGGATGTCCTGCCATGCGCTCGAAGTCCCATTAGGGAGAACAAATGGGTGTAAAATGCGTCCGGCTCGATCAACAGGTGGAGATGGGGGCCGCTCTGCAGCACCGGAGCGACTTCAATTTCGGTTTGAAAGCTCGACACGGCTCCTGCTGAATAACCTTGACGTTGCGCGACGGCCCCCACGCGTGACCTCAATAGAGACATTGCCTGGCTTCGCGCGACGCACCCCGATTGATCCGATCCAACCGAGAAAGCCGCCTTTGCATATTCGTTCAGCGATGCCTGCTGAAACTGACGCAACCAAGGGAATAGTTCACAAATGAGAGCCAACACCTCTTCTTTTGATACCAGCTCGCTATTGGGCGACGTCTCCATCCTCAGACGAACCGGCTTTCCACCGGCTCTCCCCGATCCATATTGAAATGAATGAAGAGCGCGACGGCCACCATCAACGCCCCGAAGACGCCGAAAATCCCCGAAGGTGGAATTGCGTCTCCGATGGTCCCGATGATGCCATAAGCAAGAAGCCCGATCGAAACACAGACCGTGTGGATCTGGCTTCGCGCCCGACCCAACATGTCGATCGAAACAGTCGATTGAACCCGTACATCGATTAGAATTCGCGTGATATTGTAGCAGAAGCCAAGCAACACCATTTGAACGAGAGCGGACAAAAAGCTCTGGAAAACAGGAAAGCCCAACAGAACAATGCCAGCGAGCGCCGACTGGAAGAGGATGCTTTGTCGTCGCAAACGTGCCCTTTTGAGAAGAAGGATTGAACAGCCCGCAATCGAACCGAGCGCCCAACCTGCCTCGAAATAACCGAACTGTAGCGCCGACCCCTTGAGTTCACGGGTGACATATGCGGCGCCCAATACACTCACAAGCATGCCCATCGCATAGGTTAACGCATACATGACGGCGATGGCCTTCAGGGGGTGAACGACGAAAGTCGTCGGCAAGAGATCCAGCCCACGGATGCTGTTTGCCTGCAAACGTCGAGAACGAGAAAGCGGCTGTCGGCCGAGCAGTGCCAGCAGTCCCAACAGTGAGAGGCCGAAAAAGGCGCCAGGCAGGATCGACGTCAGATTCATCCCGGCGGCGGTTAAGCTGTACCCGGTGACGATGGCGGCGAGGAAATTGCCCGCCTGCATCGCAATATAAGACGCCGAGTTGAATGAAGTGAGGTTCTTAGGACGCACGATGTCTGGAATGATGGCCTGCAGCGCAGTCGAATAGGTTCTGTCGATGAACGCGAAGATGGTCCACGACAGGCAAAGAACACTAAGTGGGTCACCGAACGAGAGACCAATGCCCGTTGAAAATATGAGGATCAACCTGGATAAATCGCAAGCGATACAGACGAAGCGACGATCAAATCGATCAACTAGAACCCCACCAACATTGCTGGTGAGCAACTCAGCGGCACTGCCGAGCGCCAAAAGGATGGCGAGAGCGCTCGTGCTCTTGCTGACATCTGTCGCAACCCATGCCGCCAGCACAAAGTAGACATTGCGGCCGGTGGCCGACGCCAGAACACAGAAGAGATAGATGCCGCGAGAGGCATAATACCCTATGCCGCTGCTTTCCGTCGCGCCCACTTCATCCACACTCCCTACTGGCAGGTTCATGGGGACATGCTATTCTTCTGAACAGCTGGCGGCTTTCATGAATTTGATATTATCTCTCGTCCAGAACCAGCTATTCTTTCCAGAGCGCCCGGTACTCGGCAGGGGAAAATCCCGTCTCTCGGCGAAATCTGGTCGAGAGGTGGCTCCCGCTGGAGTAGCCACAGGCGATGGCGATCTCGGTCACACTGATCGCAGTCGTGCGGAGAAGGTCGGTCACGCGTTCAAGCCGGCGCTGGTTATAGAAGCCATAGGGCGTCGAGCCTTGCGACTGCTTGAAAGCGCGGGAAAAATGCTCGTAGGTCAATCCCGCCTCTTCAGCCAGAGCGCGCACGCTCGGAGGTCGATCGATGTGAGCTTCAATTCGCCCTATCACCCGCTTGAGAACCGTAGGAGACAATCCTCCTCGAGACAATCTGCCAGATGTGCCGGAGCGGCGCTGCAGAAGTCCGAAGATAGCCGCTAGGTGCCCTTCAACGATCAGACTCCCTACGGAATCGTCGTGTGAAAGTTCTCCGGCAATCTGCCGCGCCAAGCATTGGATTGGCAGATCTCTAAATCCAAGCTCCGGACGTAAGGTGCCTACGCGCGGGAGCTTGGTCGTGAGGTTGGAAAAAAAATCCTGCGTCACGGTTATCATAAGATAACAACCCTCCGCATCGCCTTCATCCCAACCGCTCCAATGGCAACCGGGCGGAATGTAAACAAGCGAGCCGTCTGGACGCGGACTGAACTCGACTCTTCGTCCGTCCACAAAATTTTCGCCGGATGCCGCCGTACCCCTTATGTTGAGGAAGATCAGGTGGTCATCCGCGACAACGTCGATAACCTGTCGCCCGAGACTGCGCCGGCGAACGACATCTGCGCGGGCATGGCTCCAAAGGCCTTGCTGGTGAAGGATGATCTCCCCTTGTGACTTCTTCATCCTCTCGGGGTGAATTGATGGAATGATCCCCACTCGAAAGCTGCTCCCCTGAAAAACCGGTGTGGTAGCGACCCTACCTCACCCCAAGTTGTCAACAAGCCAGGCTTTAACCTCAGGTCGAATTTCATGTCAATTTCATGAAAACCAATCAAAATCGTGGATGCGAAAAGATGACGTTCGCGATCATCTTCTGCCGACATCATCGCTGACGGCACAATCTTTTCGGGATGCGCGATTTCCCTCCTGAATCCCAAAAACGCGATGGTGCGAGAGAAAGGCAGGCTTTCGCATGCGTGAATTTGCCGACTTCATTGAGGAGTGCGACCGTGCCCCTCGCCTTAACGAGCTTTCTGAGTTTTTTTCGACCACCGCATCCGGTGAGGCCGGAATGCCTATCCGTCCGCCCGAGCTCGATCGCCGCTTGTTCCCAGTGGACATGACGTTCAGGCGCTTTTCAGCCCTTCATCCGCTGCGCCAAGGTCCGTTCGACAAGCACTACTTGAGCAGCATACCCTACCGGTTCGAAGAAGAGTGCCGCATGGGCAGCGCGATCCTCAAATATGCGCGCGCCAGAAAGGGTCAACTGCAACTCTACACGCTAGGTACAGCCGAGGGGACGATGGCTCGTGTGATCGGCGAACTTGGCAAGGGCAGGATAGAAACACTGTCATGCAGTCCCAACGTCGAAAACCTTAGAAGCTTCTATGCCTATGGCGTTCCTCCTCATGCCATGTTTTTTCACGGACCATTTCATCATTTGACATCGCAAAGGGTCCAAGAAGACGTGGAGCTCCGAAAGTTTGGCAGCGGTTTCGATATCATCCTCGAGGACACGACTTTCCAGATGTATTCGCCAAATCGCTTCGATCAGATCCGTTTCGTCTCGCAGCATCTCAAGACCAACGGGCTCTTCATGTTCGTCGAGAAGTTCAGGCATGAAGACGCCGAGGAATATCGGCGGCGGGAACGCCAGAAGGACCATAGCTTCAAAGCTCGCTTCTTCAGCGCGTCAGATATTCGCGCCAAGGAAGAGACGGTGCTAACGCGAATGGATCGAAACGAAGTCACCCTTTCGGAGATGAGCGAAACACTACGCCGGTTCTTTGGACACTCATTCGTCACCTGGAACAGCGGCAATTTCTACACGCTTGTCTCCAGCAACAGTCGGGAGAATCTCGACCTGTTCCTATCGAAGCTGTCCCCACCCGCGATTCCGGCAGAATATGTCTATGCGGACCTTCCCTACCGCCTTTACCCGGAATCCGAAGCAAGGCGGCTATCGGGGCGATCTTGGACCCTTTAGCGATTCCTCATCTTCACCGTCGCGTAAGCGCAACTGCGTCACGTCTTCACGAGCCTCAACTGGAACAACGTTCGCGTCAGCAGAAAGCGCTCCATCACGTTGAGCAGCCCTCAGCGCTTTGCCACCTCTAAAAGCCTTTTTTCTCCAAATAGGCAGGAACAGCATGAAGAAATCGATTGGCGAAGTCCGTCACTTCGTTGAGCTGAGCCCGCCGTGCAACGCGCATCTGGTCCTGCCACGAGCGCCATCATTCGCGGGTGAGGAAGATGTTCCAAAGTGCGTGCACGTCGCCGAAGCGTGTGTCGCAATCACGCGCACGCAGCACGTTGCCGACAAGATCTGCACGCAAATCGAGGACTTCTACCAATCCCTCGTCTCCGTGGGACCTGACAGGTTTCTAGCTTTCGAAGGTGGAGGCGCGATCATAAGGCCGACCAGTGAAAGCCTGTTCTTCACGGTCTCAGCGCGAGACCTCGTCACTTTCTGTGGCATCCGCGCGCTGCTGGAAGCAGGCTTGTTTCTGGCCACGTCCGTGTCCGAGGGGGCTATAGAGTGGCTTCACGCAGACGGCACCCGATCTGGTGAAACCTGCAATCGCCTCTACAACGACCGCTGCGGAACGGACGAACAGTAGCTTCGACCGCTCCGCCACCCAAAGGAAGATCGATCTCGGGACAATCGGGTCGTAGTGCTTTTCCAATCGACCAACCATTTCGTCCCCCCGCTTTTCTTCGAGTCTCAGAGGTTGATGCCGCGAGCGCGGCTAGCAGCCCTTTGGCGCCGCTCCGCTATGATCTGCTCACTGCTCTGCAGACGGACAGTCTGCTGCAGGACCTTCAGCCGCTCCTGCATCGCCTCGAAAGCTCGACGCTGCGCCGGCGGCACGCGGTTGACAAGATCCTTGTCACCCCGGACGAGGGCATTGCGACCGAAGCGCTCGTCGAGCGCTCGGCTGACAGCGGCAAACTCCCGGGCAATGCCCTGCTCGAGGGAAGCGGCGGAAACACTCAGCTTCCTGCTGTCCTTCCTCACCTCGACCGTCAGGTGCGCCAAAGCCTCTTCCGCAGCTTTCGAAAGAGCTGGAATGGCAACCGCCATGCGCCGCCGTTCGTCCGTGATAGCCTGGCGTTCGGCATCGAGGGCATTGAGGTGGGCCGCACCGAGCGCGCGCAGGCGAGCCGCGGTTTCCGGCACGGCCCGCATCGCCTCTTTCCGCTCCCGGCCGGACGCCAGCATCCGGTCCAGCAGGCGATTAGAACCGCGCAAAGCCCCATAGGCGGCCGGATCATTGGTCACCGCGGCGGCGATGCGATCAGCAGCAAAGCCTTTCCGGAGCAGCTCCTCGATCTTGCCGACGGCGCCCGACGGATCGCGCCAGATCATTGTCGCGGCGTTGGCCAATGCGCCACGCTGCTGGCGATAGAAAGGGTTGGAGAGCGCCCGCAATCGAGCCTCATCGTCGACCGACGTCTTGAACGCGATGACGGCAGCAAGCATCGGCGGCACGGCGACATTCTCCTTCCCCGGTCCGTTCTCTGTCTCTTGGCCCCGAACAACACTGGCAGCCATGACGATCTTCGAGCGATCCTGCCGCTCGGCGAGATGCTGCGCCTCGGCAAAACGTTTGACCGCTTCGAACAGCCGGGCCAGCTCCTCGCGCCGGCCGGCCGTCAGATCTTCCGGCAAACGCTCGGTCATATTGCGTTCAGCAACCGCATCCGCCTTCGCGGTGAATGCGCTCCAGCCGAAGCGTGCCGTTAACGCTTCGCTGACCGCCTTGATCTCCTGCACGACCGAGCGGTCCTCGGCGGCAAGCGCAAAGGCGCTCTTATAGGCGTCGTCCCCGTCCCGGTTGCGCACCGCCTCGATCTCCATAAGGCGCGGCATCGCGCGCTCGGAAAGCGCCGGGATCGATAATGACATGTAGGAGCGCCGCGTCTGCTCACGCATTTCGAACCGTTCGGCATTCCGGCGGAACCCGGTCGCATGGGCCCGGGCCAGGGGAAGCAGTTCCTCCAGGGCTGCCTTTGCGACCTTGCGCTCGGAAAGCGCCGCGCCTCCGTCGACGATCAGCTCGGAGCCACGCAGCCGGCCGAGCCGGTCGGGTGCTGCGGCAAGATCAGCAGTGAGCCTGCGGGGTTCGGTGCCGGTGTCCGAGGCGAGCGCATTCAGGGCGACAAGTGCTGCATCCGGATCCCGGTAGATCTTAGTAAGCAGCGGTCGCAGCATCGTTTCCCGCTCCGTCCAGGCCGGTGACGAACGCTGCGCCAGCCGCGCATCCGCCTCGACACTCCTAACGAAGGACGTGCTCGGCGGGATCAGATACTGTGGTTCGCCAGCGCTTGCGCTCGCGATGGTGTGGGATTCAGTTCGCGCCTCGTTGTAGGCGAAGCGCCGTTCCCGCTCGATGGCAAAACCGAGCGCCACGCTTGCCCGCTCCCAGAGCTTTTCCACCTGCTCTCGCTTTGCGGTAATCCACGTCCAGCGCCGGGAAAGGCTTTCCTCCATCTCGGCGGCAGCAAGCGAGAGATGATCGAGCCCGCGGCGCCGGGCGAAGTCTTGCGCCTGGGCGCGATAGCCCGCCTCGCTCTCAAAATCGAGCGTCGTCGTCTTGGCACCGGAGCGCGACAAGCGTTCGACGAGACGGCTGAACACATCCGGCCGATGACTTTCCCGTTCGATGCGCTCCTGACGCGCTTCGGCGGTTTCGATCTGTCTGGCCGTCCAGACATTGCGGTCGACTTCCCTCTCCTCGTAACGCTTCTGACCTGTCTCCTCGTCGACAATGGCAATCTGGACCTTGACCCGCTCGACACCATCCTTGCGCAGCGTGATGGTGTCGCCGTCGGAGATGCCGGCATCGTCGAGCGCTTTCGGCAGGCTGACGCCCCAGAGCCGATGGGCGGTTCCGTCGTCCGTCCTGACATCGGCATAGGGGCTGTCGTCGGCATCCTCGTCCTCGGGCCGGAATTTGGCTTCGCCGGTTTCGACAAGCTCGCCGGTGACACCGGCGGCATGATCGACACGCGGTTTGCGTCCCCATTCCGGTCTCGGCTCAAAATCCTCTTTCGCCGCATAAAGATCGACGCGGTCGCGATGCCGGGTCATCGACACATAGGTCAGATGCCGGTCCATCATGCCGGTGGCGAGCACGAAGGTGCGATCGACGGTCGACCCTTGAGATTTGTGGATCGTTGCGGCATAGCCGTGATCGACATTGTCATAACTGTCCTCGCCGAAGACGACTTTATTGCCATTGTCGAGCAGAACCGACAGCAGCGGATCGCCGCGTTTGTCGCCGGTCGCGGTGACCGTGCCGAGCATGCCGTTCTTGACATATTGCGGCCCGGAGTGCTTGGCCCGCGGCTCGAGGAAGCGGGCGTTCTCCAGGAAGATGATGCGGTCGCCGGCGGCAAATTTTCGCGCCCCGCGCTCGGTCCGGAAGCTGCGGCTTTCGCCGAGGGCATTATCGCCGGCCATCACCTCACGCAGCGCCTCGTTGAGCTTGCGGACATCGTCGTTGGTGTGGGCGAGCACCAGCAGTTCATCACCGCGAAGACGGCCATCCCTGCCCTCAGACGTTGATCGCTCTATTGCCTCTCTGCGCGCAGCAGCCCAGTCGGAGACGATGCGATCGATCGTTTCCTCGCGTGTGCCCGCCTCGACCAGATGGCCATGCCGGGCATAGGCGTCGAGGCCTTTCTCGACCTCGCCGCGGGCAAACAGCCGCGAGGCATTACGTGCCCAGGCCTCACGCTGGCGGCGCACGCCGGCAAGCTCGGCAAAGCCGATGCGTTCGGTAATTGCCCGGAAGGCAGCACCGGCCTGGATCGGCTGCAGCTGCATCGCATCGCCGACCAGCACGACCTTTACCTCAGCCTCCTCGGCAATCTTCAGCACACGGGCCATCTGCTGCGAGGCCACCATGCCGGCCTCGTCGATCACCAGCACATCACCGCGATGGAGCGTATCGCGGCCATTGGCCCAGGCCAGTTCCCAGGAGGCAAGTGTCCGCGACTTGATGCCGGAACTGTCTTGCAGCCCTTCTGCGGCCTTGCCGGCAAGGGCTGCACCGATCACCCGGTGTCCCTCGCTCTCCCAGGCAAGACGTGCGGCAGCAAGCAGCGTCGATTTGCCGGCGCCGGCAAGGCCTACAATAGCGGCAATGCCACCATCACCGGTGACATGACGGACAGCATCGACCTGCTCTGCATCGAGCCGGAACGGAGTTTTGGGATCGCCGCTCTCGATGCTCTCCACGCGTTCGATCGCCACCGTCACATTCCGCTCGGAAACGCCGAAGCCGCGACGCTCCGACAAAACCCGCGCCGACTGCGCCATGTCGTATTCGATGCGCAGCATCTCCCGCGTCGTAAACACCGCGGGCTCCGACACCTTTCCTGTCTCTGCCTCGATCTCCTGCGGCTTCAGTATGACCAATTGGTCCGACGCCATCAGCCTGGCGCGGATGTTGGCAAAATCGGTGGGATCGTCGACATAACGGTGCAGCGCCCTGGCGATATCCCTCTCGTCGAAGGTAGAGCGTTCATTGCCGAGCTGCTTCAGCAAAAGCTCCGGCTCTGAAAGCAGCCGATCGGCCATCTCCTGGCGGCGGGCGAGATCGGCCGGCGCGAAGTGGAGCTCCCTGCCCTTCCTCGCCAGCGCCGCCTTCTCCGGCCCGAGATGTTTTTGCGCGATCCCGTCGAGGCCCTGTTCGGCATAGGAGCGACCGTCGAGGCGGATGTCATGTCCGGCCAGCGCCAGATGCCGGTTGGCCGTTTCCGCCCAGGCGATCTTCCACGCCTTCATCGTTTCCTTGTCGCCCGCCCAGACTTTGTAGACGATCTTGCCGTTCGGGCGGTCCGGCGTGACGACACGCAGCGGCTTGCCACCCTCACCAAGCACTGGAACCTTCTTTGCCCCGAACCCCTCCTCCGTCAGCGGCCGGAGCGTCGTCATCAGGTGGATGTGCGGGTTGCCGTCCTTGTCGTGATAGACCCAGTCGGCGATCATTCCTTTCGAGGTGAGATTGTCGCGGACGAATTCGCGCACCAGCGTGATATTCTCGGCCCGCGTCAGCTCCTCCGGCAGCGCGATGATCAGTTCGCGGGCGAGCTGCGCATCTGCCCGCGTCTCGAAGGCGTCAACGGCATTCCAAAACACTTCGCTGGCCTTGCTGACGGACTGACCTGATATCGCCGACCGCAGCCAATCCGGGATCTCATCCGGCAGCGCCAGTTCCTCATACATCAGTTCGCCCGCCCCACCGCGATAGCTGAACGACGTTCCCGCCTGCTCGTCCATCATCCGGGCGCGGTGGCGATAGGCGGCAGCCGAGACGATGCTGCGTCCCGATCCCCTGCTGATCACCTGCGCTCTGACGAACATGATCGCCACTGGCGTCTCCAGACTGGCCCAAGCACGTCGCGACAGCGACGTATATTGCGCCCTCAAACAGATCGGACCGAAGGGCCGATGCCGCTTTTCTGGTTGCACGGTAGCGCATTTTACTGTTTTATTCTAGTTAGTATAATCGCACCTTCGACATCAAAGCAGAAAAGGAACCAGGAATGGCTGCAAAATCATCGATTTCCGATCTCGACGCCCAGATCGAAAAGCTGCGCGAACGCAAACGATTGTTGATAGTTAAATCGGCCGAGCGGTTTGCCCGCGCCGCGACCAGAACCGGGCTGGCGGAGATGGAGATCGCCGACGAGGAGGTCGATCGGATCATCGAGGAAATCGCCGCGCGATTTCGGAAGGGGGAAAGGAAAGGCGCCGCTGGCCCCACTCCTCAAACGCGTCGATCAGGAGATAGCGGCGCTGGAGCGCAGGGGCAGGCTCCAAATGACGGCTGAGCGGAAGCGCGACGCGCGCGAGAAGTTCCTGCTCGGCGGAATCGTCGTCAGAGCCGGGCTGTCGAAAGCCGATCGGGCATTCCTGCTCGGCGGCCTCATAGAACTGGCAAAGCTCGCCCCAGGCTCCATTGAGCATCGGCGGCTGCGCGATATCGGCGAAGAGGCTTTCAAGGCTCCGTCGCTGGCCGACGTTTCATCGCATCTCAAGGAGACGGCGGAATGGGCCTAAGAGGGAAACCGCATCCGAGCCTGCTGCTCGTTTTGGCGCCGATCGCCGTCACCACGATCACAATCTACATTGTTGGCTGGCGGTGGCCAGGGCTCGCCGTCGGCATGTCGGGAAGGATGGAATATTGGTTCCTGCGGGCAGCACCTGTACTGCCTCTAATGTTCGGACCTCTTGCCGGACTTCTGACAGTTTGGGCCCTGCCGCTGCATCGGCGAAGGCCGGTCGCCATGGCAAGTCTTTTGTGTTTTCTCGGCATTGCCGCCTACTATGCGCTACGCGAATTCGGCCGGCTTGCACCGACTGTGCAGGCCCGGGTCGTTCCGTGGGATCGAGCGCTGTCCTATCTTGATATGGTCGCAGTCATTGCTGCCGTCGCCGGCTTCATGTCAGTGGCGGTGTCAGCCCGCATCTCCGTCGTCGTGCCAGATGAAATCAAGCGTGCCCGGCGTGGAATATTTGGAGATGCCGATTGGCTGCCGATGGCGGCAGCAGGAAAGCTGTTCCCGCCGGATGGGGAAATCGTGGTCGGCGAGCGTTATCGGGTCGACAAGGAAATCATCCATGCGCTTCCCTTCGATGTAAACGATCGCAGCACATGGGGACAGGGCGGGAAGGCGCCATTGCTCACCTACAGACAGGACTTCGATTCCACCCATATGCTGTTTTTCGCGGGATCGGGCGGATACAAAACGACCAGCAACGTCGTGCCGACGGCGCTCATATATACCGGACCCATGATCTGCCTCGATCCTTCCACTGAGGTCGCGCCCATGGTCGTCGAGCACCGCACCAATGCGCTCGGGCGCGAGGTCATGGTGCTCGATCCGACGAACCCGATCATGGGCTTCAACGTGCTCGACGGGATCGAAGCATCCAAGCAAAAGGAAGAGGACATCGTCGGCATTGCCCATATGCTGCTGTCGGAAAGCCTTCGCTTCGAAAGCTCGACGGGATCCTACTTCCAGAACCAGGCGCACAACCTCCTGACCGGTCTGCTCGCCCATGTGATGCTCTCGCCCGAATATGAGGGCCGGCGAAGCTTGCGCAGTCTCCGCCAGATCGTTTCCGAACCGGAGCCCTCGGTGCTCGCTATGCTGCGCGACATTCAGGAGCATTCCGGTTCGGCCTTCATCCGCGAAACGCTCGGCGTCTTCACCAACATGACCGAGCAGACGTTTTCGGGCGTCTATTCCACAGCATCGAAGGATACCCAGTGGCTGTCGCTCGACAGCTATGCCGCGCTCGTCTGCGGCAATGCCTTCAAATCGAGTGATATCGTTTCGGGCAAGAAGGACGTCTTCCTCAACATCTCCGCATCGATCTTGCGCTCCTATCCGGGCATCGCTCGTGTGATCATCGGCTCGCTCATCAACGCCATGGTGCAGGCCGACGGCGCCTTCCAGCGCCGGGCGCTGTTCATGCTCGATGAGGTCGATCTGCTCGGCTACATGAGGGTGCTCGAGGAGGCGCGCGACCGCGGCCGCAAGTACGGCATCTCGATGATGTTGATGTACCAGTCGGTCGGGCAGTTGGAGCGGCATTTCGGGAAGGATGGCGCGACGTCATGGATCGATGGCTGCGCTTTCGCCTCTTACGCAGCGATCAAGGCGCTCGACACGGCGCGCAACCTCTCTGCGCAATGTGGCGAGATGACGGTGGAGGTGAAGGGCAGTTCCCGCAACATCGGCTGGGACACGAAGAACAATGCATCCAGGAGATCCGAGAACGTCAACTTCCAGCGCCGGCCGCTGATCATGCCGCACGAGATCACCCAGTCGATGAGGAAGGACGAGCAGATCATCATCGTCCAGGGGCATAGTCCGATCCGCTGCGGCCGGGCGATCTACTTCCGGCGAAAGGAGATGGATCAGGCAGCGAAGGTCAATCGTTTCGTCAAACCGGTGCTATGATCGTGGTTTTATGAGCGGCCCACCTCGTCCTCGCCGGCATAGGCGTCGACGGCGTTTTCGAGTTCGGCAAAAAGCTCATCGGGCATCGTTTCGATAGTGCCGACGGTGCGTCGGTCTGCCTGCCTGATCAGTTGCTGATAATCTTCGATATTGAGGAGAACCAGCCGGGGTTTGTTCCGCTGGGTGATCGTCACCGGATGACGCAGCGCCTCGGCGATGATGTCGCCGGATTTACGTGAGAGGTCACTGGTTGAATACGTCTCGCTTGGCTTCGGCATTGGGCTTCCTTGCTATCGCTGGAATTTACAGCATTTACAACATTACTGCGATTGTTGTGAAACTTCGCAGCCGTCCTTCCTCGGCTCACTTGAGGGCCATCGGCAACTGAGAGGCAACCTCGTCTGTCGCCTCTCAGTATGTGAGATGGTGCTGCTACCACCATGACCAAACGACGCGCCCCGCATAGACCGGGATGCGAGTTGCCAACGTGATATCCTTGATGATCGGCGCCAGCGAGTTCGTCCGCAATCAGCGCAACGAGCTCAGGATAGTTGATATCGACGCCAGTGTCGTCGGCAGCCCAAGCGCTCATCCAATCGCCGCCGTTGACGCGGAATTCATGCGTGTCGTAATCAATTTCGAGTTCGTCCAGCAGATTGATAGTGAAGCGCCCGAAAATCTCGATCTCGCCCTCCAGCTGATATTCGGCAATTCATCCTCCCCGATGAGAACACTTCGTTCCAATTCCATGATGACGCTGATCCGATCGATTGCCGCGTCGAGCCCCTCAACCAGGCGATCGTGAAGCTCTCGCGAAAAATCGCTGTCGCAGCCGAAGCGGTTTGCCAGGACGACGAGCCGGAAGCCGGCAAACTTGGTGTAGAGTATGAGGTTCTGATCGGTTGTCATAATGTGATCTCCTTCGTTGATGACGGAGATCGGCCACTCTGTTGCAAAGAGGGGTCAAGGACCGCGGAACGCGGCTCGCAAGCGGGGGAACCGATTTTTCCAGAGCGCAGTGAAACGCAGCAGCGGAAAAATTGGGGGAGACGCGCCGTCCTTGACGCCGGATTTGCTGGAGTAAAATTGGACGTCAGAGAGAGAAGAGACCCGCGGACCCGAAGGGGACGCGACCGTTTCCGGCGTGAGCCGGCAGGAGGTGTCGAGGATAGAACCGCCGCCCTGCGGCTGGGCAATTCGCTCACGTCATTCCGCGAGAGGGGGCGTGACCGGAGGCGGAGACGGTGTTCGGGCTCCGTGAGCGGAGCGAATAGCACCCGGCCGCCGATTGGCCGGCTCGCCCAAATCCATGATCTTCGGCTTCAACGATCATCACAAAAATGAATCGGTGTGGGCCGACCGATTCATAAGTGTCGTTAGACGCAAAAGCTGGAAGAGGCGACTCTCCGTCATGCTCACTCAACCCTATCAGCTCTACATCGAACGCAGGGACGCGACGAAAAACATGGCGCGCTTCTACGCGCTCGCAATCGAACCGACGTTGTTCGGCACACCATGCCTGACGCGGCGATGGGGACGCATCGGAACGATCGGACAAGCCATGGTGCATCACTTCGACAGAGAGGAGGATGCAGTCCGTATGTTCCTCGAACTTCTCCGATCAAAACGGGCGCGCGGCTATAGGCCGAACACAAATGTCGGACGGGAACCCATGGTCCGGGCTGTCCGCGGAAGTCTTCCTGGTCCTTGCCGGTAATTATCGGCGTGAAGCGCAGCTTCGGGTCGACGCGCCGGTCGATCCGGCGTGCCGGCCCAGGCGAGGAGGCAAACGCCGCCTCAGAAGGGTGGCGCGGCGTCGATGGCGCCCTCCTGCTCGGCGATCGCTACCCTCAGTTCGGCCCGAGCGATCTCCAGCTCCGCTTCGATCTGGCGGCGCTCAGCCGGATCGGCGTTTCTGAGCTCGGCCCGCAGTTCCTCAACCTGAATTTCGAGTGCAATCGTCATCGTCGTCGTCTCCTGAAATGTGAAAGATGATGCCCGGGGTCGTGAGGATCGGGCCGGGTCAAGGATCGCGTCAGCGACCGGCGGAGCCGGCGAGCGGAGGAACCGATTTTCTGACGGTGCCCTTCAGGGCGCCGGCTGAAAATTGGAGGGGCCGCGAAGTCCTTGAGGCGGCACGAGCCTCACGGCAGACTTCAAGTATCTGAGCAGACAGGGTCCTTGGTCTCGTGTGGCACGACAGGAGGATTGAAGGCGGGCTCGATGCCCGCTTTCAATCCCGCTATTGCGCGCAAAACCTGAGATACGGCGAAGCCGGCCCCGATTGCTCGGGGCCGCTCGCTTTGTTCTTCAGTTCGGGCTGTTCCAGAGGATCACCTTCTTGCTAGGATCGCCGCCGGGTGCCGGTGCGAGATTGCCGAAGATCACACCGATCTCGGGAGCCTCAAGCTTCACTGAGAGGTATTCCTCGCCGGTCTGCCGCGCGATGCGGTTCCAGGCGGCGCCGATCTCGAAGCCCGTCTTGCGGTGAATGACGCGGTAGTCGGGCGCTTCTTCGCTTGCCTTGCTGGCATTTGGGACGATGGCGATCGGGGCGTTGACCCGGATCGTGGCGAAGACGCCTTCGAGGATGCCGTCGGTCTTCTGCGTGAGCGTTGCGATCGTGGTGGCCATGGTTGTTGTCTCCTTCGGTTGCTCGGGACCATTCCCGATGGCGCACGAAGAGACGGCCGACCTGCTGCGGTCAGCTCGCCTGAAAATTTTGCAAAATTCTATTTTCCACCAGGATAAACGAACCGAAATCGAATTTTGCAAAAATTTCGGGCGAGTCTTACCCCTTCAGGGGTTGGCCGCCAAAGCAGGCGGTCGTCTATACGAGCGATATAAAACGGGAATGGTTCGGGGCAATCGAAGGAGACAACAAACCATGGCCTCCCGGTCCAAGCACTGGGGGATATTGGCCGCACACTCCACGGACGCTTCGCCCGCATGTCGATCAACATAATACCCTCGCCCGCTCCCGGCTGCGGCAGGCTGTGAGCACCTCGATAACATTTCTGCTGATCGGCGAGGTCGCCGCGGCACCGCATTGCCGTCTGCAGACCGTGCTCCAATCCCGGGTGAAGCTGTTCACGCGGGCGTCGAATGAGTGATCTTCCCCAAACGTGCCCGCTCCCAAGCACCTGAGCCGCCGATAGGTCGCCAGGTACGTCGCCATTGGCAAACACGCAACCGGAACGATCTGAGCCGGCTTCATCCGCGGAGCCAAGCTCGGTGAGATCACAAGGCAACAGGATCGGAGCAAGTCACAAACGGAATGCCATAAAGCGCGACATTTTGATCGTCCGAAACCAAATACGCTCCCTCCGCCACGGCTTGCGCCATGAGCAGATGATCGAAAGGATCGCGGTGATGAAGTGGAAGAGCAGCGAGAGCGATAAGATGCGCGTCCGAGATATCCAGCCGGTCGAAACCTTGATCCGGCAAAATCGCAACAATCTCTTCGATATCGGCATCAAGTTTGCCGATGCGCAGCTTCACAGTGATTTCCCAAAGGGAGACAGCACTGACGAGGACATCATTCTCGGGATCGCCAATAAGGCGACGCGCATGGTTCCCTAGCTTCTCGTCGTCGTTCAGCCACCACAGCAAGGCATGTGTATCGAGCAGCAGCCTCACGTCCCGTCTTCCATGGACTTCAGAACATCCGCCGGCAGACCATCGAAGTCATCGGCAACTTTGATCTTTCCGCGCAACGCGCCTGGTTTCCGCATGACGACGCCGGCTGACGGCGGGCCGATTTCGGCGACAACCTTGTGATGCGACGTCAGGACGAACCGCTGGCCGTCTTCGACCTGCTTGAGGAAAGACGTCAGGTTGCCGCGAAATTCCCGCACGCCGACACGGCGGGGAGATGGTATCTGCTGCCGAGATTGGGTCATGGCGAAGCTCCGTTTCAGCGGCAAATGTGTACACAATTTTTGCGAAATGCAAGCATCTCCTTCAGCCGTATGGACAGATGGCGCTTACGCGCCATCTCCCGCCGCTTGCCAAAACGGAGATGCCAAGTCGGCGGGCCTTGTCGGCAAGATTGCCGGTAATGCCGGAGCCGGGGAAGATGACGACGCCAGCCGGCATGACCGAGAGCATGTCGTCATTGCGGCGGAACGGTGCGGCCTTGGCGTGCTTCGTCCATTCGGCTTGAAGGCGATCTGTATCACCTTGCGCGCTTCTGCCCAGCAGGCAGCGATACGTTCGGCGCCCTTCGGCGAGCCGCCGTGCAGCAGCACCATGTCGGGATATTTGGCGAGGGCTTGATCGAGTTTCGCCCAGATTCGTTCGTGATCATTGTAGTCGATGCCGCCGCCGAAGGCGATCTTGGTGCCTGCCGGGATCAGCACTTCGGTCTCGGCGCGCCGGCGGGCGGATGGAAAGTCTCTGGAGTCGATCATCGCCGCGGTCATGTTGGCGTGGCTGACCTTGGAGCCAGTCCGCGGCCGCCATGCCGAGCCGCATTGGCTTCGAAGTGGTCGCCCGCATAGGCGCGCATGAACTCGAAGGCATTGCGGCGCTCAAGCAGCGTGATGCCTTCGGCAACGAGGCGCTCCAACTCGACACTCTTGACCTCCGAGCCGTCCTGCTCGCGCTGACCGTTGCGTTGGCTATCCTCATTACGCTGAAGCTCCCGCTGGATGCGCTCGCCGGCGCGGTGGAAGAGATTGACCGTCGACCACAGGAGGTCTTCGAGATCGGGCTCCAGGCGGGTATCGCCGAGCATTTCGAATAGAGCATCGAACATGGCGGTCAGCGCCGACTGGACGACCGGCTCCTCCGGCAGCGGACGCGGGTCCGGTTCATCCTGGAAGGGGCGATGGCCGTAGATCTGCATCTCGTAGATGAAACGGTCGGTTGGGGACGAGGCGGGGCGGGGCTCGAAGGCGTCGTCGATGGGAAGACTTAGGTTCAGATGGTCTCCGTCGGATTTGGGCCGCGCCTCTCGCGGCCTGACGGCGATCCCTGTCCACGCGGCAGACGGGCCGGAACCGCGGCGCCTGACGCCGCGGCGAAGCGCCGGGCGGCGGAAGGGAGGTTTCTTGCTGTGCCAGGAATGGCGGGCCGCACGCGGCCCAAGCCAGGGGAAGAAACCTGAGCGACCCGCTGAAGGCCCGCCCGCCGCATGGTAAGGGTCGCCTCTCGGCAGGCCCGCGGGCGGGCGCCTACCCGTGCGGCGACCGGCAGAGACCTGCCATCCTGTAGGCCCTCACGCCCCCACCTTCCCCGTCCGGCTCGATCATGCGGGCAGAAAGGCCAGAGCGTTTCAGAACGAGCTGCGCCCTGAGATTAGCGATGAGCCGTTCCGGACTGAGCCGGCGCAGATCCTCGTTGAAGTCGCCGAACTCCGGGGCAAGCACTAGCGGCAGGATCCCCAGCGCCTGGGCGCGGTAGCTCAATCCCTCGATACGTGCCGGCCGGCCGCATCGGCGTCAGCTGCGATGTAGAGACGCCGGCAGCCATCGGGCAGTCGGAAGGCGGCAAGGTGATCGGCGGTTCAGTGCCGGCCGGCTCGAAGGGCTGGGTAGCACGCGATTAGAACTCACTTCATGCTGGCGCAGCCTCTACATTTTGACCGGCTGACTTCTAATCAACGCACCGTTGACTTCTAATTATCATGATCGTTAATTTTAATTTTTGGAGGCTGGAATGCACGTATCTTCTTTCCTGCCTTGGCGTTGAAATCGGCCCCAGCGGCCGTAACATTTACATACTAACTATTTTGCGCTAGTAAAGTCCGCGAAGCTCATGCTACGCCTTCCTTTTACGGCTCGATCAGCCTTTGGCCAGGCAAGGGAGGAACGACGTGCGACAGTTTTTGATCGGCAACCAGGCGTTCGACGACAGTTCTCCAGAGTTTCTGCCGCAGCTCGAACGCGCTTACGAACAGAAGCTCAGGCCACTTTGCCCGTGTCGGCAACCGCCGGTGCCGATGTATATCGCCCGGATGGATGGCCAATTCCTGATCAAACGGATGCCGCTTTCAGGACGAGATCACGATCCCGGCTGCCCATCCTATGAACCGCCATATGAGCTGTCGGGTCTTGGTCCATTGATCGGCAATGCCATCCAGATCGACGCAGCGACGGGCGCGGCTGTGCTGAAACTCGATTTCTCGCTGTCGAAACGAGGGAACCGATCGGCTTCGGCCTCATCTTCGGAGCCGTCGGAAACGGTGCGAAACGATCCGAAAAAGCTGTCGCTCAAGGCCATGCTCCATTATCTCTGGGAGACAGGGGAACTGACTGAATGGACGGCGCTGTGGGCTGGGAGACGCGGCTGGGGTCGCGTCCGCAGCAGCCTGCTGAACGCAGCGCGACAGATGATTGTCCGCGGCGGTCCGCTTAGCGACATCCTGTTCGTGCCGGAAGTGTTTCATCAGGAGGACAAGGAAGGGATCTCCGCCAGGCGCGCAGCGATGTTGGCCGGAGCCCAGTTAACCGGTCCCGGTCCGCGGAAACTGATGATGACCGTCGGAGAGGTAAAGGAATTTTCCTCAGCGCGCGATGGCCAGAAGATGCTGGTGCGCCACCTGCCTTTCCCCTTCATGCTCGATGAGGGTGCGTGGAAACGGTTGAATGCCCGATATGAAACCGAACTGGAACTGTGGCGATCCAACGAGGGGTTTCATCTCATCGTCATCGCCACGTTCGGCATTTCGGGAGCGGGGATAGCTTCGGTCGAGGAAGTGGCGCTGATGGTGGTCAACGAGAACTGGATCCCGTTCGAAACCATCCATGAACAGCGTCTCCTGGAGCGGCTCTCAAGCCTGAAGCGAAGAAGCGTGAAAGGACTCCGGTTCGATCTTTCGCGCGACCAGCCGATCGCCTCCGTGACCTTACCGGAGGCAAAGCCACCGCCGATCGCCATGTTCATCGTTCCGACGAAGGCCGACGAAGACTATGACGTTGCACTGAATGAGATGATCGCCGCGAGAGCCGAGATGACGCCGTGGATCTGGCGTGTGGCCGACGGCGAAATGCCGCGGCTGCCATGATCCACACCAGCCTCCTTGGTCAGCGACGTAGACGCCCTAAAAGGAAGCCATCGCGCGGGCGATCTCGACTGCGTGAAGCTATACCCGGTCAAATCGGCCCAGAGAACTCTCTGCCATTTCTGCATAGCTGCACTGCACAAAAAATGTTTTACCAAGCGGTCAAAATATGAGCATATTGCCTCCAGTTGATGCAATCGATGGTTTTCCTCCCAGTGCCGTCGTATCAGCTGTTCCCCTCTGGAGGTTATTGACCTTCACACCTTAAAGGGCCCTGGTTTTCCAGCGGCCCTATTTTTCTGCATAGTTGGTGAGGCGGCCCCTTTGCATTGCACGATCACATCGAAAGCGGAGCGCTTGCCGTTGGCGGTAACCCACGCTTCAAGTGGTCGAGCTCGTTCGCCGCGCGCTCCTATGGCGCCCAGAAATCGGAGATGGAAAGCGGAAGATATTTCAGTTATTGCAGTTATGAGCGACTTGCCCTATATACATGGTCAGAGGTGTTCGCCATGACCAGCCATGTTCTTCAATTTACCAAGTTGTCGGATCGCGACCGCAAGGCCGTCGCGCCTATGCCAAATCTGGCGGAGGGCGACCAACTGGAACTACGGATTCGCCGTGAAGGTGGACAACTTCAAACCCTTTCTCTCCCAGCCTCGGCTCTCGCGCCTGTCGAGGCACTCCTCGAACATCTGTTGCGCGGCAAGCGTGTTGCCGTGCTCACGGAAGATCAGGAATTGAGCCCGACCGACGCCTCCACCATCCTCGGCATCTCACGTCCTCTCGTGGTGCTGCGCATGGATCGCGGCGATCTGCCCTTCCGCTATGTCGGCAAGCACCGCCGAGCCAAGTTGAAGGATGTTCTCGCGCTCAAGGTCAAGCTCGATGCTCGCCAGAAAAGCCTCGACGCGCTGGCCGAGGACACAGAGGATCTGATCGTCAATCATGGCCTCTAAGCCGCCTGTCGCGGTCTATGATGCCTGCGTCCTCTACCCTTTCCATTTGCGTAATGTTGGTCCAGTGTGCTTTCGACGGTCTCGTCGACGCACGCTGGACCGACGACATCCACGCCGAGTGGATTCGCAATCTGGCCATCGGCTCACCCGAGATACCCTTCTCCCGTCTGGAAGCGACCCGTGATCGGATCAAGGAAGTTTTGCCCGATGCCGATGTCGGCAACCACCGAATTCTCATCCCCGACCTCTCGCTACCGGATCCGGATGATCGTCATGTTTTAGCTGCAGCCATCGCCGGAAAGGCTTCTGTGATTGTCACGTGGAATCTCAAGGATTTCCCAGCCGCGGACCTTCGGCCTCATGGAGTGACCTGCGTGTCGCCAGACAATTTTCTCGTGGGCCTCCATTCCACCTTTTCGAACGCATTGATCGACAGCATCAGGCGCGCCCGGTTGAATTTGCGCAAGACAGCACCGGCGGTTCACGAGTTCATTGATGCACTGGACCACCAAGGGCTCCGCGCGTTTTCAGTGGTCCTGCGTGAGAAGGCCGCACAATTGGACTGACGGTCGAGAATTGTTAGAGTCCCGGACGCAACCCCGTTAAGCTCGATCCGACGAAGAGCGGCCGAGGTCAGTCGCGGCATCTCGATAGTAGATCTCACTCACCCGAAACCGCCCGTCGATCCGCTTGCATTGGACGATGACGTCGACCGCGATCGTCAACATCTCGCGGATGTCGTGCCGTTCGAGGTCCCCGCCGCCCTCCGACTCCTTGACCAGCAATGTCAGCTGCTCGAAGGCGAGGCGGGCGGAATCGGCATGGACCGTGGTGATGGAGCCAGGATGGCCGGAGTTGACGTTGCGGATGTAGTAGAAGGCGGTTCCGTCTCGCAATTCCTGCAGCAGGATGCGGTCGGGCCGCATGCGCAGGCAGGATTCGAGCAGGTCCTTCGCGCCGACCTTCGCCAGGCCCTGACCGCCTTTGGAATAGAAGAGCCGAACATGGTTGGGTTGCGGGACCACCAGCTCGGGAGTGTCTTCGATCGAAATAATCCGCTCGCTTTGCGGAATGTGGCGGATCAGCGCTTTCGATAGAGTTGTTTTTCCCGACCCGGTGGCGCCGGAGATGATGATGTTCTTTCTTGCAAACACCGCCTCCCGGAGAAACGCCTTGTAGGCGCCGATGCGATAGTATTCCAACAGCCTGTGGTCTGATCGTCTCCCGTCATCTTGGGCCGGCAAGACATCGGCGAACAATCCCCCATGATCGAGATCCTCGAGGGTCAGCGACACGGAGGACGGCTTGCGGATGGTGATGCTCACGGTTCCCTTCGTCGTTGCCGGCGGGATGACGATCTGGATCCGCTCATCGTCCGGCAAGGTCGCCGACAGGATCGGTCGCGTCTCGTCGATCGACTGATTGGAGAAGCTCGCGACCGAGCGGGCGAGACGCATCAACCTGTCGAAAGAGAGTTCGGGCATCTCATAGGTCTGCCATCCCTCCCTCCCCTCCGTGACGACCTGTCCCGGCCGGTTGACGATGACCTCATAGAGCGTCTTGTCGCGCAGGAAGCGTGATAGTGGCGAAAGCAGTTCGCGCACGACGCCGGCGTCGGCAGCTTCAGTCATTGCCGAACCTATTTTGTCACGAGCTTCGAGGAGGGGCTGAAATCCCCAAGCGCAGCACGGTCGTAGATTCGGTTGCGGGGCTCGGTCACACGAAGCCGGTAGACGCTGGAGAAATCGAGGTCGCGGGCGACGAAGATCGAAACCAGCTCGCCCTGATGTTTCATGAGCGTCGGCGGAATGTTGATCGATTGCTCGACGGCGATCGCCGCGGCCTGCTGACCGGCGCTGGTGGTATTTTGCGCTTCGACGTCGCTGTCCTGCAGCCGGCTGCTGGCATAGGAACTGGCATCACCGACGATCGACAGGAGCATTGCGCTGCCGAACCGCTCCCACCAATGGGTGTCCACATAACCATCGATGCCGGCCCGGCCAAGCGCATCGGTTGCCGGCGAAGCCAAAGTGATGATCACGCCTTTCGGCGTCTTCGCCCGGTTCCAGAGAACGAACAGGCGCTTTTGGCCACGGCGAAGACTGCCGCGATATTCTCCGACGATCTGCGTGCCTTTTTCCATCAGCACCACGCGGCCATTATCTGAGAGAACGTCCCGGTTGATGACGCAGCTCGTGAACCCTAGCTGATCGGAGGAGAGCGCGGTCTCGAGAACGCAAGGAATGGATGTCCCCATTGCGACAATGAAATCGCGGTTGCCCAACGTGCCGGCACGCGATCCCTGCAATTGCGTCGGCGTCAGCAAGCGGTCGAAGCGCTGGTCTTCGTTTTCACCCTGCGAGCCGAGGCCTGCTTGATTGTTGCCGAACGGCACATAATTCGAAGCCTGATCCGCCGCCGCATCCTGATCCTGCCGCCGCGTGGCCGGCGATTTCTCGCCGCCATAGGCGATGACCGGCGCACGGCGGGCAGCGTCGAGCAGCTTGTCATCGTCGGTCGGCGCCCGCTCGGCGGCGACAGGCGTCGGGAGTTGGACTGCTGGCGGCGGCACCACTGGTTGGACCGGCTCCTTCGCCGGTTCGAAATCCAATGTCTGCCGGATGACAACCCGCTCCGGCTGGGCACCGTCTGACGGTTTGTCCTGCCCTCGCATCGACCAGAGAGCGAAGGCGACAAAGACGACGATCGCCAAGGCGACAGCGCCGCGTTTGAGGATCGGGTTATTGTCGAGCCGGCCACCGGCCGACGTCTCGGCGCGCTCGCCCGGAATCTGGGTCATCTCTTCCTCGGCCATGTCACCTCCTATTGCGCCGCGCCGGGCGGCACTTTGACGACGCGCTCGACCGATGGTGACGTCGTGTTGGTCTCGGGATTGGTGCCGACGCGATCGTAGGCTTCGTTGAAGACGCAAAGCAGGTCGCCGCCACGGCGCAGTATGAACTTGCGGCTGATCGCGTGAACGAGGACGAGATTGCCGTCGACTGACTTCGGAACCAGGCTTTCGCTGCCGTCGGAATTTTCCGTATAGATCGCCGGCATTTCCTGGTTGCCGGCAAAGGCGAAGGTGGTGACCTTGCCGTTGTCATAGACCGCTTGCGGTTCGAGCGCCTGGGACCCTTGCGCCGAATAACGCCAGTTGCGCGGTCCATAAGCTTCGTGAAGGGCAAGCACGCGATCGGCCTCGCCGGCCTGTGCCGCCTGCGCGCGCGCAGCTGCTTCCTGGCGCCGCCGCTCCGCCTCATCAGCGGGATAGCGATATTTCACATAGAAATAGGTGTTCTGACCGGCTTCGACGCTGCCGTCGCGGACGGTGAGTTCCATCTGATAGCTGCGGGTCGAGCCGTCCCGTCGTGTCGTCACGACCGAGATATTCGTCACCGGCTGATTTTCCCTGGGCTTCAGGAACAGGATGTTGCCGGCCGGCGCCACTTCCCAAGCAACGCTGTTGCCAAGCGCCACATGAGCGATTTCCTCGTCGGCGGCGAATTCGATTTGCACCGAAGACCGCAGCGTGCCGACGACTTTGGTGATGTTATAGGGCTGGTAGTCGACGAAACGGATGCGGCTGTCCTGCGTGGCGCCGCGCGGCGTCTCGAGGGCGAGCGCTGCAGACGAAAACCCGGTGGCCAGGATGAGCGGAAGGAGAAAGTGCGGTCTCAATTGATGGTCTCCGGATCGGCGCGATATTCGCTGACGACGAAGCCGAGCGGATTGGTCAGCCGGTCGGTCGAGGACATCGGAGCGTTGGCATAGGAGAAGGTCAGGGTCGCAACCCAGTGCGTGGTGCGCACCTCGTCACCGCGGGTCACGGTCCTCATATAGCGGACGGATGCCACATTGGCGTTGATCAGCGAGATGGAAACAATGTTGATCCGCGACGTGGCGCTGCGGCCATAAATGTTTTGCGGGGAATCGGGATTGCTGCCGCGGTAGACTGCGGCAAATCGAGTCTGTTCCGGCTGCGTCGATAGCAACGCGACGGTGCGGAAATTCTCCTCGCCCTCGCTCCAGACGTAGCCCTCGCGGGCGCGGACATATTTGGCCGCGAAATATTTGGTGACGGCCTCGTCGTAGGTGCCGGCGGTCGATGTCAGCGCCGAGACGACGTCAACAATGCCTGTGGAATTGTCGACCCGCACGACGAAGGGCTGGACGGTTTTCAAAGGCGTGAGGCCGGCAATGGCAAAGACGGAAACGGCAGCAAGCGTGCCGGCGCAAACAGCGACGAACCAGGCGATGCGGGCAGAGCGCTCGACCTGGATCATCCGATCCTGATCGAACCGGCGGGCCTTGTCGAAGTAACTTTTGAGGTTATCGGTGGTCACCATGTCACTCGCCCTCGCATGGACGGTAGGAGCCCGCGACATGGAAATGCGCGAAAGCGGCTGGTCTGGCTGAAGATGGTTCCGCCACATAGGAGGCAGCGTGAGTGGTCGGCTCTGCGGGAACAGCCCCGGTCGCCGGCTGCTCGCCTCCACTGCCCTGCCATTGCCACATGGCGCGGTTCAGCGGCCGGCGGGAATAACCATCACATTTGGGCAACGAGTGGGAAATCGAACCGCAGCCTACGAGACCGGCGGTCAGCAAAAACGATAAAACGATACGGAGCATCCCAAAAAAACCTGTTCAATTGTCTGAAGCGTTGGTGGCCGTCATTCGGTCCGGCCTGGAGTCAGGCGGCGGCCAACGGAACGCGCGCCTCGGCCGACCGCTCTGACTGTGTGGGATGTCGCCCAGGCGAGCGTGCTTTCATGCGCATCGCGGGCGGCGCCGTAGCCGTAGGTGAGCGACGCCCCGCCCGCCGCGAGAGCTGAAGCGATGCCGGGCAGTTGGTAGAAGACGTAGAGTGCGGCAACGCAAATGGCGCAGAGCGCGATCGGCCGCATAAGCACGTCACTATAGCTTTCGATCGCCGTAAACGTCGTGTCGATGCAGGTGATCAGCAGCGAGCCGATCGCCACCACCAGCACCTGCAGGATGACGAAGTTGGCGAGTTGGCCGATCCAGGATTCCGTGAATCGGCGGGTCGACTGGAACATGGCGAGCGCGATGAAGATCGGACCTATTGCCAGCACGATGGCAAGCGCCAGCCGGGCATAGAGCGAAACTATATAACCGATCGCCGCGACAAGAAAACTTGCGCCGATAACCAGCAGGCCGCCCACGCCGGTGACGATATCGATAGGCCACGAACCCCGCGACCATATCTCTTTGGCGCACCTCTGGCCCTTATCCAGCAGGCTGTCGAATGTGGAGGCGCTCGGCGCCGCGCCGGAGTTCAGCGCCTGCGAGATTTCGTGCGGCAGCGCATCGAAAAAGATATTGGTGACGTAGGTTTGATACTCGCCGGCATTCCTCACCAGCATGACGATGATGGCGAGCTTCATCGCTCGGAAAGCGAATTCGAGGATCGGTTCCTGCACGGAGCCGCGCAGAACGAGATAACCGTAGAGCACGACATAAAGTGTAAGTGCGGCCGTCAGCGGGCCGCTGACCCAGCTGGCGATATTGGAGGTGCCCGACGAAATGAAGTTCTCGAGCGGTGCCTTGAACTGCCCGTCGACGAAGCTGAAGACCTGATACATCGTCAGCCTCCCAACGATTTACCCATCCGCTCCAGCCGCAGCTTGCCGTCGGCTGCCTCGGCGTTGCGGCAATTGGGCGTATCACGGAGTTCTCCGGGATTGTTACGGCATTCGCCGATGATTTTCGCGAGCAGAGCATCGTCCGCCATGAACTCATCGACCGTGTAAATCTTCTCCGCCTGCGGGGAGCAGGCCGCCAGAAAAAGCATTGCCGCGCTAAAAAGAAGCCACTTCATTTGAGCGCCGCTCCCATCGTGTCCATGCGCTTGCGCCAGTCCTCGGCCTTGCGTTGGTCATCGACCTGCACCTGGGCCTGCTGGACCATCTGCAGGCCCTGCATGCGCAAGACGTCGGTTTGCAAGAAGGCGGTTTCGGCCTGGAGGCGGGCCTGCAGATCGGCGATGTCCTTGGCGTCGGCAGCACCGGAGATTTTCTGGCGAAGCTCATCGATGCCGCCGATGCGCTTGGTCGCCGCATCGTAGATCTGCCGGCCGAGGCTCATCTGCCCGGCGTTCTGGTTCTGGATGCGCGACAGTTCCTGCGCATAGAAATCGTCGGCATCGGTGCGGTAGGTGGAATTGTCTTGAAGGAATTTGGAAGCGGAACTACCGAAGACGCCGCTGCCGGAACCTTTGAACAGCCCCTCGATCGCGTTGAAGTCCTGCGGAAGCGCCTTGCGGATCGACGGATCGTTCAGCAGGTTGGCGACGTCGGCCATGTTGGTGATCTTGTTCAGCGAGCCGTAGAGCTGCTGGGCTTGTTGGAGCTGCTGGTTCAAGGCGTCGAGCTGGGACTTCAGCTGCGCGATGCTCTCGATTTGCTTGGCGATCGATGTCTGATCGATGACGGGGATGCCCTGCGCCGATGCTAGCATCGCCGACGCCAAAAGAGCGGCCGATACAAACAATGGCCGCATCGTTCCTGTTCGGATCATGCTGTCTTCCTCCTCTGATGAAACACGGCAAGCCAGTCCTCCCGTCCCTCGCCGATCTCCAAACGGATAGCATCGGCAAGCTCGACATTGGCGGTCCGGCCGGAGAGGATGGCAAGTTCGTCGTCGAAGCCGTTGAGGTTCAGCTCGGCGACAACGCTGTTGTGCCCCTGCTTGACGATGAACCGGCGGCTCTCGACGGAGAGTTCGCGCGAGACGAGCTCGAATTCGCGCTCCGTCAGCTTGAAGCCGTCGACATAGTCGGCGCGGTCGCCGCGCGGGTTCGGAAGAAAGATCTGTGTCGGGCACTGCTCGATGATCGTGTGGGCGATCGGCGAGACGATGGCATCGCGCGGGCTCTGGGTCGCAAACAGCATGAGACCGTTCTGCTTGCGGATCGTCTTGAGTTTGTTCTGGGCGAGATCACGAAAGCCTTCGTCCTGCAGCGCCTTCCAGAACTCGTCGATGACAATGATGATGCGACGCCCGTCGATCAGCTGCTCGATCCGATAGAACAGGTAGGCCATCAACGGCGTGCGGATCTCCTCATTGTCGAGGAAATCGGTCATGTCGTAGCCGATGAACCTGGCGCCGATGCCGATATCGTCAGCCTCGTTGTCGAATACCCAGCCGAGCGGGCCGCCCTTTTCCCATCGTCGGAGACGTGCGGCAATGCCCTCGGGATCGGTGTTGTTGAGGAAGGTGCGCAGGGCGCCGATGGAGCGACGCTCCACCGGCAGGTCCGCCACCCCGTCGACCGCCAAGGCGATGTCGCGCAACTCGGTAATCGATAATTCGCCAGGTCCGGATCGGACCAGCTTGGCGATCCAACCGGTGAGGAATACTTTGTTTTCCGCAGTGAATTCCAATGCTTTCAACGGCGCGCAGCCGGTGGCGACACCATTCTTCAGCGGCAGATAGGTGCCGCCAGCCGCTCGCACGAAGAGATCGGCGCCACGGTCCTTGTCGAAGAAGACCATATGCGGACCATGCTTTTCGAGCTGGGACAGCATGAAGTTCAACAGCACCGTCTTGCCCGTGCCCGACGGGCCGCAGACGAAACTGTTGCCGAGATCGCCGTGATGAAAGTTGAAATAGAAGGGCGAGCCGGACGCGGTCTTGAGCATGGCGACCGCCGGTCCCCACTCGTTGCCGTCCTTCTTGCCCGCCGGATAGGAATGATAGGGAGCAAGGGCTGCGAAGTTGCGGGAGGTGATCGCTCCCGAGCGCGCGCGATAGCGGAAATTGCCCGGCAGTTGTGCCCACCAGGCAGCCTCGAGCCCAAGATCCTCGCGGGCGACGACCGCGCCGCCGCTGGTGAGATAGGCGCGCGCCTTCGCCATGTGATCGGTCAGTTCCTTGACCGAGGGAGCGAAGACGGCAAGCGTAAGATGATGTTCCCCAAGAACGAAGCGATTGGATTCGAGATCGTCCATCGCCTCACCGAGTTCTTCGATCTGCGAGGCTGCCTTGTCGCCGGCACTGACCATCTGGTTCTGCTTGCGACCCATGATCGTGCGGGCATCGGCCTTTGAGGTGAAGGCGAAGGACTGCGTCAGGATGAGCTCGAAAGGTGCGGTCAGGATAGCGTCGAGCATGCCGCTGCGCGTCGTCGCCGGATATTCCTTGAAGCCGAACATGCCGGCATAGCGGCTGTCGGCCTCGTGACGGATTTCAATGGTCTCGCGCCCGAAAATGACCCTATCGGAATAGATCGCCGAGGAAATTCGTCCCTCCGTCAATGGGATCGGCTCCCGCCGTCCACCGACGATCTGGTGGAGAACTTCGCTCGGCTCGGAGAACAGGATGCCGTCATGTTCGTGGAGGGTAAGCTGCCGCGGGCCAAAGCGCTGCAGGCCGGCGGCGACATCCGCCACGTGGTCACGCAGATGCTTCAGAGCCTGCCCGTCAAGTTCGGTATCGGATCGGCGCGCCTTGCTGAGTCGAGAGAGAAGCTTGGCCGCCTTTTCGGCAGGATCCCGGCCGGGATGCCAGACAAGGGTGAGGTAGAGATCGTTGCGAAACAGGTTTTCATTCACCATCCGCTCCCGATATCGCGCGTTCAGACCGTCGGAAAAGGGATTGGCGAAGCGTCCCTCGGGATAGGCATTGTCGCGGCGGCGCACCACATGCGTCCAGAGCGCCAGTCGCTCGTCGGCGATATTGCGATAGAGCGTGTTCAGGCTGCGGTGCAGGCCGTTGAGATCCCTGACGTCTGATGTCTCGAAGGAAACGCCGTCGAGAGCGATCATTGTCATCAACGCTCGGGATTCGAGCGCAATCGTCGTCTCGTCGACATGCCTGACATAGGGAATGAAGGTCTCCGGCCCTAGCTCGCGCGACCGGAGCGTCGCAATGTTAGACAAAGCTGAGATCCCTTTCGTCATAACGCCGGGTGAGCGTCAGAGGCGAGAGCGTGGCGCCGCCCCAATACGCGGTATTGCGGGAGCGGCCACGGGTTTCGATCCACGCAATCAGGATCCGAAACATATTGTGGTCGTGCTTGACGAGCGCGCGAAACAGGACATGGAAAACGATACCGACCAGCGCGTAGGCGATTGATCCCGCAGTGATATAAAGGATGGTCGTCAGCATGATGTTGACGCCCATCGCCTCCATCGTCACGCCAGCGATCATTGCCGGGCGCGTGCAGGCGAGAAACAACGTGTCGTCTTCGAGACTCGGAATGCTCGCCATAGCGCTCAATTCCCGACGATGGTATTGACCAGCTCGGTGGCGCCGAAAATGCCGCCGATCCCGATGATCCAGAAGCCGGCCCGCCTCAAATCCATGTAGCCAAACATCCAGGCGATGGAGATAATGATGACGGCGATGACGGCCAGTAGGCGGGCGATATTGCCAGTCAGCATGTCGACGATGTTCTGCAAAACGGTTTCGATACCGGCGGCCTGGGCGAAGGCTGGCTCGACCAGGCAGATGACAATGGCGGCCGCCATCAGCGTGGATGCGGCAAGGGGGCGAAGAGGGGCTTTGGAGATCATTCACTTTGCTCCGATCGATCATTCTGGAAAACGAGAACCGAGGATTGCCGCCCTGAGCTGAACACGTCCCAGGATGGGGCCTCGACGGTTTGGGAGGGTTGTAAAGGCGGTTCGGGAAGTGCTGGTACCACCTCATCCTGTGGCTGCCCGCCAGACCCGGCCTGGTCACCGCGTTCGCCAATGGTGAGCGAGGCAAGCGTCGGCGATAACTGCTTTGCTTCCTGGAGTACCTGCTCGTCATATTTGACCATGGCGCCGAGGGATGGATCATCGCGGCCATAATAGGACTGGAGCATCACCCTTTCGGCCTGAGCCGGATCCCCCGCGCGTAATGCGGCGCGGTAGTATCCGTCGAGAAGCGTGGCCGTGGCCTTGAGGTTCCGGCAGGGATCGAAGGCGTCGGCGACGGATAGATTCAGTTTCTGAAGGTGCTCGATGCCAAGGCCGCCAAGGCCGATCTGGATATCCTGGCGATCGGCAATCAGGGACGTGGCAACCTCGATCGCCTCCGCCTTCGATGCGGGTTGAGCAGCGAGTGGTGGGCCGCTGTTGATGCGGATGGCGAAGGGCTGAAACCGGCTCTCGAGGCTAACAACGCCGGCCAGCGTCTGCACCTGAACCATCGGCGCACAGGTTTGCGCGATTTCGACGAAGGCAGCACCCATCGGTCAGTACCAAACGCGCTGTTTACCGGCGCCGTCGATGGTGACATCGACATAGTGCGGCTGCGATCGCACATTCGGACGACTTATCGGATAGCCCATGCACTGGCGGTGCCCGTCCACGCGCTGCCAATGTGGCGACAGGACCGAATTGTCGCGGGAAGTATAGTCGTTCCCATCCCAGCAGAGGCTGTTGCTCACCGGCTGCGGCGATGTCGACACACAGGTTGCTTGCCGACCGCCGCGACCGCTATCAGTCGTGAGCTTGTACCCCGCATCGCAATAATAGGGTTCATAGCCCGGCCGCGAACTCTGAAAACCGACGCCGCTACAGGTCGGGAATGAGTGCCCCTCGGCAAGCTCCCGCCACAGCTTCTGGATCGGCGGCCGGCATTCTGCATATTGCGTCGGCCCGCCGGGATTGGAAAGGCATAGGATAACCTGGCATCCCCAGTCCTCGGCCCGCGCTTTGCTGCCGAAAATAAGATAGGGTGGCGCAACGAAGCAGATCGTAAGCAGTGAATTCAGGAGAAGGCTTTTCATGAACAGGATCCTTCGAGACGATGGCGCCCTATTGCGTTTCGGGAGACCCAATCTGCCTGCCCGCATTCATACTGCCGTATATAACACAGTTAAATGACATGACAAGCGCGATTAAAACGCAATGGCACAACCTTGCCTTCTCCGGACTCATTCTCCATGAGATCCTCGACCATCCGTTGGAGGACGAGACCCCCCAGGCGAGGCTGAAGCAGATCGGCATGATGACGATCCTCTACACGATGACTCAGGCCCACCAGAAGCTAACACTCTCTAATATCATTGAGATTACCGAGCTAACACGCAGCGGTGTGAAGGAGACGGTCGACCTTTTGGTAAAGCGAGGAATGCTTTTGGAGACGATGGGGAAGAACGCCATGGGCCGGGGGACGGCGCGGCAATTCGAGATCTCTCAGGACCTCCTGAGCAAGCTGAGCTCTTTCCGCGCCAGCCAGGAGGCGGGGTTAAACTGACTGATTTTCGGCCTTTAGTGAGGCGAGATAGCGAATCATCCGCCAGCCCGATCGCATGGCTGCCGGTAGTCATCAGGGACGATCAGGCAACCCGTCCGCAGGCGGGTTTCAATCAAACAATGAAGAGTATCGGAGAAATCAGCATAGCGGCGCCGTGAGGCGGATTTCGGGAATTCTCGCCCCGCTAAGGGCGGAACAAGGGCAGCCGCAGGAGCCTCAGCATAGCGGCCGTCAAGGGAGGCGGGACCGACTGCCCCCGCCCGTGCGTTCCCTATCTCCGTCGCCGCTCAGCATATGGAGCGCGTTGCGCACCGGCGAACTCGGCTGGAACATGACCTACCGGTGAGGGCGCCAAAGCAATATTTTTTGCTAGTTCCAAATAAATCATCCGACGACCCGCTGTCATCAACGCTTCTCTCGATGCTACGCACGACGACTCCTTCGCGCGGGACATCGTTCTCGTTCGCCCTCGGCGGACGATGGCTTCCGCCATCGCGATGCTAAGGGAGGATCTGCCGGAGGAGGTTGCAAGCCTGGACAGTCGCGTGATTTTCAGCATCGACGGTCGAGGGGATGCGCTGGTTCTCACCACGGGGCCGCATGACGACGCCGTCGGAAATACGCCCCACTAGCTGCGCGAGGTCAATGCGTGACGATTTTAGACGCCGGTTCGCGGGATAGGAGCTTGCGGCCGTCGGGTCGCGGCAGTGGGCGGCGTCCGGGTGGCTGATAAGGAGGCGGCTCAAGCCGCCTCCTCCTTGTTGAGATCCGGCTGCAGGTCATGCAGGTAGTCGACGGCCCGTTGCGCATGAGCTGCCGCTGAAAAGATGGCGCGCTTGTCGTTGCCGAGAACCTTGAGCCAGCTGTCGAGATAGCTCGCGTGGTCGGGGCGCGGTTCGAGCTCTGGAACGACACCCGGCGCAGAGAAAGCAGCTGCCAAGTTCGGCAATGAGCTCTTCGCGGGCGCGTTCGCTCCTGTCTTTCGCGTAGCGGCTCAGATCCCGATCGAGCCTTCGCGGTGCAGCGGTCCAGTGCGTCATCTCGTGACTGAGGACGGCGACGTAGGAGGCATCGTGCCGGAAGGCGTCGACGCATGGCATCTGGATGTAGTCCCGAGCAGGAGCATAATAGGCCGCCGATCCACCGTGGCGGATCAGGGCGCCGGTATTGGCAAAGAAGCGGCCGGCAGCACCGATGCGGCTCATCCAATCCTGGTCAGGCGCGATGGAATGGGCAAGGCCATTGAGCCCGGTGATCTGATCGGTGTTGAACACGGTGTAGGTTTTGAGAAAGGGGATATCCCGTTCGATTTCGGCGCCTGTCTCCGTCGTCTCGGCGCGAATGAAAGAGCTGGCAAAGACGACGGTCGTGCCGGTTTCGCCCCTGCGAACGGCGCCGCCAAGCTCGATTGCCTGACGAAACGTCATCCACCTTGGTGATGCGAAGCCGCGGGCGATGGCTTCAGACCAGAGGAGCAGAACATTGATGCCGGTGTATGGTTGGCCATTGTGGCGCAGTGGCCGGCTGACCTCGGCCGTCCCGCCTCCCGCCGTCCACGGCTTGGTCCATGGACGGACGCCCTGTTCGAGATCGGCGATGATCTTGGTGGTGATGCGGCTGTAGATATCGGATCGTTGATTGGATTGCTGCCTGTTCATGTCTGAACCTCCGTTCGAGGTCGCGGCCATCGCGACCTGCTACGGCGGTCCAAAAGCCGGGCTGCAAGCGCGGCCCGCACCCGCAGGGCCGCAACGAAGTGGAGGACGGCAAAGCCGTTGTGGGCGGCGCGAGCCTGGCAGGACCAAAAGCCGGGGCAGGACGGGATGCAGCAACACCACGGCGAGACTGGTTTGAAACCCAGGCAGAAATGAAAAATCCAGTCTATTACGCAAGGCGGGAGCGTCCGGGATGAATCGATGGACCCGAAGCGTGGCATCGACCTTGCGCGGCCGTTCCTCGTCGACGCAATGGAGAAGGTTAGCTACGAGAGTGCCATTTCGTCGAGGAAGCCAAGACCGCCGAGACCAAACTCGTAGTCTTCGCGCGCATGCAATTCGACCCGTACCTCAGCCCCTACTTCGTCGCCAACCAGGACAAGATGCGGGTAGAGTTCGAGGATCCGTATATCCTCATCCACGAAAAGAAGCTATCGAACCTGCAGTCCTTGCTGCCGGTAAGTTGAGGTCTGATGGAGCATTCCAATCGGCCGACCGCCTTCAGCAAATAGGCAGAACCATTACGAAATCACGGCGCAATCGCTGGCGTTTTTTTCCGCCACCCGTTCAAATGGCCGAAAGTTTCGAGTTGATCGAATTGAAGCTCCCGTGTTCGGGAAGTGGTGGGATCCGGGAACGTTTGGCAAGATTCAACGAACCACTGGCCGCCACGCCCAGAGAGGGTCATAGGGAATACGATGACAAGCGCGGACGCTCAGTCGTTCAGTCAGGTTGCGAGCACGTATCAGCTTGGGATCGGTATGACTCACATAGCGCCTCCAACTGATTTACGGCACTAGCCAAATCGTGAAGTTCCGATTTCAGCGATTGGATGATGTCGAAATGTCCGGAGCCATTCGAATTCGCAGTTGAACTTTTCAAATCCGCAGAATTTCTATTCGGATGGGGAAATGGGATGAGCTTTTGCACGGTTATGCTTTTGACGATATTGACTCAGAATAGTAGATTGTACTGGGCAAGTCTTTGCAATGGCAATCGAAAGCGAAAACACGTCAACGTATGTTTCGTCGCGCAATTCGGTACAGGGCCTGCATATTTCGGAACATCAAAGCACCTGAAGTTTTCAGTAGTTCCTGTTGGTCCGCGTTTTATCCAATCGCCCAGAGTAGTTTGGGCTTCCGTTGGATGAGTGCGGTATAAACAGCGCCGCAGGTGGCGTGGATCCTGCGCGCTGTTAGCCGTAGGCTTCACGCGGTTCGGGTCCCAACAGATGCGGGAGGCAAGCGCATGAGTGCCACCCCTTCCTCTGCGGGCATCGGCGTAAGATGGGAATCACCGCGAGAGAACTCGGGCACTGCGTTTGCAGCGAGAAGTTCGGACTTCGGGATGGGCTTGCTATAGTAGAACCCCTGTGCCACAGCGCAGCCGCTTTCAGCCAAGAATTTTTCTTGATCGACCGTCTCCACGCCCTCAGCGACTACATTTTGCCCTAGGCAGCGCGCAATTGAGAGAATTGCCTTGACCAGTTCTCTACTTCGCTTGTCGGATCGATTGATGAATGACCGGTCAATTTTGAGGGTATCAATGGGAAAGTTAGCCAAATAGCTCAGAGATGAGTAGCCGGTGCCGAAATCATCGATCGCTATGGAAATTCCGCTCGCATGCAATTGAGAGAGTGTCGTCGAAACGCCCTCGCAGTTATGGAGCAGGAGACTCTCAGTTATTTCAACCTCGATCCACTCCGCACGACAACCGGTTTCCTGCAATACGTCCGCCACCGTTTGCGACAAACGCGGGCATTGAAACTGCTTAGGAGACAAATTTATCGCAATCTTGTGCGGGGGCAGTCCATCTGCATTCATGACGGCAGCCGTGCAACACGCCTCATGCAGCACCCATCGTCCAAGATCGATGATCAATCCCGTTTCCTCGGCGACACCTATGAATTCTCCCGGAGGGATCATTCCCATCTTCGGATGATGCCATCGTAGCAGTGCTTCTGAACCGATCACCTTTCCGTTGTCCAATAGGACCTTTGGCTGATAATGGAGTTCAAGTTGCTCATGTTTCAAAGCTAGGCGTAGGTCTGATTCTAGCGCTAGGCGCTTTTCAGCCCCAATCGTGAGATCCTTTGAGTAGAAGCGGAAGTTGCTACGCCCCGAGCGCTTCGCCAAATACATCGCAGAATCCGCATATTTCACCAAATCGTCGGGAGCGTCGCCGTCATTTGGAAATACCGATATCCCGATGCTGCAGGATACAAAGATCTCCCTGTCGGAAAGCATGAAGCGTTCGCCGAATGCGGCAAGCATTCTGCTGGCAATTTGAGCCAAATCGTCATTGTCCTGAACATTGGGCAGCAAGACTGCAAATTCATCTCCACCGAGTCTCGCCACGGTGTCGCTGGCACGGACGCCTTTTTTCATGCGTGTCGCCACCTGCCGCAGCAACTCGTCACCGACGGGATGTCCCATAGTGTCATTGATCGCTTTGAAATGGTCCATATCGATCAGCATCACCCCGGCTCGCTGGCCCGCCGAAGCCGCGTCCCCGATCATCTCGCGTAGCCGTTCATTGAAAAGTGTCCGGTTAGGCAGGCCGGTCAGAGAATCGTAGAATGCCATCTGATGGATTTTCTTACGGGACGTGTCCAGTTCGGTGATATCGCGGGCGACGCCGAGGATCCCCATCAGCTTTCCCCCCGTGAATACCGGAACCTTACGAGTCTCCAAAAGCGTTGATCGACCGTCCTCGTGAGCGGTAAACCGTTCCTCATTGATGAGAATACGGCCGGCTTGCATGGCCTCCTCATCCTTGTCACGAAAAAACTGGGCGAGTTCGGGAGTAAACAGGTCATAATCCGTTTTCCCGACGATTTCCGCTTCTGCCTTGCCGACCAATTCTTCGAAGGCATGATTGCACAACAGATATTTGCCTGTTACGTCTTTCAGCCATACCATATCCGGAATGGTCTGCAGGACACTTAGGAGGCGAGCCCGAGCTTCAATAGTCGTGCCCTCGGCGTGCTTTCGTTCGGTAATATCGCGAGATAACACCAGAAAAGTGACGGTTGAGTGATTGCTGCTTGGTCGCCTTGCGACCGACAGTTCAAACCAACGGGATTCGCCGTTTGGTAGGGCTATACGGACACAACGACCGTAGGAGGCGCCGGTTTCATCGGCTTCTTCAAGAGCCAGCATAGCGATGTCGGCCTGATCTGGAGGGAGCACATCGCGGACAAGCTTGCCGAGCAGCACTTCTTTTCGCTGCGCCAGGATCTCCTGATTCCTTGCCCAGACCTGCAGGTAGCGACCGTCGGCATTTACCTCGAACAGAACGTCAGGAATGGCGGCAATAATTCCCTCTGCGAATTCAAGAGCCTCTTTGAGATCATGCTCCGCACGTTTTCGCTCTGTGATGTCCAACATCGCGCCAACCAAGCCGATCCTGTTACCAGCGATATCAGTGATTGCGGTCTTGCTGAGTAAAAGATCAACGACACCACCATTCTCGGTGGTGGCCTTTGCTTCATATTGCTGAACACCGCCATTTGCAAAAAGCGCCTCGTCCAACGCGGCATACGTCTCGGCTATGGGTGCGGGCACCAAATCGAAAACGGTTTTTCCGATAATATCTCCCTTTGAGCGGCCGGAGAAGCTTTCGAAGGCCCTGTTGCAACCAAGGTGTATCCCATCTCTGTTTTTGAAGAAGACGGGTAACGGGATCGCGTCGAGTACGACGGCACTGGACATCTCTTCGGCGTTGAATGGCAAGTCGATGTTTGTCGCAGGATGCCGCGGATTCGCCCGGAAAGCCTTCTCAAACGGTTGCTTCAGACTTGCGACATCTGCGTCGTGACCGTGCGATGGCCGGACAACGGAGGCTTCCGAAAATGGCGGGGCCGTGCCCGTGGCAAGCGGAGGGCTGGCATTGACCGCGTTGCGGAAGGCTCCACGCCCCTGGTCGATTTGAGCATCAGTCGGCATCTGCACTTCCACAGGCTGTTCGGGGCGGGATGTGCGTTCCGATTGACGTACGTGTTTCATGTGCCTGTCCTGCTTTGTCACGTGGCTGAGCAATCATGCGTCAAGCCAGCATTTTGTTAGGACCGCACAAGTCATTTGGCGGAGTACCATGCCGCTACCCCACCGGGATATCGCTCTCATTCAGAATCATCAAAGACGTGTATTTGCATGTGGTCGGCGACGCCGCCCATATCATTTAGAACGCTTGCCAATCATCATTCGAAGGCGCGAGCACCAGGTTACCACGGCGCATCGGATAGTCTCCGCGGTCAACCATTGTCTGACCGGGCGGGAAGCTCTTCCCAAGTTCGCCCGTGACCTTCTGTGGCTTCCCGCTCTCGTCTTTGAAGTGGAAATGTTTCAACAGTGCGGCTAGGCTTTGGCTCTCTTGAGCGAGGTGCGATCCTGCAGTATTCATCTCCGCGACCATGCTCGCATTTTCTTGAGTGGCATGGTCCATATGGTTAACCGCGCCGTTGATCTCGCGCAGGCCCGACGATTGTTCCTGGGAGGCCGTTGCGATTGCGTCCATATGAAGATTTACATCCTGCACAAGCTCTTCAATCGTTCTCAGGCCCGATCCGGTTTCACTCACGAGCCTTACGCCTTCGTCGACGGCAAGAGCTGAATTGCCGATGAGATCCTTGATTTCTTTTGCCGCTGTCGCTGAGCGCTGTGCAAGCTCCCTGACCTCCTGGGCAACAACCGCAAAGCCTTTTCCCGCGTCGCCAGCACGCGCTGCTTCGACGCCGGCGTTCAGCGCCAGGAGGTTCGTTTGGAAGGCGATCGCGTCGATGACGCTGATGATCTGGGAAATCTGCTTGGAGGAGTTTTCAATGCGATTCATGGCGCCGATAGCATCGCGTACAACCCGACCGGACATTTCCGCATGATCTCGCATCTGTTGGACGGCTCCGCGCGCCTCAGCCGTCCTCTTCGTGGTCGATGCAACGTTGACGGTTATCTCCTCCAACGCCGCTGCAGTTTCCTCGAGCGAAGCCGCCTGCTGCTCCGTGCGTCTTGAAAGATTTTCAGATGCGGCCGAGACGCCCGAGCTGCCATTCGTGACCGTTTCGACTGAATGGCCGACGGTAACAAGCACGTCCCGGAGCTGACGAATGGAAGCGTTGAAATCCCTGCGCAAACTTTCAAACTGTGGCGCTAACGGCTCCTCAATTTCATAAATCAAGTCTCCATCCGCCATCCGCTTCAACCCGGTTGCCAATGCCGTCGTCGCTCGGATGAGGCGCTCTTCTGCTTCTTTTTCCGCCCTTACCTGAATATCCAGCTTCTCTTGGTCAGAACGAATGCGCTCAGCTTCCGCGGATGTCTCCAGGTTACTTTTCTGTATGGCCGCGCCGCGGAAAAACTCAAGGCAACGCGCCATGTCCCCGATCTCGTCGCGTCGGATCGTCAAGGGCACCGGCGCCGACGTATCGCCTTCTGCGAGTGCCTTCATTCGGCTTGTCAGAGTCCGAATGGAGCTTGAAATTCTCCGAACGACCGAAATGCACAAAATGAGTACCGTAGACATGATCAGAAGCGTGGCGCCGGAGTAGCCGATAAAGGCATTGCGAAGATCGGCGTAACGCTGAAATGCCATCTCGTCCAACTCGTCGCCGGTGCGCATAATGAGTGCGGTCAACAAAGCAGCCCGCTGTTGGGTGATTTCATTCCATCGATCCAACGTCTCGGGGGGGAAGGAAACGCCCGGCTGGTTTGCATACATCTGATCGCGAACGCCCGCGATGAACTTGCCTGCGGCGCTGGCCTCGAAGTCGTCATAAGATTTGACGAGATCGGCGGGGAGAAATTCCTGCATCGCAGGCACATAAAGCTGCTTTAGATTTTTTGACTGTAAGAGGGACGAAAATAGATCGACGGACATGGCTGAATTTTTGACGTAGGCTCGGCCGGGCCTGATCTCCAGCAAACTAGCTTCCGTGATCTGCATGAGCGCGTGAAAACCGGTAATTTGGCGTGCTAAATCCAAATCATTGACAGTCGCCCCAGTGCGACGGACGAGCTCCAAGCCCGCAAGGGCAGCTGGGCGCAAAGCAACAGCTCCCTCCGCCTCGCTAGCCGTTCCGTCATCGACGCGCCGGCGGAAGCTATCGATATTGTCCCGCCTTTCACGAATGATCTGTACCGCCCGTTCTATGGCCGGATCGTCGAATGCCTTTTTCCAAGAGTCGTAAGCGGAAAAGACCGCTGTAAAAGCCCTGTCCGATGCAGCTTGCTTTGCCCGACGCACGTCGGCGCCTGCAAACGCTTCCGCCGCTATAGCTTGGGCGAGGAATCCGCCTTCCCGCCCAAGTCGCTGCGTTGTTTGTGCGCTGCGGAAGGTAGAGTATTCTCGGTAATATCCCAGTGATGTTGATACTCCGATGATTACGAACGCCGTCAACGGGATAATTGCCAAAATCATTAAAAGTAGAGATAGCGGCAGTCTCGACATATGTTCCTCATAGACGACTATAAATTACACCGGCTTCCATTAGCGACGCGGTCCAGAACATTGCGACATTGACCGCTATGTGTGAGATGACCTCGGCATAATTACTATAAGATTAACCCCTGTAGTGGTCTTGAACTGCGTTGCGCAGATCGGAACATCGTCGCGTTCAGGGGATCATCTGCAAGACAGATCTTGGGCCGAGGCAGTCGGCTTTTCTGGAGAGTGCTGTTGCTGCAAGCCTTGAGGACGGTCGAGCGTGCCGGCTGATCGTAGCTCGGTCGGCGCAATCTGCTTATGATATACGCAATGTTTCCGAGGGAAGTACCCCATAGCGCTTGCGATAGTCCGCAGAAAATCTGCCTCTATGCACGAAGCCCCATTTCAGAGCGACCTGCGTGACCGAGAGGCCAGGTTCGCCTGTCATCAGTTCCTGATGCACTAATTCCAACCGTAGGTGCTGCAGGAATGCCAGAGGGGTCGTATTCCGAAAGTTGCGAAAACCGCTTTGAAGAGTGCGTCGGCTTACGCCACAAGCCGTTGCGATTTCCTCAAGAGATAGCGGCCGAGTAATATTGGCACGCATATAGTCGACCGCCCGCTTAACGGCCTTGGGTAAGGGTGATTCAGCAACGCGGCATAACTCAGATGAGTAGCGATGCTGCGCAGCTTCGATCAAAAGCTCCATCGTCGTTTCAGTGAGGTGATGAAGTGCTATCGGTGATTGAAGGAGGGTTCCGTCTCGTAATCCAGCATACAGCACTGGTACCAGTTGAACCAAAAGGGAGCCGAACCCGACCGATAGGTCGATTTCTGGCGAAAAATCGAGGCTGCCTCTTATTGGCGTATTGAGCCGACATCCCAAACGGCGCGTCAGCTCATCATGGGCGATCCTAAGCCCCAAATGTTTCCTGGGCCCAATGAATTGGGTCGTACTCGCCGACATACTGTTCACGAAAACGCCCCGCGTTCCCTCTGACGGGATTTGTCTGCCGTCAACGGTAACGACCGATCGCCCATGTAGTGGAAGCATGATGATGTTTGCCTCCGCCGGTCCCCGGTGCTGGACGGTTAGGTCGCCCTCGTAGTGCGCGGCAATAACTGCAATCGGACCATTGGTAATCGCATGTACATCGTAGGCGATCGTCTTATCGCCATGTACATGCGCTTCAGATTGCGGGGAAAGCCTCGAAAGCGCTGCCGCGAGTTCCTCGCTGCAGGTACCTTTGAGCGAGAAATGGTCAATCTTAGAGGGGGACACTCTCAACTCTCCACATCATCACTTCCTTCCCGAAACGGTATTCAAGCATGAGGCCCGCCTATCGCTAACGACAGGCGGACAGGGCAATTGACTTGTCGCGGCCAGTCCTCGCCGTGAATTCGACGCAGTCGAAGTCGCCTAAGTTGATAGTGCGAAGATCAATCATTGTTATATATGGAACTCCGACAGAATTGTTACCTGCTGCCAACCATCGCTTCGCAACCGATTCCCAAATGTCTGGCCTTTGATGGTCTCCATTCACGGCCCAGCAGACTCGGGCGTGCTCGCGCTAGCGACTAAACCTCATCCTTTAAGGTTTCTTTTTGCGTGATCAAACGTGCGGAGTGATGGCCGGAAACAAAGATCCATAGCCAGCTTAGTCCCACTGCCAATCTGCTCCTCGTACCTATCAGGAAGTAGATATGGGCAAGCCCCCAAATCCACCATGCAATTCCGCCCTTGAGCCGGATCTTCCCAAAGTCGATAACAGCCGAATTCGGCCCGATGGTAGCCAGGTTTCCCAGATGCCTATATCTGAACGCACTTGGAGTGGGTGTACCCAGACGTCGTGCTTCAATTACCGAAGCGACATATTTGCCTTGCTGTTTGGCGGCGGGAGCCACTCCGGGGACGGGTGTTCCATCAGCGGCCTTCACGGAGGCAGTATCTCCAATAATAAAAATCTCGGGCTTACCGCCAACAGTCAGATCTGGCTGCACGACCGCCCTACCCGCCCTGTCCTTTTCAGCACCGACCCAGGCGGCGGCGTTCGACGCTTGCACCCCCGCAGCCCAGATGACGGTCCGGCTTGAAACGAACTCATCTCCGATCGCGATGCCGTTCTCGTTGCATGCCGTCACGGGAATGCCTGTTCTCACTTCGACGCCCATCTTGATTAGCGACTGCTCGGCATATCTCGAAAGTGCTTCCGGGAACACGGGTAGGACACGTGGACCTGCCTCGATGAGAAGGATGCGCGCCGATCTGGTGTCGATGCTACGGAACTCCTCAACAAGGGTTCGTTGGGCCAGTTGCGCTATAATCCCAGCCATCTCCACGCCTGTCGGGCCTGCTCCGATTATGCTGAACGTGAGCATTGCCTTCCGCCGTTCGGGATCAGCCTCCAATTCGGCCTTCTCAAACGCGAGAAGAAGCCGCCGCCGGATGGTCGTCGCGTCTTCGAGTGCCTTTAGCCCGGGCGCAAACGGCTCCCACTCGTCCCGGCCAAAATAGGCGTGCCTTGCACCTGTCGCGAGAACGAGCGTGTCATAGGGAATAGCATTCCCATCCTTGAGCGATACTACGCGTGCCTCGGTATCAACGCCAACAACCTCGCCCAGCAGCGTCGATACATCCTTTCGTCCTCTGAACAATGCTCTGATGGGCCAGGCTATCTCCGAGGTTGCCAATACAGTCGTGGCAACTTGGTAGAGGAGCGGTTGAAAGAGGTGATGGTTGCGCCTGTCGACGATCGTTATGGAAGTGTCGGGACACTTGAGGTCCTTCGCTAACTGGAGTCCGGCAAAGCCACCGCCGACTACGACAACTCGATGCGTATCCATTTCGTCTCCCTCAAACCTGCGCGCTCGGGGCGCGCGCCTCGTAGAAATGGCCATTGCGCCCGATCAGTCGCTGATACGGGTATTTACATTAATCGACGGTGGACTCACCAACAGTGGAAGAAGAGGCTCCAGCACCCGCTTGACATTAGGATGTTCGCCATGGCCAACGACAGCCGCCTCATTCTGCCAGCCGTCTAAGATGATGAAAGTGTTCGGATCGTCCGACCGCTGGTAGAGGTCGTAGTAGAGACAACCAGACTCTTCGCGGGCGGGTCCAATGAATTCCTGAAGGAGTTCTTTTACGCGATTTCGATTTTGGGACGTGGTTTTGAATTCAACGACAAGGTGCTGTTCCTCTGACTTCTTCGATGTCATTTGCGCTGGCTCCTAATTGAAAACGACGACCGGCTTGATCACTCGCCCGGCTTCGGCGTCCGCGATCGCTTCGTTGATCTTCTCGAAGGGATACTTGGTGATCAATTTTTGGAAGGGGAAAAGCCCAGCCTGATTAAGATCCATCATCTGCGGAATGAACAGCTGTGGAATCTGATCACCAAGGATCGCACCCTGGATCTTGCGATTGAACACCATTAGATCGAGGGGGATGGGAATGTCGTTCCCGAGCGCGTCGAGGCCGAGCAAGACAACGTGCCCGCCGGCACGGGTGCACTTGATCGAGTTCAGAATAACCGGAATGATGCCAACTGCGTCGATCGCGAAGTCGGCACCGCCGCCCGTCAGCGCATGGATCTGGTTGACTACGTCGGGATCTTTGCCGTTGATCGCATGTGTGGCACCAAGCCCCATGGCCATGTCTAGCCTCTGCTGATTCAGATCTATGATGATAATCTTGCTGCACCGACGAACTTTGGCGGCCATCACGGCGGCCATGCCGACAGCACCTGCGCCGAAAACGGCTATCGTCGACCCTATTTCCGGCTTCATCGCGTTTATCACTGTTCCTGCACCCGTTGCCATGCCGCACCCGAGTGGCGCAGCGTCGGTAAGGTCGAGGTCTGTTTTCGGCAAAAGCGCTGCATTGTTTTCAGTCGCAAGGATATGCGTCGCAAAGGACGACTGGCCCACGAAATTGCTGCCAATGCCAACTTCATCGCAGAGCAATGCCTTCTTACCATTCGGACGAAGCCCCGTAAGATTGTACTGGGTATAGTTTTGGCAGTTCATTGGGTGAGAACGGCGGCAGTCGGCGCAGAATCCGCATGAGCTCTGGCTCAGTGCGACGTGATCACCCACTTTGAGGCTCTGAACTTCTGGTCCGACCGCCTCGACGACGCCGACGCCTTCGTGCCCCGGGATCACCGGTGCCGGCGGGCCAAAAATACCGTCGCGAAGCAGCAAGTCCGTGTGGCAGATCCCGCTCGCAACCGTGCGAACCAGGATCTCGTTGCCTTCGGGGTCAGCCAGTTCGAGTTCACGGAATTCCAGCGGGCTCTTTGGCTTCACGGCGACAGCCGCAGTGATTTTCACCATTATATTCTCCTGCGTTCTCCCGCAATTGCTACGGGAATGACTTGATCGGCCCGACGGACTAGACGCGACCCGCGCGCGCACCGTAGATGATTGCGGCAAATGCAATGATCACGCCCTGGACGATAAGCTTGCCCGGCTCCTGGATGCCGAAGACGGTCAGCATCGCGAACAGGAAGCTGAAGGCAACGACGGCAACGAACGGCCCGGCGACGCCGCCCCGGTCGACGCCGAACGTCACACCGCCGAGGATCGTGGCGGCGAGAGCATTCATGAAGGTGTCGAAGCCTGGCTTGATGGTGCCGACCGCCAACGCGGATACCTGGACCAGGGCCGCGATGCCTGTCAGGGCGCCCGCGAGCGTGTGCGAGACAAAAATCGTACGTGCCAACGGAATTCCTGTAGTTTCCGCCGCCCTCGGATTGTCGCCGACGGCCCTGAAGTAACGCCCGACGATGAGAAAGCGAAATGCGATAGAAATCAGGGCGGCGATGACGATCCACAGGACCACGGAATAGGAAAGGCCGTGGATATTGCCGCTCGTAAGTATTCGAAGCCAGCTTGGCGTTGAACCGGGCGCGCGGCCGGCGCTCATGTATTGGACGATCCCAATCAGAATGGCCGAAACACTTAGTGTGGAGATAACGGCAGAAGCGCGCACGTATGCTACGAGTATTCCGTTTACACCCCCCACAGCTAGCCCAATCACAACAGGCATGAGGACGGTCATTAGCGGTGGATAGTTGTTGAGCTGGCCCGAGCTGGCCAGATAAATCGCGAACGCGAAAATACCGCTGACAGAGAGATCGATGGATCGCACCCGCATGACAAGCGACTGGGCGAGCACCGCGATCCCGAGCGGCGCTGACTGCTTGAGGATTACAAACCAGTAGTTGGGATTTATGAGCGTGGCGCTCACTGCTGGAGCAACCGCAACCAGGATTGCGAGCACATAGTATGCGGGCGGTAGCCCGAGTATCCACGAAATGGCGCTCTTACCCCTCAATGAGCGAGATGGTGCTTCAGTTTTCGAGTCTGATGTGGTCATCGAGAAGTCCATTTCTTTCAAAGTCCGATTGTTTTGCGTCGCTGCGAAACGACGAGTACGAGAAGCAACACACCCTTGACGACCGACTGAAGAAATGCAGAGACGTTGGCCAGATTCATCACATTATTCACTGTCCCGAGGATCGCCGCGCCAACGACGGTTCCCACAATGCTTCCGATGCCCCCGGCGAGGTGGACCCCACCCAATGCTGCAGCCGTTACAGACTCAATCCCGAATGAAGCGCCGCCCTTAGGATCACCCGATGCAAGGCGACCTGCAAGAAACATCCCCGCAGCGCATGCGAATAGAGCGGAAAGAACATACGCTTTGATGATGGTGCGCTCGACGGGAACACCGTTCATCCGTGCGTTGAAGTCATTGCCGCCGGAAGCGAAGAGGTAGAGGCCGAAGGGACGACGATAGAGAATCCAGGATGCGAAGAGCGATGCCGTGATCAACCAAAACAATGAGTTAGGTACGGGGCCGATGGATCCGGCTACCGAGCCGGAAAGCCACTCCGGCACGCGCCCGCCTGGGATTGGCAAAATGATCAACGCGATACCTTGGCCGATGCCCATTGTTGTCAGCGTCATGATGATTGGATGTACATTGAGGCGCGCGACACCGTAACCGTTCGCTACTCCGAACCCCATCGCCACCGCGATGCAGATAAGCACGCGGGTTATCTCAGGAAGATCAAGCGTCATGATCGTCGTCGTTAGACTGATGACGGACCCAACCGACACGTCGAGGCCGCCAGTGAGAATGACGAACGTCTGACCGAGAGCCGAGATGACGAGCACCGTCGATTGCGCCAGGAGATTAGACAAATTCTCCGGATCCATGAAGTCCGGCAATAATATTACCGAGGCGACAACCATCACCAGGAGCGTTCCAATGGAAAGCCCGATCGCTCCCGCGCGATAAGGGAGCTTCAGGCGACTGGCAAATGAATTCATAAGTTATCCTCCTCAATGCACCGCAGCACGGGGATCCGGTGACGCACTCGCCCCCAGCGCAGTCTCGAGGATTCTTTCCTCGGTCGCCCCCTCTGCGGACATCTGCCCGACGATCTTCCTGTCATGAACGACCAAAATGCTGTCGCAGAGCCCTATAAGCTCAGCGTGCTCGCGCGACGAAACCACGACCGCACCGCCACGATCACTGAAGTCCCGCAGCAATCTGTAAATCTCTGCCTTTGCACCGACGTCGACGCCGCGCGTGGGCTCCTCAATAACGAGGATGTCCACTCCGGAGAGCAACCAGCGGCCCAGCAGCACCTTCTGCTGATTCCCGCCCGAGAGTTTACCTACGGGCGCATTGGGATCGGCGGCCGCAACTCGTAACGACTTGATCACCTCGCGGACCCTCGACACCGATCGCCACGCAACGCTTGCCATATTCCGATTGAGCTGTTTTCCCAGCGCGATGTTGTCGTAGATAGGCAGGCGCAGGAACAGCCCTTCCTGCTTCCTGTCCTCAGGGATAAAACCGATTCCTGATGCGACCGCGCGAGCGAACCCTGACCCTACATTCACCACGTGCATGCTGTTGTCGGGGCCGGCACGCCACACGGCGATGGCCTTTGGCGATTCAACGCCCACAATGGCACGCATTATCTCTCGCTGGCCCTGTCCTTCGAGCCCTGCCAGCCCGATGATTTCACCTTTTCTGACAACGAAAGTGACTGTCGAGCTGCTGTCGTCGAGGCGCAAGTCCGAAACCTCCAGCATTGCCGCTCCGGTGGCCTGCGAGCGCGGCGGAAAGAAGTTCTGAAGTTCGCGACCAACCATTGTCGCTACCAGCGTTTGCAAGTTGAAGTCCTGCGCTCTTGCAGTCCTTACCCAAGCGCCATCTTTCATGACGGTGATGGTGTCGCATAGTTCGAAGACTTCATTCATGCGATGAGAGATGTAGACGACAGCCTTATGTTGAGCCTTAAGGTCGCGGATAACCTTGAAAAGATGCGCGACATCGGTCGAGTTCAACGCCGCCGTTGGCTCGTCGAAGATGAATACGTCCGCGTTCGACGTAAGTCCCTTCGCGATCTCTACTGCCTGCTGCTGCGCGACAGTCAGTGTCTCGACGATCGCGGTTGCGTCGAGCTGTGGAAATACGTCAGCCAGCAAAGCGCGAGCGCGTTTCACTACCTCGACGCTATCGATCGAACCGTCAATGCGACGAGGTTCGTGGCCCAGGAACATGTTCTCAGCAACGGTGAGATTGGGGATCAGGGTAAACTCCTGAAACACCGTCGACACTCCCGCCAACCGTGCCTCCTTAGGGGAACGGAAATTGACTTCCTCCCCGCGGAGCCGAACACTTCCTGCGCCCGGCTGATATACCCCCGCCAGAATACGCATCAGGGTGGACTTCCCCGCGCCGTTTTCCCCCATCAGAGCGTGCACGGAGCCACGTTCCAGGGAAAAGCGAACGTCCGAAAGGACTTTCGTGAAACCAAACGATTTGTTGATGCCGACCATCTCGACAAGCGTGCTCATGGGAATTTCCATCTTCGACAGGGATACGGGCACGAGTGATCGTGCCCGTAGTTCATCAAGCCTTGAAATAATCAAGGAGCTTTTCGTTCGGCATTTCGGTCGGCGCCCAGTACGCATCAGTGAGATCTGCGCGATAGAACTGGGAGAGCGTCTCGTCGGTGATCGGCTTGGGGCGGTTCGTCCAGTTACGCTGAATCGGCTTCCCATCCAGCAAGGCGAAGGCGGCCCGTAGCGCGGCAGTAGACAGAGCGGGTGGGCAAATCGGACCGATCGAGGAAAGTTTTTCGTCATTCCAACGACGCATCCAGCCGTTAAGTGCTTCGCCCGTGATTGGCGGGATCGTTGAGGCGCCAGCCTCCTGCAAGGCATCCAAAACGCCAAGAGACATGTTGGCTCCATCGGTCCAGATGCCCGCGACATCTGGGTCGGAGAGATACAAGCTTTCGGCGATCTTCTTTGAGTCCTCATAAGACCAGCTTCCGTGCTGGGTCGACGTGATCTGAAGTCCAGACTTGCTGAAGACTTCCATGGCGCCTGCATAACGATCTGCATCGATGGGATGCCCGGCGACGCCACGCAGAACCCATACCTTGCCCTTGTTGCCAAGCTTGTCGACGAGGAACTGAGCCATCACGCGCCCGAAATAGAAGTCGTCGCCCTGGACCTGAACCGTAAACTCCTCGGTGTCGACGCGTCCGAGATAGACTACGGTTGGAATGCCAGCAGCCTTTGCCTTCTTGATGCCCTCGACGGCGGAACCGGTGGTTAGCGGTGCGATGATGATCGCATCGACCTTCTGGGCGATCAGATCCTCGATATCGGCAACTTGTTTGGAGGCATTGAGATCAGCGCTCCGGAACTGGTAATCAGCGATCCGATCCTTGTTCTTTTTTATTTCATATTCGGCTTCAAACGCCGTCTGGTAGGTATGCGTTGAACCAGCGAGGCCGTAGTGGCTGTGTCCGATCTTCCACGGGCCTGACTTCTTGAACTTACCCGCGTCGACAATTGGGTTGGCGCCTTCGGAGGGCCAAGTGTCAGGTAGGAGACTGATCGCGTCGTCGGCGCGAAGAATCCCCGGCATTCCGAACGTGCCGGCTACAGCAATTGCCCCGCTCGCTTGTAGAAATGTACGTCTCTTCATGAAAATTCCTCCTCCGGCCGCTCTGGGCGGCATTGTCTGTTAAGGCGAGAGCCTTGCCTTCCCAAGCCGTGCCGGACTCTCCTCAATACGGCGGAGTGCATTGGTATGAGCTATCAGACAATCTGTCAATAAATATAAACTTCGACGTTTGTTTTTTCGACATCGTTTTGTTTTCACTTGCACATAGTCGCACTTGACGGATTGTCCGATAGTGCGACAATATTCGTGTTCGCTAAATCGATGGGAGGGTTATGAATGTCCACTCTGGTGATTGTCCGGCATGGCCAAAGCGAAGGGAACGCGCGCGGGGAGTTCACGGGTACGAGCGACGTGCCGCTCACACAGGAGGGCTGGTCTGAGAGCAGGCGAGCCGGCTCACTGCTCGCGAACCTCGGCATCTCGTTCGATATTGCGTTTAGTTCTGCCCTCTTGCGCACAGTCGACACTTGCAGAGCGATTTTGAACGAAACCAACGGCGATCTGCTGGAGCCAATCAGGAGAACCGAGTTGAACGAACGCGACTACGGACAGCTCACCGGCATCAACAAGAACGTGGCACGTGAGCGGTGGGGCCAGGATGTTGTCCAGGTTTGGCGCCGCTCGTACAGCACTCCACCACCTGGGGGAGAAAGCATACGGGACATAAGCGCGAGGGTTCTGCCCTTTTTGATAAGCGAAGTGTTCCCCCCCTTGTTGAGAGGGAAATCGGTTCTTGTGGTGGCCCACGGGAATACGATCAGGTCACTAAAGCAGGGCATCGAACGCCTCACGATCCAGGATACGCTCGCTATTGAGTCACCGACCGCCGCGCCAACTGTATACCGGATTGCGTCGGACCTCTCGATCATCGAGAAGACTAACGTCCTGGTTGGTACTGTCTGTTAAGCCTGGCTGGCAGTAGCATCGTTTGTAGTCGGTTGAACTTGGCAATACCGGTGTCTCGAAGCTGTCGATAGCCTTCAGAACCGGCTCGACGTCGGCAAGCGACGCCATCCGGCTCGCCTCACACGTTGCTACTAAATTTTCGTCTGCCGATCTTTCAGCCCAAAGCGGGACAAAACGCATGCTCCCTTTCGAACATGCATCGGAACCCTTTGATCACTTCAAATCAGCGTTCACTCGTGACTTTGCAAAAATGCAGCCCTGCTCCGGTTGAACTGATCTAATTTAATAGAGTAATTATTGACTGATTGTCTGACGATGAGTACGTTCGCGCGAATTGCGTTGTGAGCCTTGGAGGAACAGTTACATGAAGCAGGCATATGCGGCGGTCTCGCGCGAAAAGGCGAAGCCCTTGATCTTGGAGTGCATAGGGATTGAGGAACCTCGTGCAGACGAGATTTTGGTCCGCATCGTCGCATCGGGGGTATGTCATACCGACCTGGTGGTCAGGGACCAGGGATATGACGTACCTCAACCTGTTGTGTTGGGACACGAAGGCTCTGGCGTCGTCGAGGCCGTCGGGAGCGCAGTTAAAGATCTTGTGCCCGGTGATCACGTTGCTTTGAGCTACGCCTATTGCGGCAAGTGCGAAAAGTGCCTTTCCGGTACACCTTTCTACTGCGAGGACTTCTTCGGTCGCAATTTCCGCGGCACTCGTCCGGATGGCACCTGCCCGATCCATGATTCTCACGGGAAACAGATTAGTGGCTGCTTCTTCGAGCAGTCGTCTTTTGCAACCTACGCCATCGCCAGCGAACGAAACGCCGTGAAGGTTGCAAAGGATGTTCCACTCGAGTTGATCGGACCGCTCGGGTGCGGGCTTCAGACCGGTGCTGGCGCGGTACTGAATTGCCTCAAGCCGAAGCCCGGCTCGTCAATAGCAGTGTTCGGTGCTGGTGCGGTTGGAATGGCGGCTACGATGGCCGCGAAAATCGCCGGATGCGCGACCATCATCGTGATCGACTTGAACGATGAACGGCTGGAACTTTCGCGCGAACTCGGGGCGACGCACACGATAAATGCCCGCAAATTGGACAGCGTTGCCGCGATCAGGAAGATCGTCCCCGCAGGCGTTGATTTCAGCTTGGAATGCACGAGTTCGCCGCGAGTTTTCCGTCAGGCAGTCGACTGCCTTGGTACGCCGGGAACATGCGGTCTCGTTGGCTCGTCCGCTCTCGGCACTGAAGGCACGATCGATATCGGGAACTTCCTTTTCGGCCGCACATTGATCGGCGTTGTCGAAGGACAAAGCGTTCCGTCCGAGTTCGTCCCGCAGTTGATCGAGTATTGGCAGCAGGGACTTTTCCCGTTCGACAAACTGGTTCAGTTCTATGACCTCGACCAGATCAACGAGGCGATGGCTGATTCCGAGAGCGGCAAAGTCATTAAGCCGATCCTTCGCATGAAGCATTAGTTTTGCGAGACTTTTCGAAAGACAAGACGGACCGCGATTAAATGCGATCCGTAAGCGATGTGCCGCTCACACCTCGACAAAGAAGCAGTTTTTTGATGGCTTGGAGCGGGGTCGCAACAGCCATGTCATTGTCTTCCAACATTTGCGGTGTTACTCAACCTCGAGTGTTACTTCGGAAGTGGTTATTGGATGAAGGACGAGGTCAACGAAGATATTTTCGATCACGTAGCCAAGAAGATTAAGGCAGATCAAAATATTGCAAGCCGACAGTTAGGCATCATTTGCGCCACCATCGCAGCCTATGGTGCCGTGATATTCTTTGCGTTTCTCATTTTTCGAGCCCACCCGTCAATATCCTGCGAGTTTGTCAATAACCAGGTTATGCTGCGGTTTTGGCCCCCAAATACCGCGATACTATCTGCTTTAAAAACAAGTCGTTATTCGCAGTCTGATCAATGCCTGTTGATCGCAATGCGATCCCTTGCCAGCGTGGTCATGCTTCCTGCCGTCGTCGTGTTTCTTGTAAAGCAACTGTTTGCATCCGACAGCTACCACGTCCAGGGAATGATGACAGCGTTCATCATTATATTAGCTGCCAGCTTGGCGTCGGCGTATATCGGTCCAACTGAGCATTATTCGCGTTATCGAATGAGCTTCGAGTCGCCGATAGAGGTGAACATCTGGAAGAGTATGATCCACATCTTTGGATTTTACCTAGCCGCATTCGTACTTGCATTTAGGCTTCCCGCTTACATCAGATCAACCCGTAGATAGCGTTAATCGTAGCCGACGGAACGATAAGGTTCCTATGTCTCTTCGCGTCTGATTGCTGCAGTCATTTTGCGATTGACCATACTAAACCGGATGATTCCACGGCAGGAGTTCATCGATCCGGTTTTGCTTATGGCCGTTTACGATAGCGGTGAGCGTGCTGGTGAGGTAGGCTTGTGGATCAACGGCATTGAGCTTGCACGTCTCGATGAGCGAGGCGATGGTTGCCCAATTCCGTGCTCCCATGTCGTGCCCGGCGAAGAGAGCGTTCTTCCGATTGAGCGCTATCGGCCGGATAGTTCTCTCGATACTATTGTTGTCGATCTCGATCCGACCGTCGGTCAAGAAGACGCAGAGGCCATCCCAATATTTGGCGATGTAGGCGAGCGCCTCGCCAAGCGACGACTTGCCAGCGACGCGGGCACGATGCTGCGTGAGCCAAGTTCGCATGTCCGCAATCAATGGCGCTGATCGTTCCTGTCGCCCGGCGAGGCGAGCTTCTGCGGGAAGCCCGCGTAGCTCGGACTCGACCCGATAGAGTTCACCAATCCGCTCCACGCCTTCCTCGGCAATCGGCGCTGTGCCGGTACGAGTGATCTCGACCAGCTTGCGCCGTGCATGTGCCCAACAATAGGCAAGCCGGATGTCCGGGCCGACACGGTCCGGTGCGATCAGCCGATTATATCCGGCGTAGCCGTCCACTTGGAGAACGCCCGTGAACCCCCGCAATATCCGTTCGGCATGTTGGCCGCCACGACCGGGAGCGTAGGTGAAAGCCACTCCGGGTGGAGCCCCGCCGCTCCATGGTCGGTCGTCGCGGGCCAGCGCCCAGAAGTATCCGGTCTTGGTTTTGCGAGAGCCTGGATCGAGGACCGGCGCACGGGTTTCGTCCATGAACAGTTTTGTCGAGCGCTTTAGATCGGCGATCAAAGCGTCGAAGACCGGGCGCAACTCGAATGCCGCCCGACCAACCCAATCGGCCAGAGTGGAACGGTCGAGATCGATGCCTTGGCGGCTCATAATCTGGGCCTGTCGATAAAGCGGCAGATGGTCGGCGTATTTGGACACCAGCACATGCGCGATGGTTGCCTCTGTCGGCAATCCGGCTTGGATCAGTCGTGCGGGCGCTGGAGCCTGGGCAACGCCATCAGTACAGGCACGGCAGGCATATTTGGGTCGGCGAGTGACGATGACGCGGAACTGCGCCGGGATAACATCCAGCCGCTCAGACACGTCCTCTCCGATGCGATGCAGGCAACCGCCGCAAGCGCAGATCAGGCTTTCCGGTTCAATTATCTCTTCGATACGAGGAAGATGGGCGAGAAGAGAGCCGCGATTGACGGCGCGGGATTTGGATCGCTGCTTGCCCGAGGATGTATCGGCCTCGTCTTCGGCATGGATGGCAGCGATGGTCGTTTCCAGGTCTTCCAGCGCGAGATCGAACTGCTCAGGATCAGCCTTCTCGGATTTGCGACCGAAGGCAGCCTGCTTGAATGCGGCGACAAGCTTCTCCAGTCGCTCGATCCGCTCATCCTTACGAACTTCACGCGCTTGCGCCGCGATCAGCATCGTCTTCAGGGCATCGATATCGTCAGGGAAATCGGCGGTGTCCAACATGGTGGAAGCCTATCAAAACCAGCGGCGCTTCGCCGTCGGAATTTGCCGACCGAGTCATCGTGCCGCATCTATTCGATGGCGTCCGGTGCTCTCGCTTCTACCGCACGGACCCGACGCCAGTCGAGCCCTGCAAACAGCGCCTCGAACTGAGCATGGCCCAGTGTCATCAGGCCATCCTTGATGCCCGGCCAAGTGAACGTGTGTTCCTCCAGCCGCTTGTATGCCATCACCAGACCGCTGCCGTCCCAGTAGATCAGCTTTAACCGATCTGCTTTGCGCGACCGGAATACGAAGACAGTTCCAGTGAATGGGTCTTTGTGTAGCTCGTTCTTGACCAGTGCCGCCAAGCCATCATGGCCTTTGCGAAAGTCGACTGGCTTGGTCGCCACCATGATCCGCACGCGGTTGGATGGAAAGATCATGCGGGAGCCGCACAGGCACGCGCGACAGCGGCGATCCGAGCGGCAGACGCACCTTCTTCCAGACGAATGGTGACGGAACCGACGATGATCTCGGCGCGACTGGCTTTCTTGATCGGCGGCTCCGAAACGGGCGGATCAACGATTACCGCTGCAAACTCCATCGGGTCTTCGGGTGCGGGCAGAAGCAACTTACCCTGCCGCGCCATCGTTCTCCAAGTGGAGAGGTGGTTCGGCTTCAACCCATGCCGCTCTGCGACCTCACTTACCATCGCGCCGGGCCGAAGGCTCTCCGAAACGATCTGCGCCTTCACGTCATCCGGCCAATGCCGGTGAACCTCACGTCCAGACTTCCTGGTTGTGAGAACCTCCAATGTAGTCTCCATGGAGAAACTCCCGTTGCTCGTCCATGGAAAGGCGATCACAGATCATGGCAGGAAAGACAACGTGGGAGCGGAGCACCGGTTACTGCGATCCGTCGGAACAGCCGTGCTCAAGACGAGATATGGTCGAACGCTGCTTTCGATGCAATCGCGGGCCACATCACTCCGATAGGCCTGCACGAATGATGTGCTGGCAGGGCCCACGCAAAAGCTCTAGGACTCTGCCGGTCAAAGGCGGCCCCCTACAATCACCGGCAGGTAAGTGGCGGGGCGGCTCCGTTATCCAAGGGGTCCAGAGAACACCTGCGCGCCAAACACTGAAAAGACGTTGCTCCGGCCGACGTGTTCAGCTGACGTGTCCTGGTCCAACAGGTGGCCAAACCGATCGCGCTTTGTCTTAAAATAAGTGATGTTGGACGCGCTAGATGCGGCGATCAGACTCTGGCGAGACGACACGATGACGCCTGACGTTCGCAGCGCCTCTATTTTTGTAGGATTGTTGGTCAGAAGCCGAACGCTGCCGATACCGAGGTCGCGGATGATATCCGCCGCTGCGTTATATTCGCGGGAATCAGATGCGAAGCCGAGTTCCCGATTTGCCTCAAGAGTATCACGACCATGATCCTGCAGGCTGTAAGCCGCAATTTTGTTTCCTAAGCCAATGCCACGCCCCTCTTGCCCACGCATGTAGATCACGCAACCAGCGCCCGCTAACTGGACCGCCCGAAGAGCCATTTCGAGCTGTTGACCGCAGTCGCATCGCATGGACCGGAACGCCTCACCTGTCAGACATTCAGAATGCACCCGTACCAGAACGTCTTCCTTCTCGCACAACTCGCCAAGTGTCAAAGCTAAGTGTTCCGTTCCCGTCAAACTATCGCGATAAGCAATTGCCTTGAAATCCCCAAACCGCGTTGGCATAAAGGACTGCGCGTAACGCTTTACCCTCGTATCACGACTCCTGCAGTACTCAATCAAAGCGTCGATCGTTACTATGTGCAGGCCATGTTCGATTGCGAACTTCTCGAGATCTGGCAGTCGAGACATGGTTCCGTCGTCATTGGCGATCTCGCAGATTACGCCAGCCGGCGCCAGGCCGGCAAGTCGTGCAAGATCCACGGCAGCTTCGGTGTGGCCAGGACGGCCCAGGACACCGAGACGATTTGCACGCAAAGGAAAAATGTGACCCGGTCGCGATAGGTCTTCCGGCCGCGTCTGCGGATCGATGAGCGACTTGACGGTTGCTGCTCGATCTTCGGCTGAAATCCCTGTCGTTGTGCCGTGTTTGCAATCGACGGAAACGGTAAATGCCGTCTGCAGTGAGTCCGAATTACGTGTGACCATCAGGGGGATCTCGAGTTTGTCGAGACGTTCGGCTGGAAGTGGCACGCAGATAAGGCCTCTCGCATATTTCATCATGAAAGCGATGTGCTCAGCTGTTATTTTTTCGGCAGCAACGACTAGGTCGCCTTCATTCTCCCGGTTTTCGTCGTCGACCACGATAACCATCTCGCCCGCTTCGATCGCCTCGATCGCCTCATCTATGCTCGAAAAAGACATGGAATCCTCCTCCTTATTATGGGCTGACGGCGCGACGCGCGGCATCGAGCTCTCTGTCGACAAGCGCGCGCAGGTTCTCAGAAAGAGCATCGTTCTGAAAATCTTCATCGAGAGCGAAAATGAAACGGCTATGTATTTGCGCTTCGAAAAAGTCGAATAAGGCTTCCATCGAGGCTTCGACGAGCGGCTTGTGACTCGATGCTTTACCGGTTGCAAAAGGGATCACATAGCGGCCCTTAAGCGCTTTCATGTCGACAAGGTCGAATAAATGCTTCAGCAACCCAGTGTAAGATGCTTTGTAGACCGGACTACCAACAACTAGCACGTCACTAGCCAAAATATCGTTGAGTGCCGCTTTAACAATCTCAGCGGCGCTGGAGGGCAACACTGTTGCCCCAAGGTGCGGATGAAGGTCGACAAGGTCCCAGCAGCTTGCTTCGTTGCCGGACGCGCGCACCCGATCCACCATGAAGTCTGCTACGGCCCGGGTTTTCGAGGGGCGCGATAAATTCCCCGTTATTACAACAACTTTCATGTCACAGGACTCCCAACATTCTCGCATAAGACAATCTTACAATTTTCACTCACACCGCAATGGAGGTCGTTGAGGACCCGTGGGGGCAAAAATAGTCCTGCGGTGTCCTGAGCCCTCACAACCCGTAATTTCCCAACCTCGAAGGCTGGATTGCTTCGCAGAAGTCTTCTGTCTCGTACGACTTTATTCTCTCAATGGGTGGGCTCGCCGTGCAAGCGCACCTACTGTCTGCAATCCCTGCCGCTTTTACCGACCCAGCACGTTTGCGTTAGAACCTCCTGGACACGGAATGAGGCGTTGCCGCTTGATATACGGTCGCCGTGGCTCCACCTCAGTTACGACAGGTAGTATCCCGGTCACTTACGGGAACTCTGGTGAGCTTGCCTTCGATGGATCATGGGCGAGCCAAGGTTCCGCATGCGATACCCATACGTTTGACATCGGCACACTTCCAGGATCGGTATCGAACGTGCCGGCTCTAACGACTTTGAGCTCCGGGCTGGCCGGCCGCTCCGCATAAACGTGCGAGCCACATACCGAACAAAACCACCGCAGCTTTCCAGGCGTCGATTCGAAGCTATGAAGCGTATCTTGGCCTGTAAGGATCTTGAAGTGCTCGCTTTTCACCTTCGCAGCGGTATTGTGATCAGCGGCGTGTGACTTCCGGCATGTTTGACAGAAGCAATTCCACATGGGTCCATCAATTTCCTGAACCTGGTACGTTACCGCTTTGCATTGGCATGATCCGAAGATTGGCATCGGGTATCCTTTCACTGATTCATTACGTTGATTTCAAATTTCTCGTCGCCGCTAAGCCAGCGTTTGATGTTGCGCGCAGCCTGGCGGATGCGGTGTTCGTTCTCGACGAGCGCCAGACGGACGTAGTCGTCGCCCATTTCGCCGAAGCCGATACCCGGTGCAACGGCGACGTCGGCCTTCTCGACCAGCAGCTTGGAAAACTCCAGCGAACCGAGATGACGGAACTTTTCCGGGATCTTTGCCCAGGCGAACATGGTGGCAGCCGGCGGCGGCACGTCGAAGCCGGCCTTCCCGAAGCTTTCGACCATGACGTCGCGGCGACGCTTGTAGACGTTGCGAACCTCCGCAATGTCGGAACCGTCGCCGTTCAGCGCATGGGTCGCGGCCACCTGGATCGGCGTGAAGGCGCCGTAGTCGAGATAGGACTTGACGCGGGTGAGCGCCGCGATCAGCCGCTCGTTGCCGACGGCAAAGCCCATGCGCCAGCCGGGCATGGAAAAGGTCTTCGACATCGAGGTGAATTCGACGGTCACATCCATTGCACCCGGCACTTCGAGAACCGATGGCGGCGGAGCGCCGTCGAAGTAGATCTCGGAATAGGCAAGGTCGGAAAGCACGATGATGTCATGCTTCTTGGCGAAGGCGACGACGTCCTTATAGAAATCGAGCGTCGCGACGAGGGCCGTCGGGTTCGACGGATAGTTGAGGATCAGCGCCAACGGCTTCGGGATCGAATGCCGGACCGCCCGCTCCAGCGGCGGGAAAAAGCTCTCATCCGGCTCAACCGACATCGAGCGGATCACGCCGCCGGCCATCAGGAAGCCGAAGGCGTGGATCGGATAGGTCGGGTTCGGGCAGAGGATCACGTCGCCGGGCGCGGTGATCGCCTGCGCCATGTTGGCGAAGCCTTCCTTGGAGCCCAAGGTGGCGACCACCTGGGTATCCGGGTTGAGCTTGACACCGAAACGGCGGGCATAATAGGCGGCCTGGGCACGGCGCAGCCCCGGAATGCCCTTGGAGGAGGAATAGCGGTGGGTGCGCGGATCCTGCACGACCTCGCACAGCTTGTCGACGATCGACTGAGGAGTGGGAAGGTCGGGGTTTCCCATGCCGAGATCAATGATATCGGCGCCGCCCGCTCGCGCGCTTGCTTTCAAACGGTTGACCTGTTCGAAAACATAAGGCGGCAAACGTTGAATTCTGTGAAAGTCCAGCACACTATTTCCAATCAAATCGCAGATACCTCCCGCGCCGATTATAGAAACCGACGCGGGAGGCTGGGAGGTCTCCTTCCGGAGAACATTCATTACTTCTTCGGCCGCCAAGCTAACGGATCTTCAGGACGTTCGAAGTAGTTTGCAGCGACGTCTGCAGGCCACCAGCCGTTGTTCTTCGGCTCGATCCAATCCGTGGAATTGGGATCGCAATCTTCCTTCAGCACTTCCTTCACGTCATCAATGGTGTAAGGAAGCGCAGGACGAAGAATCGACTGGATCTTTGGTCCCTGGCCTTCAAGCGTTCGCATCATGACGTCCCACACAAGGCGGGCATCAGACCGCGGCGGCCAGAAATGGAAGCTCTTGCTTATGAAATCAGGGTTCTTACGCCAGTAGCAGGCTGCCGAAGCCTCACCCCCGAGCACGATAGGCATCATGTCGCGGCCGGATTGCTGTACTGCGTTCACGACACCGTTTTCTGAAGCGGACTGAACGAGAATGCCATTAACCTCAGCAAGATTGGTGGCAAGAAACTTCTGAACCTCAACCTGGGCGACCTGGTCGGTCCATTTGCCAGCTATCGTGCCTACAATTTTGATACCGGGGAATTTATCGAACGCGTTCTTCGCGCCGATGTCGAAGCTGTCCGATGATGCGAAACCGGGGATGCCCGATACCATCAGGACGTTGCCTTTTTCACCGATTTCCTTGGCAAGCCATTCAGCAGCCTTGTAGCCACCGTCGGTGTTATTCTCTGTGGCATTGATTGCGTAGGGTGATGTGACATAGCCCGAGACTGAGAAGACTGGCACGCCTTTCGAATGAGCATACTCTATGGTCTTGTTAAGTGCGGTAATGTTCGAGCAGCAAATGACGATCGCATCAACACCGTCGTCAACCATCTGCCGCATCTGCTGGATTTGGACAGCGTCTTTGAGGTCAGACTGCGTGACGATTAGATCGGAGACTAGGCCTGCTTCCTTATATCTCGGAAGCAATACGTTGGTGAATTCGTCCAGGATGTTCGCGCGCCAGGTATTACCGGCATATGTGGATGCATAACCAATTTTCCACGGCGGTGGACGTTTTGGAACAAAATCTTTGTACACCGTCCCCCCGAGCGGAATGGCGGGATCGATATTCTCGTAAAGCGCCTTTTGGTCCGGCGGCAACGAATCGAGGCCGTCAGCCTTCGCCACGCCGTTCATGTGATAAAGGCTCGACAGCGTAAAAAGCGCTGCAACGATTTTCTTCAGCATTCAGGGCCTCCTCCCCTTGTGGTTCCGCTCAACCGCCGGCCCCTTTGGCCGCCAGCCGCGAAAATCCTGCCAGAATCTGGCAGAGTTCGTGTCGGGACGGCAATCGCCGTCCCGAGGACTGGTTCAGTTGCGCAGACCGGCTTGCTTGAGCAGCGGCATGACACGGTCGTTAAAGAAGGGAAGTTCCTCGTTGTAATCGACCATTGTCAGCAAGGCGCCGTTGACGCCTGTATTGCTGAGATCCACGAGCTTGTCGGCGACTTGTTCTGGATTGCCGACGATCGGGTATCCACCCCAGCCAGCGACGAAGCGTTCCTTGAATTTTTGATACATTTCGGCAGAATGGTTTTGAGATTGCACCTGCAGAACTTCACAGATGTTCTCGCATGCCTCCCAGTCACCCTTCTGGTTGACGTAGTAGTCGTAGTATTCCTTTGCTTCCTTCTCCGTTTCGCGAACGATAACGGGGCAAGCTGTGAATGTGCCAAGATCACGGTTATATTCAGTACGCGCCAGGTCCTTCACCTTTTTGACCCAGGCAGCGCCGGATTCCATGTCTTGCATGAAGCCGAAGTTGAAGTCGCAGAACTTGGCGGTGAAATGCAGTCCCTTGCCCGAGGCGCCGGCGCAGATCAGGAGCGGGCGACCCGCCTTGTTGTAGGGTTTGGGTTCACTGAAGGCGTCTTTGACTTTGAGGAACTCGCCTTCGAAGGTAACGCCATTGCGTTTCCAGAGCGTCTCGACGATATCCATCCATTCAGTGGCGTATTCATAGCGGGTGTCGTGCTCCATCATAGGAACTCCGAACATTTCCATTTCGGGAGTGAACCAGCCGGTAACGAGATTGAGGCCGTATCGACCCTTCGAGATGTGATCGATTGTTGTCGCCATCTTGGTTGCAACAATCGGGTTTAGCGTCGGAATGTGAGTCGTTGAGAAGAACTGGAGCTTCGTGGTGACCGCCGCGAGAGCGGCCGCCCAGGTGAACGTATCCATGTTCACGCCATTGAAGTTTGAAGGACCGCCAAAACCACGCCAGCGTGCAATCGGCACCATGCATTCCCAACCGGCTGCCTCAAGCTTCTTTGCAATCTCGACGTTGTGGTCGAAGGTAGGTTCGAACGTTGTCTCAGCGAGCGTAATCGCGCATGCATTCGAGCAATTCGTGCCAAATACGCCGAGCTTGAGCTTGTTATCATTGAACATTGGGTTTCCGGCAGCGCGGAAATCGTCTTGTGCGGTCACTGTAGTCCCTCCTCGGGCTGGCAACGGATGATGCTCAGCCCACTCAAATGCGTTGAATAACTAGATGCCCATCTCGTCGAAAACTTCCGCTGCCACGCGGAAGCTGTCGATGGCCGCAGGAACACCGCAGTAAATCGAAACCTGGAGGAAAACCTCCCGAATTTCCTCTTTGGTAAGACCGTTGTTGATTGCTCCGCGAACATGCAGTTTCAGCTCATGCGGACGATTGAGGGCCGAAATCATCCCGAGATTGAGGATGCTGCGCTGCTTGCGCTCCAGGCCCGGCCGATTCCAAATCGCGTCCCAGCAGTATTCTGTGACGAGGGTTTGCATCGGCCAATTGAAGTCGGTGGCTTTGCTGACCGACGCATCAACATAGCCCCCCCCCAAGACTTCGCGCCGGGTCTTTAGTCCGCGCTCAAAGCGCTCTGTGACTTCACGTCCATGAATTTCTCTTGCGGGTGCCATATTGCTCACGCTTTTCTCCTTGCCGCCCTTGGGCTTTCGATGAGTGATGTGATTGGTGGTTAAAGCCACCTACTATGCGGCCGATCCACTGATGGACGACGACCTGACGAGTTGACCGTTTTCGTAGAGAAGCGGCGCGATTGACTCGATGAACCGTGCTTCGAGCACTTCTCCGAGCACAACATCATGCGTTCCAACGTGAACGACATCTTTTAGCTTGCAGACAAACGCCGCCTGCGCATCGGACAGGACCGGCATGCCGTCGAGAGACAGCCACTCGCCGTAATGAAAGCGCTCTTCACCCTTCAATTGCCCACTGAACAGCGGCACAAGATCGGCATGTGAAAGATGCAGCATGTTCACGGCGAACTTCCCGGAGATCTTCAAAGGCTGATTCACCGAAGCCGATTGGTTGATGCAGACAAGAACAGTTGGTGGGTCCGCGGTAACCGACTGGACCGCGGTGGCGGCCATGCCATGACGGACCCCGTTGAGTTCGGTCGTGATCAAGCAGATGGTTGATGTGAACCGACGCATAGCTGCCTTAAAAGCCAACTGCGCCTCAGTGCTGGTATCGGCCATATTGTCCTCCCACGGCCAAATTCGATCGAGCCTAGATAAACAGATCAGCAGACAATCTGTCAACTGGATTTTCACAATTGACAGATTGTCTGCTAAAATGTCTTCTAAGGCACCCAAAAATGAGGAGATGGTCGATGGATTTGAATCAAAGAGTTTGTATCGTCACAGGGGGCGGCAGCGGCATTGGTCGTGCGACAGCCGAGCTTTTCGCAAAGAACGGCGCCTATGTGGTTGTTGCTGATGTCAATGAAGACGCCGCGGTTCGTGTGGCGAACGAGATCGGCTCGAAGGCTTTCGGTGTTCGCGTCGACGTCTCGTCCGCCAAGGACGCGGAAAGCATGGTTGAGAAGACGACCGCAAAGTGGGGCCGGGTCGACGTGCTCGTCAATAATGCCGGGTTCGGAACGACGGGGAATGTGGTGACCATTCCTGAAGAAACTTGGGACCGGATTATGTCCGTAAACGTCAAAGGGATCTTCCTTTGCTCAAAGTACGTCATTCCTGTTATGCGACGGAACGGCGGAGGTTCGATCATCAATACGACTTCCTACACCGCAACCTCAGCAATCGCGGACAGGACTGCCTACGTAGCATCGAAAGGAGCAATATCTTCGCTGACGCGCGCGATGGCCATGGATCATGCGAAAGAGGGAATTCGTGTCAACGCGGTCGCTCCAGGGACAATCGACTCTCCTTACTTCACGAAAATCTTCGCCGAAGCGAAGGACCCCGCGAAGCTTCGCAGCGATTTCAACGCCCGTGCCGTCATGGATCGGATGGGGACAGCTGAAGAGATTGCTGAAGCAATGCTTTTTCTTGCGTCCGATCGTTCGAGGTTCGCGACCGGTAGCATTCTGACGGTCGATGGCGGCTCCTCGATCGGAAACCACCTGGTCAAGTGAAGGAAAGGGCGGCACTCGTCATGCCCTTACATTTGAGGCAGGAACACCGGGTATAAGGCTCCAGCCTCGTTGATCATTGACGTGTTCCTAACCCGTCAATGACAGCACAGAGCTGTTGGCCTAGGCGCAGCTCTTGTCGGACTTGCGGCACGCTCCAGCAAATATGATAGAGAAGGAGAAGGACTGCCGGCGACAACGAGATCTAACAGCGGAAACTGGATCAAGGACATTTCGCAATTTTTGTCGAATAACCCCACGATGTCGGTCAGATGACGTCATGCGAGTGCCGACCTTCCGGAATAGCCGCATGCTGGTTCCGAATGCCCTCTATCGCAACGCTGTCGGCATAAGTTTAGTCCGGAATACAAGGTGATACGATCGTGTCCCGGGAGGTGGTGTAGGTCGCGGCTGATGGCCGTGCTTTCCCGACATGGGTCGGAAGGGGATATCAGCGTGCCACAGCGGGGCAGGCTGATTTGGGGCTCATCTCATTTGGGCCATGGTCTCAAGCGTCATATACTTGGCGCGTTGAACGGCCCATTCGTCATTCTGTTCGAGCAGCAGTGCGCCGACGAGACGGACGATGGCTTCGTCGTTCGGAAAGATGCCGACGACCTCGGTGCGTCGCTTGATTTCGCCGTTGAGACGCTCAATTGGATTCGTCGAGTGCAGCTTTGCCCGGTGCTCTTTCGGGAAGGTCATGTAGGCGAGCACGTCCTCTTCAGCGTCGTCCATGATGGTGGCAAGCTTCGGCACTTTCGGCCTGATTTGATCGGCGACACTGCGCCATTGTGCGGCTTGCTGCCTCCGGGGTCTCCTGGGCAAAGGCCGTCGCGATGAAGGCGGATACGACCCGCCTGCCGCTCTTTCCAGCATGCGCGAGCACGTTCCTCATGAAGTGAACCCGGCACCTTTGCCAAGTGGCATTGAGAACCTTGGAAACGGCAGCCTTGATGCCCTCATGTGCATCAGAGACAACCAACTTCACCCCGCGTAGACCGCGGCGCGTTAGCCTGCGCAGGAATTCCGTCCAGATCGGTTCGGCCTCCGAGGTGCCAACTTCCATACCCAGGACCTCGCGCCGACCGTCGTTATTGACGCCGACCGCGATAATGACGGCGACTGAGACGATGCGGCCGCCACGCCGGACCTTGAGATAGGTCGCATCCACCACAGGTCGTCGACAGAACGAGTCGAGATTCCCTGGATATACGCTTCCTGGATAACGGCCGTCAGAGCTTTCTCTGCCATGCGGCGCGGTTCAAGGAAGCTCGGAAAGTAGCTGCCTTTGCGCAGCTTCGGAATGCGAAGCTCGACGGTGCCAGCCCGCGTCTCCCAATCGCGGTCACGGTAGCCATTGCGTTGAGTGAGCCGCATGGGGTTCTTCACACCGAAGTCAGCACCCGTAGCCGAGCCGACCTCCAACTCCATCAGCCGCTCGGCGGCAAAGCCAATCATCTCACGCAACAAATCTGCATCGGCACTCTTCTCAACAAGCGAACGCACGTTCATCATGTCATTGGTCATCGGTGATCTTTCCGTCAGGTTGGTCTTGAACAACCCGACCCTAGCGGAAAACACTGATGGCCGCCCGCAAAGCCGATCACCCGCTACAGCGCAACGAGAAGCGCGCGGGCGCTCGGCTTTACTCCCTACCGTCAGCTACACCAGGTGCTGGGACACGATCGGTAAATGGCCAACGCGGTTGCTTTGTGATCAGCCGTTATCTTCGACGAACCGAATAGCGTCTTGCAAGAAGCTCCGGAAATAGTCAGGATTTTCGCACATCGGAAAGTGCCCAAGCCCCTCCATAACGACATGACGGCTGCCAGGAATGAGGGCCGCTAGCGCTGCTCCGTCTGCAGGCGTCGCAGAGTAGTCATAGGTCCCGGAGAGAAGAACGGTCGGTGTTCGCTTGGCATCAATCTTCGGACCGACGACGGCACCGTCGAACTCGTCGCTGTAGAACGAAAGATCGCCGGGATAAACTCCAGGAGCACCCTGCGAGTAGATCCAACTGGCGCGGCGTCGCTCTTCTTGCGGGCTGAGCGGGCTCATGATTCCGCGGACATAGGCTGAGTTATGAAGCGACCCATGAACGTTGACGTTGTGTTGAAAGGGGTTGCGACGGCCCTTTGACTTCAACGGCGGCTCGACCGCAATTACACCCATTAGACGTTCCGGTCGCTCCGCCGCCAGCACCATGCACATCGCCGCGCCCATAGATCCTCCAACGACGATAGCTCTGTCTCCGACGAGCTGGTCGAGTATCGCCGTGCACCAGGTCAGGTAGAGATCCGTTGTGAGTTGATAGGGCGAGCCGTCCCAAGTTAAAGGAGGCATCGAACGTCCGTGAAACGGCAGATCAACTGAGATCAATCGGTTCGTACGCGCAAACCCAGTGTCGGAGAGTTGCGGTAGAAACTGACGGCCGTCTGCGCCAGCCGTATGGAGGAAAAGGATAGGAGTTCCTGCACCGGCTTCCTCGTAAAAGATATCGTGTTCTACGCCGCCGACCTCTACCCGCTTATAGCGTCCGGTGACCTGTTCAATATTTCGATCGACCTTCGGCGCAACTAGGGGCGGAGACGCTACGACGATTTCGAACAGTCGCTCCAGAGCGGGACGCGCTTGAGCGATTGCTACGGGCGAACCAGATAACGTGAACTCAGGGTTAGCGAGTTGAAAGGCGGTGAACGAATGGTAGGTTGCCGGCGGCGGCACCTGCATAACCTTTTCCCAAGCTCCTTCTGGGGCACTCAGTATGACGTCAGCATTTTCGTCCGCGCCGTCCAGTGCGACTATCCCGCCTCCCACAGCAAGTGATGACTTTTCTGGTCCAACTTGCAACGAGATCCGTGTTGTAAGACCTGGGGTCAGTCGCGGTAGCTCCGGATCTTCGATCGCCAGGGTTACGCGTTTAATCAGCTCGGCATGGGCGCCCATACGTCCTCCCTAACAAAATGATGTTGTTGGGAAGCCGCACTTCCTGTGTCTCACCTCCCATAAGAGAGGTAAGCAGATTTTCAGACAATCTGTCAACCTTAGCCGTCGCCTGAACTTCGTTTTGTGGAACTACTCGGAGGTTTCGACGGGGTTCTTGCTCAAGTAGTCCAACGCCACCTTAGCCGCGATTTCGATATGGCGCTTGCAAAGCGCGGCTGCCCTGTCGCCATCACGCAACGCAATAGCGGCCGCAATCTCTCTTATTTCGAAAACGCTGTTCTGCAGCCGCCCTGGCTGGGTCATCGATGTCATCCGCAACAATGTGACCCGGTTGTGCAACGACGTGAGCATTTGCTTCACAAACACGTTCTTGCTGCCGGTCATCAAACAATCGTAAAAAGCGGTCTTGGCTTCGATGATCCGCGTTCCGGAACCGCTCTTGGCTGCGGCTTCGAACGCTTCCACGGTCTCGAGGAGAGCAACGATCTCTTCATTCGAACCGTTCTCGGCGAACTCCTGGCCGGCAAAGCTTTCAAGCAGCGCGCGTACACTATAAAGCTGCCTAGCCTCCTCGTAGCTGATAGTGCTGACAACCGGCCCCCGATGCGGATAGCTAGTAATAAGCCCTTCAGCTTCTAACTGGCGTAGCGCCTCGCGAACTGAAGTTCGGCCAACCCCGATAAGTTCGCACAACTCGCGCTCCACCAGCCGCTGCCCGGGCTTGAAACGGCCACTTGAAATAGCCTGCCGGAGCTTATCCTCAACAAGGATTCGAAGAGAGGCGTTTTGACGTCTAATCTGGAGGTCGATCGTTCCCATTCACAACAAACCTTCGATGAAATTTCTAGTGACGCACAGAATCAATATACTGCCGGAGCGTTTCGTAGGACAACCCGATTGTCTGCAAACAGCAAAAAATTTCAATCGGTTTATTGTGGGTCACAGGAGAACTCTAGCGAACTGGAGGTCTGGCGCAAGGGGAGAAAATTTCTGTAGCACCTCAGGGTCATGACCCGGAATGATGAGTCCGTTTGCTCCGGCAAGGACGCGGAGCTTGTTGTAACCCTCGATGACCTCTAGGTAATCTGCAAACAGGGGAAACGCGCCGTCATTTTCAAGATAGTGCTGGAAATGAAGCGCGTCGGAAGCGATAACCAGCAAAGCGCCGCCTGTTGCCACCGTAACAACTTGCAAACCTTTCGAGTGACCGCCAACCAGATGCACCCTGCATCCAGGAACAATTTCCCCATCCCCATCATGGAACCGTACCCGTGACTGAAAAACGAGCCGGACCGCGTCGACGACACCTTCTGTAGCAAAAGGCCGACGCATTCGCTCATGGCACATACACCGCCCCGTTCCATACGCCATCTCCCGATCCTGAATGTGAAAAGTGGCGTTAGGAAAGGCCGGGAGGTTTCCGGCGTGATCGTAGTGCAGGTGTGTCACAACGACATCAGTAATTTCTGATGAACTACTGTACGTTCATCACAGTGCTGCCACCGGATGGATCAAGAGGGTCCGCCCTCTGGCCGCGCCCTCTCCGGCTTCGAAACCAGTGTCAACAAGAATTAATCGGTCCTCGAGACGGATCAGCCACACGAAGTAGTCGATTTGTGATGGACGATCATGAATGTCATTCGTCTCTAGTATCAGGTCACTTACTGGTCTTTGCGCGGTGCCGTAATGGATGGCGAGCACTGTCCACTCGTTCAAGAGAATTCTCCCCGCCATCAGTCCATCAAGACTAGGTGTCGATTGATCTCGGCCCTGTCAAGACGGTCGAAAACCTCATTGATCTCATCAAGGGGGCCAGTGCTCGACAGCAATTTGTCCACTGGCAGCTTACCTTTGAGGTAAAGGTCGATATAGCGGGGTATGTCGCGCGATGGCACGCAGGAACCCATATAGCTGCCCTTGATCGTTCTCTCCTCTCCGACCAACGGCAAGGGCGAAACCTCGAAACGGGAATTTGCGCTGGCCAGTCCGGCCGTAGCGGTCATCCCTCCGCGCCGGGTAATCTCATATGCAAGCTCGAATGCCTTTTTGGATCCAGCCATCTCTATCGCGTAGTCTACCCCGCCGCTTGTCGCGCCTTTTACTTGGGCAACAATATTCGGCGAGGTGGCCAAAAAAGTCTTCGTCGCTCCCAGCTCCTTGGCAAGATCCAGCTTCGCTTGGATTAGGTCGATCGCCACGATATCGCTTGCACCGCTCGCAACAGCGCCAAGTATCGCCGAAAGGCCTACGCCGCCGAGCCCGATTACCGCCACACTACGGCCTGGGCGGACCCCACACGTGTTCATCACAGCTCCAACGCCGGTCATAACGGCACAGCCGAAGAGAGCAGCTGTCGCCAAATCGATATCTTTGGTCACTTTGACTACCGAGCTCGCCGACACGACAGCATATTCGGAAAACGCAGAAACGCCGCTATGGTGGTTAATTTCGTATCCTCTCAAACGGATGTGCTTGCCGCCGGATAGAAGCGTTCCTGCAGCATTGGCCTGGTAGCCCGGTTCGCAGAGGCTGGCGCGGCCTTCAGCGCAATATGAGCAATGGCCACAAACCGGCAGAAATGACATGACTACATGGTCACCAACCTCAACCTTCTCGACACTCGGTCCGATTGCTGCGACGACGCCAGATGCCTCATGGCCTAGAGCGACTGGAAGCGGACGCGGTCTGTCCCCATTGATTGCGGACAGGTCAGAGTGGCAGACACCGGCAGCCTTGATCTTGACCAACACCTCCATGGGGCCAGGCGGCGTCAGTTCCACAAGCTCAATCTTAAGAGGTTTCGAATTTGAATAGGGCTTCGGCAGACCCGACTCCCTGAGGATTACCGAACGCATCTGCATCTTTGAAATTCCTTATCGATGTGCAAGCAACTGCATTGGAGAGGGGATATAGCGGAATCCGTCTCCGTTTCGCACCACATGCCCGGCACCTGGCCATGCGAAGTGATAGGACATTACCGCAATGCGATCTGTCGCCAGCATATCAAGCACGCGCGTGCGGGATCTAGCTGACAGCTTCGGGTCCGTGTCGTATCGGAATTCCATCATCGGCCTCTCCATCAACAGGATATGATGGTGCGTAAGGTCGCCGAGAAAACAGAGGCGATCGTTTCCCGACTGCAGCATAAAACAATGATGACCGAGCGTGTGGCCGGGGGCCGAAATCGCGTGAACGCCCGGCAAGAACTCCTCGCCGTCTTTGAAAAAGAAGGTCCGATCCTTGTGGGGAAGCAGGTTTCGCCGAGCGTTATCGATTTGAAATTGAAATGAAGAATCGATCGACGACCCGTCCGTCCAGTCCGTGAAGTCTCGCTCACTGATGAAGATGTCGGCGTTCGGGAAATTTAACCTTCCATTGGCATCGCACAGACCGCCGATATGATCGATATGGGCGTGCGACAGAACCACCGCATCGATCTCCGTCGGATCTCGACCTGCCTCTCTCAGGCTGGCTAGGAGTCGACCTGTGGTGGGCCCGAAAGCTTTGGAAGACCCCATCCCGGTATCAAATAGAATTGTTCTTCCATTTATCTCAACAAGCGGCACGTTTTGCTCGAGTACAACTTTGTTCGTTGGCAGGAAATTGTCCTCTAGCATCAGGCTGACCGTGCGTGGCTCTACCCCCAAGAAGTTCAGGCGAGGATCTCCTAGCTCTAACGGCCCGTCGGACAGTACCGTGATTTTTCCATCGCCAAATTCGAACGGATAAAAATACGGAAGCTTGGCCAGGTGATGCATACTAAGAGACACTGATTTTCCTCCCATCAGGTGCTTGGCGACATTTTTGGCAGATTGTATGATAATCTGTCAAATATTTTTGAAGAAAGCCATATCGAGAGCGACTGCCTTGCTTTAGGAGCCGGTGTACCGCGTTTTCCCCGGCCTACCGAATGCCGCGCAGTAGGAGCAGAGCATTCGAGAATGCGGCTCGCGGGGCCGCACAACGCATGGTCGTTGACCCAGCGTTGCCCCCTGTTCCGCGAAAAACCGCAGACATTCAGAGATTGACGAGGCTCAAGTTGAGTTGTCTCACAGCGCGCACCGCATCACCGTCCATCAGACAGGTGACATTTTTCCTTATTCGCGCTCATCATCGCGAAGCGGCGTAACGATCTGAAACGAAGCCGGTGGCGGACGCGCGCACCCAAAGAGCGATCAATTCCATCTTCGGCAGGGCCTTGCTGTAAAAGAAGCCTTGCGCCGAACCGCATCCGTTCGCTGCGAGAAATGCTGCCTGCTCGGCGGTCTCAACACCTTCCGCCACCACGTCCTGCCCAAGACATTGTGCAATGGACAGAATCGCTTTGACCAATTCTTCGTTCCTTTTGTCCGAGCTATTTATGAATGACCGATCGATCTTCAGCGTGTCGATCGGGAAGCGGGCTAGATAGTTGAGCGCCGAGTAACCGGTGCCAAAATCATCGATAGCAATCGAAAATCCCATTTGACGCAGCTTAAGAAGCGTCTGCAGGGTCTCGCCCTTCCGATCGAGAAGCAGACTCTCCGTGATTTCGATTTCGATCCATTCCGCGCGGCAACCGGTTTCACCGAGGATTGCAGCGATCTCGTTTACCAACCGTGAGCATTGGAATTGCTTACCCGAAAGGTTGACTGCAATCTTGTGCAGGTGGTGGCAATCGGCGTTCAGCTCCTTCGCCGTCTTGCACGCTTCACGCAGCACCCATCGCCCGAGTTCAACGATCAGCCCGGTATCCTCAGCGACCGGAATGAATCGAACCGGCGGAATCATGCCCATCTCGGGATGAGGCCATCTCAACAACGCTTCCGATCCTATCATTACGCCGCTGTCCAGAAGCACCTTGGGCTGGTAGTGCAGCTCCAATTCTTCGCGCTCGATAGCGCGGCGCAATTCAGATTCCAACTGCATGCGCTCCTCCACGCCCACAGTCAAATCCTTCGAATAAAAGCGAAAACTGTTTCTCCCCGAGCGTTTGGCAAGATACATCGCAGAGTCGGCGTATTTCACCAGATCGTTGACATCTGTGCTGTCGTCGGGCGAGATCGCGATGCCTACACTGCATGACACGTAGACTTCCTTGCCATCCAATAGGAAAGATTCCTTGAATCTCTCGAGGATCGAGCACGCAACCCAATCGAGATCGTCGGTTGTCTGGATTTCCGGCAACAGAATCGCGAACTCGTCGCCGCCGAGACGCGCAACCGTGTCGAGATCGCGGACAGATTTCTTAAGCCGGGTAGCGACCTGGCAGAGTAGTTGATCACCCACAGGGTGACCCATCGTATCGTTCACGACTTTGAAATGGTCGATGTCAATCAGCATTACCCCTGTCCGCCGACGTTGAGACGACGCGTCACTGACGACCTTTTGCAATCGCTCGTTAAACAGCAAGCGGTTCGGCAAAGAAGTCACCGGATCGTAAAAGGCCATTTGCCTGATTTTTTCCCGCGAGGCGTTCAGTTCCGTGACATCGCGAGAGACCCCGAGGACTCCTGTAACCTCTCCCCCGGCGCCGAGGACCGCAAGTTTACGTGTTTCGAGAAGAATGGACTGACCGTTCTCCGGGGAAACCACCCAATTCTCGTCGATAAGTATGCCACCGGCTTCGATCGTGGCCTCATCAGATTTTCCGGAAATGTGAGCTCTCTCAGCCCCGAACAATTCAAGGTCCGTTTTTCCAACGACCTCCGCCTCCGATTTCCCGGTCAGCCGCTCAAATGCATGATTGCACAACAGGTGTACGCCATCGACATTCTTTACCCAAACCATGTCAGGAATGGTTTGCAGCACACTTAGCAATTGCGTCCGCACGGAGTTGATGGCGTCTTCCGCCTGCCTTCGTTCCGTGACATCACGCGAAAATGCCAGGAGCGTGGTGGCGGCGTCAGGATCGGCGCTTGGTCGTCTAGCCACCGACAACTCGAACCATCGGGTCTCGCCGTTTGGCAAGGATACGCTAATGCATCGACCGTAGGCAACTCCTTCACTGCTTGCAGTTCGAAGCGCCTCCATTGCAATAGCCGCTTGATCAGGCGCAAGAACTTGGTCGACCGTCCTACCCAGTAGCATTTCCCGCTGCTGGGCTAGTAGTTCGGGATTTCTGGTCCAGACCTGAAGATATCGCCCATCCTCGTCGACCTCAAACAGAACGTCTGGAATAGCGGTGACGATCCCTTGGGCTAGTTCGAGAGCGTTTTTGAGTTCCTGCTCCGCCAACTTGTGTTCGGTTATGTCGATGATAACGCCAATCAGACCCGCGGGCTCGTCGTCGTGACCTCTGAAAACTGCCTTGTTGCAGACAACATCCAGGATGGCGCCGTTTGCGAGAGCGATCTTACGCTCGGAGACTTGGGCTCCACCCCTTTCAAGAAGGCCTTTCTCTTCAATAGAATAAATTTCCGCCAGTTGCGTTGAACTGAGATCAAAATCTGTATTCCCGATGATCTCGTCGCGCGAGCGACCGAGGAGATCTTCGAAAACCTTGTTGCAACCGACATAGCGACCGTGCAGATCTTTGAAGAAAATTGGGAGGGGCAACACGCCGATCAATGCTTCAAGCAGCGCTCCTCGGTCGGCTGAGGTATCATGATGCAGCGCTTCGTCTCTCCGGCGATTGCGCCTTTTCTGAAAAAAGGAGCGTTGCCAAAGCGGTTGTAAAGTCGAATTCATCGTGAAGCTCCTTACCGAGGGCCAAGACAGATGCATCATCCATCCGATCAGGAATTCCGGGAACGCCACCCAAATCATTCGAGCAACAAATTGATGCAGATATGTCAGTAAGGCGTCGAACCGCGCGTCGGCCTGAGCCGGATAGTGCGGTCGGAAATGAACTTTGCTTTCACATTCGAAGCAACAACCTTCGCGGCAGCACGTAGATTGAAAGGCGCAATGAGTATGTTGTCCCGTTTGGCGAGAGGAGGGCCGGAGGAAGAATGCTACCGCGGAGCAAATATGTTCGTTGGAACCGGATCGCTTGTCTCATGTCTCCTGAGGCGACCCGGGCATTTCCCAATTTGAACTGTCATTCCTTAGCGCAGCCTACCTTGCACGAGAGCCGATCATGAAGGCACCGCATTCCACACAGACCCCGCATGCGATCTTCAATCGGCCGGCTTCCAGGAGAGCGGATCCGCTGGGTTATCGAAATATTTAGCAGCAGCGCTGGCAGACCACCAAGCTGTATTCTTCGGCTCGATCCAATCCTCAGAGTTAGGATCGCAATCAGCTGGCAAATCCGCCATTACATCCTCTATGGTACTGGGAATTGCTGGCCGCAGGATTGTCTGAATTTTGGGGCCCTGTCCCTCAAGAGTTCGCATCATTACGTCCCATACGAAACCCGCCTCAGAGCGCGGCGGCCAGAAATGAAAACTCTTGCTTACGAAGTCGGGGTTCCGTCGCCAGTAACAGGCTGCCGAAGCTTCGCCCCCTAGAACGATTGGGATCATGTCGCGCCCGGACTGGCGCACCGCGTTGATAACACCATTCTCAGCTCCCGACTGAACGATAATACCATCAATTCGACCGGGATTCGCTGCAAGGAATTTTTGCACCTCGGCCTGCGCGACCTTGTCTGTCCACTTCCCGTCGACATGACCTACGATCTTTATCTCGGGATAATACTCCAGAGCCTTCTTTGCGCCGACGTCAAAGCTGTCCGAGGAGGCAAAGCCGGAGATCCCCGAAACGAGAAGCACATTGCCACTTCCTTCGATTTCTTCAGCGAGCCACTTCGCCGCCTCAAACCCGCCTTGCATGTTGTTCTCAGTTGCGTTGACGGCGAACGGCGATGTTACGTAACCAGAGTACGAGAACACAGGCACTCCTTTTGAATACGCATACTCTATCGTAGGATTAAGCGCCGTGAGGTTCGAACAGCAGATAATAATTGCATCAACGCCGTCGTCTACCATCTGCCGCATCTGCCTGATCTGGACAGCGTCTTCAAGATTTGACTGGGTGACGATGAACTCGGAGACCAGCCCCGCTTTCTTGAAAGCTGGAACAATCTTGTTTGTGAACTCATCAAGAATACTCGCACGCCAAGAATTGTCAGCATATGTCGATGCGTACCCAATTTTCCACGGCGGTGCTCGCTGTGCCTTAAACGTGCGGAAGACAGATTCACCTGTAGGCAACTTTGGATCGAGCAACTCGTAGGTTTTTCGTTCCTCCCGCGGCAATTCCGTAAGGCCACCGGCGGCCGCTACAGAAGGGATCACCAAGCCGGTGATTAGAATAATGGCTCTTGTAATTTCACGTATGCGCACGGATTTGATACCTCTCGTGTCTCTGAGCATTGCAAAGCAGTTGATCTCTTGAAGGTTGATCGGCTCTAGGTGGGTTTTTTACAGTCAGACGGGCGGCGAAAGGGAGACCAAGAGCCTAAGGCCGGATTTCGCTTCCGTAAGCGGATTTCCCTTCAGTAGAACGCCGCTATCACAGTGGCCATCCGACGCGTGGCAGTCCCGTTCGATGCGTAGCTTACGCCACTAACCTAACCCGACGCGTCGACTTATCTTCGGTCAATTTGAATGAAGCGAGCCGCTCGCTGAGTTCGTTAGTCTGATCCGAGAGAGTCTTTGCCGCGGCATTTGTCTGCTCGGCCATGGCAGCGTTTTGTTGTGTTCCCTGGTCAAGTACATTGACGTTATTGTTGATCTCGGCGAGGGACGCCGCTTGCTCGCGGCTCGAATTGACGATTTGATCAATCCGATCGGAAATCTTCAAGATCGACGCCGTTATGTTGTGTAACGCCTCACCTGCTTTCCCCACGTAATCTGAGCCGATCGCCACCTCCGAAGAGGATTCCGAAATCAGGTGGCGAATCTCGCGGGCTGCAGCTGATGATTTCTGGGCAAGTTCGCGCACTTCCTGGGCTACGACTGCAAAACCCTTTCCGGCATCTCCAGCACGAGCCGCCTCGACACCAGCATTTAGTGCCAAAAGATTTGTCTGGAACGCAATCGTATCGATCAAACCAATGATTTGGCCGATCTTGTGGGACGCGTCTTCTATTCTGCCCATTGCGTTGATCGCATCGGTCACAATGGTTGCCGCACCCTCGGCGTGTTCTTTAACAACGGACACGAAAGCCTGGGTTTCATAGGCATTCTCGGATGATTTTCTGACCGTGACCGTCACCTGTTCGACGGCGGCCGCAGCCTCCTCCAGTGAGGCGGCTTGCAATTCAGTTCGCCGCGACAGATCATCTGAGGCTTTGAAAAGCTCGCTGGTTCCCCATTGAATTTGATTGGTATTCTCGTCGATATGAGACACTGTCTCTCTCAGGATCGAAAGCGAGTGATTGAAATCGCGCCTCAGCGGCTCAAGATTGGGATGGAATTGGCGGTCAATTTCTTGAGAGATGTCGCCACGCGCCAATCGAGATAACGCCTCTCCTAGAATGGTGACGGCAGTTGCGACCTCCTCCTCCATCTGAGCGCGTTCGCGTTCACGATCCATCCGCTCCTGTTCAACGGTTTTCCTATCGGCTTCCGTTCGTGTCTCGATGTCCATCTTCGAGACAGCATTTTCACGGAAAACCTCGAGTGCGCGAGCCATTTCACCTATTTCGTCTCTCCGGTCACGTCCGACAATCTGCGATCGAAGATCGCCCTTTGCCAGCTCTTGCATGCGCTTCGCGATCCGTTCGATCGGGGCGCGAAGTGTCGCCATCAGGCCGGCGCCAGCCGCCAAGGCTACCAAGACGCCGGACACTGTGGCGATAGTTGACAGCAAGCGGGCAAGATTGCTTTCATTGCGAGCATCGTTTTCCTGAGTTGCTGCAAAAGTTACGAGGTTTTTCCAGATCTCCTGACCGGTTTTGTCCGCCTCAGAATATTGCGCTTGGCGGGCTTCCGCTATCTTGACCAGCTTCTCTGTGTTCTCTTGGATAGAATCCACCTGGGCGAATAGATCTTCCTGCATTTTATCGAAGCCAGATATCGAGCTGGCAACGCCTCCAACTGCCACGGTGTCACGCGCCAATTTTGTAAGTTGCTCAACGAGGCGCTGCTGATTCTCTGCGTTGGCTGTACGGAACAGGTTATTGATTTCGATTTCGATCGAATCGGCGTCCTGGCCGATCGTTGTCGCCGTCGCAACAAGCATTTCGGAATCCGTCAACGCTTTATCCAACGCCCGGATCGCATTTGTTCCTTCAATCATGTGCTGGATCGCATCCACTCGCAGGTTCGTCGCAAAGCTCTGTAGGTCAGAGCCGGCAAGCCGTGTGGAAGGGTCGACAAATTCGGGGTTGGCGATTAGCTTGGCGATAGTCCTCTCAATTTTAGTAACGGCCTGCTCGTCAGCAGTCGAGACTACCCGCTTAACTGTTTTTAGCGACTTTTTGATCACAAGCCCTTGCTGGGCGACAGTCGGAGGCTGCTTCGCTCCGTCCGGCAAGCTCACCAAGTCTTCCGCCATGTGTTGCATAACTGATGCCGTATCGAGTGAGCGGGTAGCCTCCCGGAGCATGGTTTTCCCGGAGTTCTCCTGATTGCGTACTTGTGAGCGCACATCAACCGCAGCCAATTTAAGGGCGCCTCCGACCTCCTTGATCTTCGACAAGTTGGAAACAATGTCGCTGCGAACGGATTCCTCGTCATTATGCAAAGACCACATGCGGCCGATGCTGCCCGAGATAACGGACATTGCCGATACACTGTTTTCGAGCGCACCAGTTTCGCTCCCGCTACCTGCCGCCGCTTCCTGGAGCGACTGCATGGTTGCGGTCTGCCCGTTTAAACTTGTCAGCGCCTCATCTCGGTACTCCGTTGAGCTTTGCGCCAAAAAGCGGTTCATGCTTTCCGCGACACTTCGAAACCCGCTCAAGGTCTGAAGAACCTCATTTGAAAGCCGAAGACGAGACTGAAGCAAGCCAGTTGCTTTTAAGCCGACCCCACCAACTGCCGCCAATATCAGGATCAAGGGTACAAGTACCAATAACACCTTTGCTCTTATGGTAAAGGTGGATAACAGGCGATCGACGAACATACTTACCTCCAAAGGGCTCAAACGGTGCTGGGGCCTCGCTTTTGGAATAGTAATGTTTGAGCCTGAACGAACATGGATAAGAGTTTCACTAAAACAATCGAAACTTTTTTACGTGTTGTTAGGATTTGACCTCTTACCCATTGCGTCTTTCGAGAAACTTAACGGAAGGTTAATACCTGCAGATTTGCCGGATCAGAACGTGGGAGTGGATCTATCTGCACCGAGGATCGATCTCCAGCACGTTCCCTGTCAGCTTTCCGGACAGTTCCGAATTCGCCAGGAATTGCACGGCGTGGATCACTGTTCGAAGCACGTCATTTTCGCTTGAAGACGTAGAGTTCACATCGCTGGCGTGTACAGCATTTATCCTCAGCCCGGAACCGAAATATTGCCTAGCAATTGCGGAGGTAGTAGTGCGCAACGCCGCTTGAAGGACGGCTTCTGCTTCCAGCGAGGTCGTCTCTTCGAACCATGCGACGTCCACTACGGCAAGCTCCGCGCCCTGAAGTCGAGAGCTAAAGGCACCTGTAACTCTGATTAGATTGGATACGGCATCAAGCCCCAGATTCGCGCTGGATAGCGATCCCGTTACAGTTTGGGTTGTTTCATTTCTGCGGAAAACTATGTTCACCAGAACGTCGACCCGTCTCCAGCGCAAATACACCTGGTCAGCCATTGAGTTGACGTAAACGTCTCTGTTCGGGTTGACTTTGACCGGTAAAAAATTGTTTCCCTGGCCTTCAGCCAGGGAGGCGAAGTCGGCGGGATTGGCGTCGCCTACGGCGACCCGATAGCCTTTTTCTATAAATGAGCGCGCCAAACAAAGACCAACAGGATTTGACGCGCCTATCAAGACACAGACTTTTTCCCCAGGAGAAATGTTGGCGTCACTGTCACGTTCAACCAGTACCTCGGTCGATGGAGTATGACACGCCTTGTGAGTCAGAGACGCTTGTATCACGCGCCGGTCGCCGCTTCCGGCAGATTAAGAAGGTCGACAATTTGTGCATTTTTGGCCAAGTTTAGCACTTATAACTCCCGGTCCGTCGCTGCGTCTCCCGCGAACAAGCAATGCGCGGGCGATATAGTAAAATTTTTGTCCGACAATCTGTCAATTCCTTTTTTGCGATTTTCGGCGGACACATGTCGAGACCGGCGTCATTTTGAGGCCTCATGCACGCAATGCCGTAAGCATCGGTATTCCGACACCCGGTTGAGTTTGATGTGGTCTTTCCTGTTAGTCTTCTCTCGCCGCCACGTTCCGATTTGATCGCGCTTTTCGCGTTCGCGCGGCACAGACAACAGCACGCCTATGGCAGCACAAGCTGTTTGACCATCATCAGGTTTCGTCCTTAAGCTCTTCTTTTGCCCAATCAGACGCCCGGAGTCCGTACCCGCTAAGAAGAGCGCAAAGTCAACTCAATGCGACGAGGCGCGGCTTACGCATTGATATTTGCCGCGACCGCCTCGCTTAGTAGGCCAAAAGAACTCGTCGACGTCTTTGCGTCTCCGAGTGTTGAGCCTGGAGCGTGCCTCTCTTATACGTCATAACCGAAGTATGCTGATGCGCAGGTTAAGAGGACCAGCGCGTGGCGAAATCGTGGGGCCATCCTACAGCACAATCATTTTTCTCCGTGTCGACTCAACGGCCTCCAAGGTCGGTTGGCGTAGGTTCTCTCCCACTCATAGCACTCCCACCCTTCCCGTGACGGGCTGCGATCGAAAGCAGCCCGTCACCCCTCGCCTTGGGAGGCATCTTTAGATTGATTTGCCGTGCGGGAACTCCACTAGAACCGTGGCAGATTTCCCTGATGCGTAAACGGCAAGCTGAGACCGTTCAGCGCGCGTAATTCCACGGCATGAGTGCATCGAGATCGCTGCTCGGCCAGCCGTTGGCGATCCGCTCAAGTGTTTGGGTGAGCCAAGCCTGCGGGTCCACGTTGTTCATCTTCGCCGTCTGAAGGAGCGTGGCGATAGTCGCCCAGGTCCTTCCACCGCCATCGCTGCCGGCGAAGAGACTGTTCTTTCTCGTGATCGTCTGGGGCCTGATGGCACGCTCAACGATGTTGCTGTCGAGCTCGATGCGGCCGTCGGTAAGGAAGCGTTCGAAGATGGAGCGACGCGAGGTGGCATAGCGGATCGCTTCTGCGAGCTTCGACTTGCCGGAGATCCGCGGCAGGGTCTTTTGCCACAGGGCGAAGAGCTCAGTGACAACTGCAGCAGATGTCGCCTGACGTGCCGCGACACGCGCGTCAGGGCTCTGCCCCCGGGCCGCCGCTTCCACCTCCCAGAGCTTTGCCATCAATTCCACCGTCTCGCTGGCTATCTTGGAGCTGTCCGAGGCGTGGAGTTCGTAGAACTTGCGCCTGCTATGGGACCAGCAGCCGGCCAGCATCACGCCGTCATTGCCGCCGTCAGATCGGGCAAGCTTGTTGTAGGCACCATGCCCGTCCACCTGAAGGATACCGCGATAGCCATTCAGATGCCGGGCGACGCGATCGCCAGCGCGGCTATCTTCGAAGCGATAGGCGACCATCGGCGGGCCACTACCGCCAAAGGGTCTATCATCCCTCGCATAAGCCCATAGCCAGGCTGTCTTTGCCGATCCGGATCCGGGCGCGAGCGTTGGCAATGTCGTCTCGTCCGCAAAGATGCGCTCAGCCTTCTTGATCTCGGCGAGGATGTAGTCGGCCAGGATATCGAGCTCGTAGCCGAGCTTGCCCATCCATTGGGCCATCAGCTTCCGGTCAAGCTCAACCTTGTCGCGTGCATAGATTGCCTCCTGTCGATAGAGCGGAAGGCCATCTGCATACTTCGAGACAGCGATCTGGGCGAGAAGCGCTTCCGTTGGAATGCCACCCTCGATGATGTGCGCGGGCGCGGCTGCCTGGATGACGCCGTCTTCGTTCTTGAAGGCATACTTCGGCCGCCGGGTGACGATGACGCGGAACTTCGCCGGCACGACGTCCAGTCGCTCCGAGACGTCTTCTCCGATCAGCACCTTCTGTTTGCCGATGTGTTCGTGCAGTTCATCCGGCTCGATCACCACTTCGACTCGTTCCAGATGAGGTGCAAAGCCCTTGCGCGGCCGGGGTGCACGTTTCGCATCGGGATCAGCGGCACCCTTGTTTACCTTGGCTCGGATTGCCGAGATACCGGTCTCGATTTCCTCGAAGACAAAAGCCTGCTGCTCATCATCGATGCCCGGAGAGCCGAGCTTTTCCGATTGCCGGCCGAAGCGGGCGCGATCGAAGGCTTTCAGGATCTGGGTCAGTCGCTCGATGCGTTCGTCGGCATCGGCGTTTCTGGCTTTCAGGTCTGCGACCTCGCTCTCGAGAGCATCGGTGCGCGCTGCCTTCTCGGCCATGGCAAGGACCATGGCTTTCAGGGTCTCTACATCATCCGGGAGCTGTAGATCGGGCGGCGTCATGAGGCCTACCAGAGCACAATTTGCTCCGGTTTTCCTGCCTTTTCAGGCGGTTGATTCACTTCGCCGCAGCCCTTTACCCAACAATCTCCGGCGGCTTCACCGCCACTGAGCGCACCCGTTTCCAGTCCATGCCGTCAACGAGCGCCATGAGCTGAGCGTGATTGAGCTGCACCCGGTTGTGGCCGATCCGCGGCCAGCAGAACTGCGCCTTCTCCAACCGCTTGGAATAGAGGCAGACCCCTGATCCATCCCACCAGACGATCTTGACCCGGTCCGCCCGCTTCGCCCGGAAGACATAAAGCGAGCCATTGAACGGATCACTGCCGGCGTCGCGCACCAGCGACAGCAAACTGTCCGGCCCTTTACGAAAGTCGATGGGGTGACTGGCGAGGAAGACCTTTACACCTGCGGGGATCATGCTGAGCGAACTGCCCGGATGACACGCTGCAGATGAGCTTCGTCCACATCGGCGGGAGCGCGCACGACGACATCGCCAATCAGAACTTCGATTATCGCGCCGTCGGCAGATGGCGTGACTGCCTTATGACCGATCGGCGCTATGTTCTCCTTGTGAGAGCCCAGGGCGGCGCGACGCCAGCCAAACAGTTGTGACGGATGGATATCAAGCCGACGTGCGATCGCTGACACGCTCGAGCCAGGCTCGAGTGCCTCTGCAACTGCACGCGCTTTAAAATCGTCCGACCAGCGCCGCCGAAGCTGCCGAGGCGCGCCCTCAAATCGGTCCGCAACAGCCTCGATCATATGAAAAGTTCTAGTTCCAGAGCTAGGCGCAGACATAGAAGCTCACAGCAGTTCATCGTGTCCGCTACCGATAGCCGACCGCTAAGCTGCTTCGCCAGATGGGGTCTGCTTGTCGCTTACCCTGATGCTGCCTTGCCTTTGATCAGGAATAGCATTAACGTATATCAGACAATCTGTCAATCTGTTCGAGGCTTGTGGAAGCCAGTCATCGCATCATTAGAGGCTTCCCAACTGCAGCGCTGAAAAACTAGGAGGCCATCTCGAGCGGGAGAACGTGGATGTCGGTGCTGGTGATGATCCGCCATGACGAAAGCCTAGGGAATGAGAGATTCAACCGGCCTCCACAAAGGTCCGAATCGGTCATGTACGCGATCAAAATCGCTCGCACGCCATCCGGTCTCGAGCTTTGAAGGTTTGGAAAACTAGTCCCGGCATGTGCGAGTTGGTGTTCATAGATAGGTTTATATTGGATGACCGAAAGTTTGTTCAGCAAGCCCGATGAAGGGACCTTAGTGAAAGACAACTTTATCGAGGGCTCCGATCCCGAACGTCTTTTGCCTTTGATATCATCGCCCCTGGCGTCCTCTGACCTTGCTCAACACGACAGTAGATCGCTTAACTCTCGCTGCAGTCGAATTTCCCTTGATGGTTTTGGCGTTGCGGATGCCCATCATGAAGGGGCGTTCTCGGTCATGATAGATTCCCCAGTTGACGTCGTAACGGTCTTCCTGCCGGCGTCCGGGAATGCAGTCTTTCATTGGTCTGGGCAACAGGTAGAGTCGCCGCATGTTGCAAATGCTCCGCTGAATGCCCGACAAGATGGCATAAGATCTCAACTGTCATTGACGATCGATACGCAATCCTTGCGTGACAAGCTTTCTCGCATGCTCGATCGGACGATCAGCGGAAATCTGCAAATTCAGCCGACCCTTGATCTTGCATCGAGCGCGGGAACGCTCATGCGAGAACTAGCCCTGTCTGCCCATCGCGGCCTCAGTGCCGGGGGGGCTCTGCGACAATGCCCGTCGGCCTATAGCTCGCTCCTCGACGCGATAGAGTACCTTTTGATCGAAAGCTGTATGCATCGCTATACCGATGAACTTCGTCGTCCGTCTCCGTCTCCCACGCCTCGCCACGTGAAACGGGCAATGGAGTTTATGGAAGAGCATATGGCTCAACCCATTTCCCTTAACGATATCGCCGCTGCGGCCAAGGTCAGCGTGCGGACTTTGCAGCACGGCTTCCGACAATTTCGTAATACCAGCCCCACAATGCACCTCCGAGACTTGCGTATGTGCGCAGCTCGACAGGAACTGCTGCAAAACGGCGCTAAAATCAGCGTTTCGGAAATAGCGCTTAAGTGGGGCTTCACACACCTCGGCCGTTTTGCTGCAGAGTACAAGAGACGTTACGGCGAACTGCCATCTAAAACAGTGCATATGAGCGATGTTCTGCCGCATAGGCGATCTATGTGTGCTTCGCAGGCCTCTCCGCCCGAAAGCTGACCCGGAAATAGCCCTTCGCGATGGCGCTGTGGTTCGCAGCGCTCCACCGGGCTATACCATCGCTGCGCCCTTAATTTTTCGGTCTGTCGCCACAGACGGTCAGCAGCCGAGCGTACAGTGCTTCAAGGTGATTGGTGATTTGGATCATTTGCAGCCGCTCTTGCTCCAGGCGCTGCGACTGTGCATCTTCGTGGCTTTCTAAGTGGGTATCTGTCTTAGCCTGTTGCCCGAAATTGATTGCGATAACTTTGGACATCTTCGAACTCTCGTTGAATTTCGTTAATACTCCGCGTCTTGAAGGAAGACAGTCGCGGAAGGTGAAAAAGCAAAAGTCTGCTAGGCAGCTGCGATGCGTCCTGATTGGTGCCAAACCTTTGCTCAAAACTAAGGAAGCATTCCATCCCTTGTTCAAGCGGAGTGATTCCGTAGCTGAAGGTTGGGTCGAAGTCGCGCCTAAGTCCGAACCGGTTGGATCCGATCGCCGTTGATCGATAGAATGCCAGAGACCTGATCGACGACCGGGCCGATGATACCATCTGCTACCTCAACGACGACAATGGCGCTGTGGCTAGACCGATGGGATTGGTTATCTCGGCAGCAAGCTCTATCACCGGAATGACAGAACCGGCAGATCCCTGAACCGAGAACATGCGTTAGGGGCAGCGGCGTCGCCTCTGCTAACCCCCGGATTTCCGGGATCAACGTCGTCTTCATGCAGAACTGCTGGCTGCCAGATGGAAACCGATAATATCCTGCGGTGAATTATGACATGATTCATTAAAACTCTTCCCATTCCTTAGTCGCGACAGCGGCTGTAGTACGTCCGCCGAAGGCGCCGGCAAGCTTCTGGGAGAGGGCACGCGCTGGCGAGGCGGCCGGCTTACCGTTCTGGTGGGCAACACGCCGTACAACAGTCGAACCGTCGAGCCTGAAGCGCGCAATAAGCCGCGCCAGATTGGAAGCCTCATCCGCCAACCGGTTGGTGGCCGCCGTCGATTCTTCCACCATCGCCGCATTCTGCTGGGTCGTCTGATCCATCTGGTTGACCGCAGTGCTGACTTCCGCCAGCCCGGTCGATTGCTCTCGTGCCGCCGTCGAGATCGTATGAACGTGCTCGTTCACCTTGATCACGTGGCCTCGGATTAGACCAAGGGCATCGCCTGTGGCCGTTACCAGCCTGACCCCAGTTTTGACCTCGTCGCCGGACCGGTTGATCAGCGCCTTGATATCCTTGGCGGCAGTGGCGGAGCGCTGTGCCAGTTCACGCACCTCCTGAGCCACAACGGCGAAACCCTTTCCAGCGTCACCCGCACGCGCCGCCTCGACGCCGGCGTTAAGGGCCAAAAGATTGGTCTGGAAGGCGATCTCGTCAATGACGTTAATGATCTGGCCGATTTCATCCGAGGCCTGCTCGATGCGGCCCATGGCGGCGACCGCGTCTTTGACAACCGCGCTCGACTGCTCGGTGCTTCTGCGTGCCTCATCGACCATATGGCTGGCTTCCGTGGCTCTTTCTGTCGAGCTTTTTACCGCCACCGTGATTTCCTCAAGCGCCGAAGAGGTCTCCTCCAGGGCCGCGGCTTGCTGTTCCGTGCGCTTTGAAAGGTCGCCTGAGGCGATGCGCATCTCGCCGGCTCCGCCGTTGATCGTGTCGACGGCGGAGCGAACCTCGCCTAATACGGATCGAAGGGCTGCCATGGTGGCGTTGACATTACTCTTCAGTTCACCAAAGGCTCCCTGAAACTCGCCGCACATGTTTTCCGTCAGATCCCCATCGGCAAGCGCTGAGATAACTCGGCGAGTTTCGGCGATGCCCCGGTCAACAGAGGTGACCAGCTCGTTGACGCTTCCTGCAAAACGGTCGAGAGCCGCATCGCCGTATTTCTTGGTGATGCGATGGGTGAAGTCACCGGCTACGGCGGCTGACACCACCTCGGCAATGCTCGACTGCAAGTCGGCGCTCTTGGCCTGCAACGCGGCCTCCTGCGCGTTCAGATCGCGGGCCTTGATGCTGTTTTGCTTGAATACCTCAACGGCTCTCGACATCTTGCCGATTTCGTCGGCGCGCATTGCGAAAGGAACCTCAGTGTCGAGATTACCATCTGCCAGTACGCCCATCGTGGTAGTCAACCGCGAGATCGGATCGGTAATCTTCCGGATGCAGTAAAGCAGGGCTATAATGCCCGTCGTAGTTGCCAGCGCCATGGCAAGAATGGTGACCAAAACCGTCGATGAAACGGCGCCCATCGTGTTTCCGACGGCCGCGACTCCACCACGCTTGTTAACTGCGACATCCTGGTCAAGGAGCGCTCCGCTATCATTATACAGTTTCGTCGTGGCGTCACTCGTTAGAAGAGCAAATGCTTCATCCTTCTTGCCTGCCTGCATTAGTTTAACAATCCGCTCGCCATCCTCCTGATATTGCGTCCACAAAGCGGAGAACGCGTCATAGGCCTGACGCTCCTCGCCGGATGTCACCATCGGCTCATATTCACCACGGGCATTCGCGAGATCCTCCATCTTCTGGCGGAAGGTGGTGATATTATGCGCAAGGCTCGTCGAATCTGATGAGTTTGTCACCAGCCTGAACTGCAGGATGCGGTAGTCCGCGGTGATCGTATTGATCCGATTTATCACATCGATCGATGGCAGCCAGTTGCTGGCAACTTCGGATATATTGCTCCTAATGGACAGCAGCTTGACGATACTCACGATGCCCTGGCCCGCCGCGAGAAGAGAGAGCAGAACAAATATCAAAGATAAAGCGAGTCTAATGGACTTGGGCATAAAGGCAAACCTTTTAGGTGAGGTGGACGATCGACTTGTCTACTCAAATCTTCCAATTGCCGTTTCATTCATTCGAACGGCAGATCAATCTTGTGGGTCTGTGACATAGCTGAGAATACCTATTGGTTGCGTTGGTTAATGAAGCCTTTCCTGCCCGTCTCGAATGCAAAAAGACGACGTTTTAAGGATAGTCAGGCGTCCAATGGATCGTCCGCGCTTACAAGGAGGATGCAGCCGGCAAAATTTTATTTGGCGCCGTTCGAAGAGCATCATCGTTTTCAGCAACCGAGTTTCGCCCCGCCACGAGCGACCTAGAGCCTTTCATGTTTTGACGGAAGCGTAGCCAGCATTTGAGAAGTAGTTGGCGCATTCCTCTGGCTTGATAGTGTCGGCGAGTATGCCCAGATAGCGCCAGGTTTCCTCGATGGTTCGCTTTTGGGCCTGGCGCATCCAGTGCTTGATCTTGGCGAAGGCCTGCTCGATCGGGTTAAGGTCGGGGGAATATTTCGGCAGGAACCAGAGCCTGGCGCCGACGGCCCTGATGGCATCGCGGATGGCCTTGGCTTTGTGAGAGCCGAGATTATCGAGGATGACGATGTCGCCAGGTTTGAGGGTCGGGATCAACTGCTGGCGGACATAGGCGTGAAAGCATTCGCCATTGATGGGACCGTCGAAGACGCAGGGTGCAGTGAGCTTGTCGCAGCGTAGGGCGCCGAGGAAGGTGAGGGTGCGCCAGCGGCCATGCGGGGCAAAGCCGCGTAATCTTTTGCCCCTCGGCCCCCAGCCGCGTAACGGCGCCATGTTGGTGCGGATCCAGGTCTCGTCAATAAAGACGAGCCGCTTCGGATCGAAGCGGTCTTGCCAGGCTTTCCAGCGAGCTCTGCGGCGGGCAATGTCGGCGCGGCCCTGCTCAAGGGCGAACAGCGTTTTTTTTAAAGCTCAAGCCCTCGCGGCGCATGAATTGCCAGATGGCATTGTGGGAGACGCTCACACCGCGGGCGGCTAACTCATCCTTCAGCCGATGTAGCGTCAGATGTGATGTCTGCTCGATCTGCTCGACAATGAAGGCGCGGTGCGGCTCCAGCACACGTCGGCGATGGCCGCCCATCTTACCGGGCGACACACTACCGGTGGCCCGATAACGCTGCGACCACTTCACCACGGATGAGATAGCTATGTTGAACCGCTCCGCCACCACCCGGCAGCTCTGACCGTCCACAACCGCTGCAATGACTCGCTCGCGAAGATCATTCGAATAGGGTCGCGTCATGGATGCTGGCCTCCATTCCAGCATCCATCATGAATCACAAATCTGCTGATTTGGGAATCCCGCACCGATTCCGATAAGAAATGATCCGCTCTAGAGCAAGTCCTGCGATCGATGAATCGATTGTGATGTGACGGCGTCCATCGAAGCTGATTCAACTCCACAGAGAAGAGGTGGATGATGGGACAGGCCCTGAGCGATGATCTTCGAATACGGGTTTTGAAAGCGTCTGCGGCGGGCATGTCGGCTCGACAGGCTGCGGCTCGTTTCGGAGTTGGGATTTCGACGGCGATCCGCTGGATTGCAAGAGCGAAAGAGGGTGAGCTGACTGCTCGGCCACAGGGCTGGAGACGACCTTCGGCAGTGGATGCACACGAGGAATTCGTTGTCGCGTTGATCAACGAGCGTAGGGATGTGACGCTCGATGAGATGGTTGAGCGCTTGTCCGTCGAGCGGCAGGTGAAGATCAGCCGCAGCGCACTTGGCGCTTGGCTTCGAAGCCGTGGGTGGACCTTTAAAAAAGACCGCACACGCACTGGAGCAGGACCGACCGGACGTCCTGAAGCGCCGGCGCGCCTGGTTCGATGGTCAATTGGACCTCGATCCGGAGAAACTGATCTTCATCGACGAAAGTGTGCTGCAGAGGCACGGAAGGAGTTCAGTGTGAGCTAACCCCGTAACGTGAAGCTGCGTGAATGATGGAGGATGGCCCTCCGGGATCGGCTTTCAGGAGCGGGTCTCAAACCAGTCCGAGCTGCTGCGGTAAAGAGCCGTGGTGGTGAGCGCCGGATGAAAAGTTCGGACGAGATCCGAGCAGGTGCGTGTCCGAAGACGAACGAAAGTGAACCCTCCGAAGACGCGCCGTTATGAATATAAGCGTCGTCGAAACCAGGACTGTTTCGTCATCCTGGGACAAGTCCGCCGGGTGCCTGATGATTGGGCGGGCGGCGACCGGCGTAGAGGGGGCGTGAGTTGGACACAGGCTTTCACCCGGAACTGCAGGAACCAGGCTCCTGATGCCAAGGGAGAAGCCCAAGCGGAGAAACCGTAAGGCGAGAGTACCGATGCAGGAGACTGGGGCGGACCGATCCGTATGAGCGTTGAGGGCCCTGTAATGGGGCAGGAGCAAAGGGATCGGATCAGGTGGTCGTATTGTTTGGAACAACTGGAAACAGGATGACTTCGATAGGTACGACAGACAAGCCGTTTCGGATTGAGAAGCGGCAAGTGTACGAAGCTTACAAAGCGGTCAAAGCCAACCGTGGTGCAGCCGGGTGGACGGTGAGACCCTGGAGATGTTTGACAAAGACCTTGCGAGAAATCTCTACAAGATCTGGAACCGGCGGTCAGTGATCGGATCGCGCAGATGGTGGTCAAGCAGATGATTGATCCGGAATCCGACATCAAAGCTGTTCGACAATCTTCCGCATGATCTCTTGCTGAAGACGGTCAGAAAAGACGTTAAATGCAACTGGGCTCTGCTCTACATCGAAAGATGGTTGACCGCGCCTATGGAAAAGAACGGAGAAGTCATTGAGCGGATGCGTGGTACCCCGCAAGGGGGCGTGGTCAGCCCGATCCTATCGAATCTCTTCCTGCATTACGCGTTTGACGTCTGGATGACCCGGACGCATCCGGATCTACCATAAAGGCCTGGCGCCGGCGAAGATCGGCGGCTACGTCAAACCGACACTGAGGGTGCGGCCGCCGACAACTACACCTTGACGCGTCGCTGGTTGACGCGAATGGCTTTCGCTTGACCCTCCACGCTGGCACGTGCAGCATCGTCGGCCTGATCGATTTCAGGACGAACGCGTGCATCGATCGGGTGGTGATCATGCTCCTGCTCAGGACTCCGATACGTTGAAACGACAACGCCACGGTGCAACAGCTCGTTCATGTCGTGTTACCTCTTCGAAGGCTACAAGCTATCTGGGAAAGACTTACCTTGTAGGGCATTGGCGGAAGGATCGACAATCGAAAAGACAGGCAGAAATCTCGTCTGCAAGGCCGGCCCCAGAAGGGGTCGGAAGGGAAGATCCGTAGGACAGCTCCCGCGAAACCTCTAGAAAAGTCCAGCCTTTTGAGACCTCGCAACCGGCGGAGAGGATGTTGCTGTCCTGCCTCTATTCAACAGACCTCTCCCCCTTTAAGTTCAGTCGGCGAGCGACCCTTGGGCGATCGCTATGCGCCGATCCCGCCCATGCAGACGTATTTCATGGATAAGAAGTCATCCATTCCGTACTTTGAGCCCTCTCGGCCGAAGCCGGATTGCTTGACGCCGCCGAATGGCGCTAATTCGGTGGAAATCAGACCCGTGTTCACGCCAACCATGCCGTATTCCAGCGCCTCTGTGACCTTCCAAACGTTCCTGAGGTCGTTGGCGAAAAAGTAGGCTGCCAAGCCGAATTCCGTATCGTTCGCGAGTTCGATGACTTCCTCGACAGTATCGAACTTGAACACCGGAGCCAGAGGCGCGAAGGTTTCCTCACGCGCAACCTTCATATCCTTTGTGGCACCCGAGAGAAGCGTTGGTTGGACGAACGTGCCTCCGCGAGCATCGCGGTCACCACCAACCACGACAGTCGCACCCTTGGTCACAGCGTCATCGATATGACCATAGAGCTTTGCTACCGCTTCATCGTTGATCAACGGGCCGATCGTCGCCCCGCTCTCAAACCCGTCAAGAACCTGCAAGGCACTCACGCGCATTGCCAGCTTCTCGACGAACCTGTCATGGATCCCGCTCTGTACGTAAATACGGTTCGCGCACACGCAGGTTTGACCCGCGTTACGAAACTTAGAAAGCATAGCCCCCTCGACCGCCTGGTCGAGATCTGCATCGTCGAAAACGATAAACGGCGCATTGCCGCCGAGTTCCAGGCTCAGCTTCATGATCTTCTGGGCGCCTTGCGCCATCAAGATACGGCCAACTTCGGTCGAACCGGTGAAGGTCAGTTTCTTGACGACCGGGTTGGAGCAGACCTCCTCGCCAAACATTCTTGCATTATCCGTCGGGAGGACGCTGAACAAGCCATCGGGTATTCCGGCACGCTCCGCGAGGATCGCCAATGCAAGCGCCGATAACGGAGTCTCGGCAGCAGGCTTGAATACGATCGCGCAGCCGGACGCGAGCGCCGGCGCGATCTTGCGGCACACCATCGCCGACGGAAAGTTCCAAGGAGCGATGGCGGCCACAACGCCAACCGGCTGCTTGATGACAAGCAGTCGCTTGTCGGCCTGGTGACCTGGAATGGTGTCACCATAGACACGCTTGGCTTCCTCACCGAACCATTCGATGTAGGAAGCGCCGTAAGCAATCTCGCCACGCGCTTCCGCCAGTGGCTTGCCCATTTCCGATGTCAGAATTACGGCCAGGTCTTCAGCGTTAGCTACCACCTCTTCGTAGAACTTCCGCATGATCAGCGAGCGTTCCTTCGCCGAAACCTTAGCCCACTTCTTCTGTGCAGCCTTTGCAGCATCGATAGAGGCTCGCACTTCAGCAAGGCCAGCGCTAGGCAAAGAGGCAAGGACGTCCATCGTGGAGGGGTTTAGCACGTTGATGCGTGTGCCGTTTACCCCTTCGCTCGACCACTTTCCTCCAACCAGCATCTGCTCGCGAACGAGAGTCTGGTCCTTTAAACGGCCTAGCAGGGTGCTGGAGATTGCCATGGATCTTCCTTTCTATGCATTGATCATATCTGATTTCGAATGTGTGGTGACCGTGCGTATATCGCGACCATCGGAACGATGAGCAGACCGACGACAGCCTGCTGCGCCGGAAAGTTCAGTCCGAGGCCAACTAGAAGCGAGGTCAGTACAGTCAGGACAAGAACACCGAGCACTGTCGCGCCATAGCCGCCCGCCCCACCAAGAAGCGACGTCCCTCCAATCACCACCGCTGCTACGGTGGTGAAAAGATAAGGGTCGCCCACGCCGACGAAGCCACCACCGGAAAACCCTAGTAGCAGCATGCCCGTGATTGCAGACATGGCACCGCTGACGCTATGGATGACGGTCCAGACCTTGAATTCGGAGATTCCGAGGCGGGCGGCCGCCGTCCGGCTTCCGCCGACGGCGTAAATGCTGCGGCCAAACCAGGTGTTGTACATGAACCATCCAAGCGCGATGGCGACGATAGCCCAGATCACGATGACCGGAGGCAGCGACAGGCCGAAAAACTTTCCGTTGAACGCCGAAATGTTCCTCAGCCATTCGGGTACCGGAGCAAACACTGTACCACCAAACGCCGAGCCGAGTGAGGTGTAGATCTGGACCGCACCGACGGCCGCGAAGCCAACTCCGAGCGACATGATCAGCGCTTGCCCTTGGAGACGGAAGCTCAGGGCGCCATTGGCGGCCCCGACAAGCGCACCGAGGAGCATGACAACCAGCATCGCGAGGGGAGCGGGAATACCTGCGACCATAAGGCTGGGAAGGAGGATGTTCGCGCCTCCAATAATATATGGTATCGAAAGATCGAGCGCACCGACCAGAGCGCACAGGGTCTGGCCAATGGAGGCAAGCCCCAGAAACGCTGCGAGAAGAAGGATTGAACGCGCGTTTTGGGATGATACGAAGCCGGGGACCAGCAATGCACCGAGTGCTAAGAGAGAGGCCAGAAGAACAAAGCCAATGACGATGCTCCGATGAGCCTTGAGCGGGTTAGACTTCTGAGCCGATTTGATTTCGGAATTCATAACTGTCGCGACCATTATCTTGCTCCTTACACAACCGCGCGGCGACTGATGACAAAGACGTTCACGAGAAGTGATCCGACGAGGATTAAGCCGAATGCCATCTGGGTAACGAACCCCGAAACCGTGCCGAAGTTGAAGGTGGAGAGGAGATAGGAGATGAGGAACATGTTGATCGCGCCAAGCGTAGATCCAAGTGCTCCACCACGACCACCGGAGAGGCTCGCACCTCCGAGAACCAGGGCCGTAACAGCCTGAAGGGTGTAGGTGCTGCCCTGCGTCGGATCACCAGAGGAGATCAGCGCCGTGTAGCTGAGGGCGGCAAGTCCAGCGAATGCTCCACCAACAACGTGGGCGATGATGCGGACTGCGTCCACTCGAACGCCGCTCGTATACGCCATGCGCTCATCCGCACCCGTCATGCGAAGGTTGCGGTAAAACATCGTCCCCCTGAGAAGGAGCCATAATGCATACGCTGCAACCAGCAACAGCAAAACAGGTGACATGATGTCGGTCCCCGCCCCCCAGCTAAGCATCCAGTCGGGCGCGACTCCACCCGGTCGGGACATCACCATCAGGTTCAACCCGGAGAGGACAAGAAAACCCGACAGCGTAACGATTATCGGAGCGACACGCACATAAATGATAACCAGCGCCTGGAGTAGCTGGAATGCCGCTCCCAGGCCGACTGCCCATACTATCACTGCGATAGGGTTGGTAATTCCGTTACCCACAAGCCAGGTAATAAGGGTAACGTTGATGAACCCCATCAAGGGGCCAACTGAAAGGTCCACTGCTCCACGACCCGCCATGACAATGGGGGTGAGGGCAAGCGCCGTTAGAATCAAGGGCGTGGCGACAAGGATTGCACCTGCGAGGCCGTTGTTCGTGAATAGCCCGTGTCCGCGTAGGGCAACGGCGACCAAAAGGACAATGAATAGGCCGGCCGGCACGAAGAGGGAACGGTCCTGGGTGATTTGACGGAATGCGATTCCAGACATCATGCAGTCCTTTCCAGATCGAACTCGATGGAGGCGTTTGGCGATTTTCCAAACATTGCGGCCAAGATTGGCTCTTCCGCTATGTCCTCGCCTGCTAGCGACCGGAAAAGCCTTCCAGCAAAGAAGACGTCGACGCGGTCCGCAAAGCCGATGAACTCTTCGATTTCGCTTGATAGATAAATCACGCTGCCACCCTTCTCCGTGAACAGGCGCAGTTCGCGGTAGAGATCGCGCTTCGTTCCGAGGTCGACACCGCGAGCGGGATCGTTAAGGACGATGACGGACGGTTCGTTTGCAAAGGCACGGCCGATCAAAACTTTTTGCTGATTTCCGCCCGACAGTGAGGTGATCTTGTTCGCCGGACTTCCAATCTTAATCCGGAGCCGATCCACCTCGCGTTTGAACATGGGTTTGAGGCCGGCCTTATTGATTATACCAAGAGGACCGAGGTTCTTGCGATAGACGCCGATGGCAAGATTTTCGAAGATGCTCTGCTGAGGGAAGATACCTTCACGCTTGCGGTCGCCGGAAATATACGAGATTCCTGCTTTGGTAGCGTCTTCGAGCGATGCGACCTTTTTCATTCTCTCGGTGCTGGATGACCAGACTTGGACATTACCACCAAAAGGCTGGATGATACCCGCAACGGCGCGTACGAAAGCGTCCTGCCCCTGCCCGTCGAGTCCTGCAACACCGATGATCGCTCCTTTCGGTAGATCGAAATCGAAGGGCGCTGCCGCGCTGTGAGTAACGAGGTCTCTTACCGCTACCACGGCCGGCGCGGCGGCGCCTACTTGCTTTGATTTGAACGCCTTCGCGTCGTATGCGTTTCGGTCCGCGGGCGTCATCATTGAAAGCAGGTTCTCTTCAGTTATTTCATGCTTCTCGAGCGTACCAATCGTGACGCCGTCGCGAAGGATCGTGGCTCGATCGGCGATGCGGACAAGTTCAGCGATCCGATGCGTTACGATCAGCACGGTCGCACCTTCCCTACGGAGACGATCAATTTCCTCGTGGAGGCGGATCGTGGAATCGAGGTCTAATGCCGCAGACGATTCATCGAGGATGAGGACCTTCGGCCTGCGCAAGACCGCTCGCGCAATAACTATCCATTGCTTGACGCTCAGAGGCAATGCCCCAACGTTCTGATCGAGATCCACGGGCTTGCCGACGAGGCGTTTCAGGATCTCCTCAGCCTCGGTACGCCGACCACTGCCGCCCTGCGAGCGGAAGATGCCGTCGCGCCCGACATACAGGTTTTCCAATACACTGGCCTCGTCGGCCACCAGCACTTCCTGGAAGATCGTTGTCAGCCCGATGCGCTTGGCGTCAGTCGGAGTCGAAATCTCTTCTCCAAGGACCGAAACGCTCCCGGAATCTGGGTGCAACACTCCAGACATGATCTTCGCCATCGTGCTTTTGCCACTTCCATTCTCTCCGACGATGGCGTGCACTTCTCCGGCCCGGGCTTCAAAATCACACTTCTTTAAGGCCTTAGTCTCGCCGAAAGACTTGGCAACATTGATCAACTTGATCGTAGTTTGGTTTTGCATCGGAGATCCTCTAATCCCAACGGCCGCGCGAGGCGGTCCTCCCACAAGAGAAACTTCTGTCCGGTGGCAAGACCCACCGGGCAGAACAGTTTCACTTCGACACAGGCTTCCAGGGATCAGCCGGGCGTTCGAAGTAGTCTGCAGCAATCGCAGCAGGAAACCACCCGTCCGCCTTGGGCTCCACGAAGTCTGTCGAGTTCAAGTCGCAATCTTCTGGTATTGCCGCGCGGACTTCATCGATGGTGTAAGGCAAGACGGGTCGAAGGAAGGACTGAACCTTAGGGCCTTGTCCCTCCAATGTGCGGAGCATGATCTCCCACATCTGTTGCATCTCGCGACGCGGCGGCCAAATATGGAAACTCCTGTCCACAAACTCGGGGTTCTTGCGCCAGTAGCACGCGGCGGAAGCTTCCCCCCCGAGAGTAATCGGGATCATGTCTCGACCTGACTGCAGCATTGCGTTGAGAACGCCGTTCTCTTGGGCCCCCTGCGTGAGGATCCCATCAATCTTCGTCGGGTTCGTCGCAAGAAACTTCTGAACTTCGACCTGGGCCACCTGGTCGGTCCACTTCCCTGCAACTTCACCGACGATCTTTATGTCGGGGTACTTAGCAAGTGCTTCCTTAGCCGCTTTGTCAAAGCTGTCCGAAGAAGCGAAACCGGGAATACCAGAAACGAGAAGGATATTGCCCTTCTTTCCTATTTTTTCCGCCAGCCACGTCGCCATCTCGGCACCGCCCTGCGCGTGATTGGCCGCGCCATTGATGGCGTATGGCGACGTCACGTAGCCCGAAAATGAGAACACCGGCACACCGGCTTTGTAGGCATATTCGATCGTCTGATTAAGAGCCGTGACGTTCGAGCAGCAGATGATGATTGCATCGACGCCTTCGTCCACCATCTGACGCATCTGCTGGATCTGAACGGCGTCTTTAAGATCCGACTGGGTGACCACGACATCAGACACCAGGCCCGCAGCCTTTGATCGCGGTAAAAGATCGCTCATGACCGCATCGAGAGCTGCGGCTCGCCAGGTGTTGCCAGCGTAGCTGCTTGCATAGCCGATCTTCCACGGAGGACCCTTTTTGGGCTTGAAGTCTTTGTAGGCGCTCGCCCCCAATGGAATCTGCGGATCTACAGTTTCATAGATCTTCTTTTCTGTAGCCGGTAGCTGATCGACACCATCCGCGTAAGCGGTTGTCGCCAGGGCGCTAACCGAGATCAGCGCCCCAAGTGTGACATTCAGAATGCACCTCATTGAAGTTCTCCTCCCGAGAAAAGGATCAGGCAACCTTAGACCGAGCTGCTGATGACTGTTGGATCTCCTCAAGAATCGGCAACAGATACTTCCGGAACTCGCTATAGTCCTCAGTAACGGGAAAATGTCCGAGCTTTTCCATTGTCCAAAACTTGGAGCCTTTGACCAGGTCTGCAGCAATCTTGGTATCGGCCGGGGACGTGTTTGGATCGTATTCGCCCGTGAGGAAGTATAGCATACATTTCGACGTATCGATTTTGCTGGCTTCCTCTGGCGACACATCGTGGTCGTAGTAGTAGTAATAAAGATCACCCGCGAAGATTCCCGGTCCACCGCAGCTGTATTCCCACTGGATTTCACGGACATTCGCTTCTGGCGAGTACGGTGAGATATTCAGCATCATCGCCGCACCGATGGAGGTGCGATTGACGTTTGGATTGTCGAACTCCCTGCGGATGCCAGCCATACCGACGTCGACGTACTCCGCCGCCGAGCGCAACGCACCTTCGACCGAGATCGTGGCGCGGAAGTTGTCCGGATAGTTCGATGCCAGGTCGATCGCGAGATGGCCGCCCATGGAGCTGCCCAAATAAACGGGGCGGTCTAGGTCGAGCGCTTTTGAGAGTTCGAGCTGGAAGTCCATCATGAACTTCTTGGTCATGTTGTATTCCTTCTCCCACCAGCGAACGCCGTAGGGGGGAAGGGACTTGCCGTGATACGGCAGATCGAACGCGATGACGCGAAAATTTTTTGTCACGTCGGAATCGCAAAGCATATGACGGTATTGGCGACCGTCGGACCCTGCCGTATGACCGACGAGAAGCGGAATCCCCTGGCCCGCTTCTTCGTAATAGACGCGGTACTCGATACCTTCTACGGTGAGATAGAGATAACGGCCGATAATGGGGTCAAACTTGGTCATGCTGCTGCTCCTTCAGAACGGGCATTGCGCATCAGGGTGGTCATGCGGTTGAGAGCAGGCAGATACGCGAAGGTTTCGTTGTTACTGCTAAGGTAGAGGCCATGCTTGATGTTTGATGACTGCAAGCACTGATAAAACGGCAAGGGTTTGTGCTGAAGCAGCGCCTCCCACTGTGAACCGGTCCCGCGTATGACGATAGTGCACTTGTCGTCGTCGTATTCGGCCTCTTCCACCTTTAGCAACGTACCGTCCTCGAAATGAAGCGCTACACTGCGGGTAGGGAAATCGCATTTTAATATACCGTTAAGATAACGAGTTTCGCGCTTGAACTCGAAATCCTCCCGCACGAATTCTATGAATTTCTTGAGATCTATCGCCATTTTAGGCTCCTCCCTTGTTGATAAGCGCTGAGAACTCCGCGCATGTTGTACATGCCCCCTCACGGGACAGCACATTCTCAAATGCCCATTTCGGTGAATACTTCCTGGGCATGCCTGAAACTGTCGATGCCTGCTGGCACACCAACGTAGATAGCCACCTGAAGGAAGATCTCCTGGATCTCCTGTTTCGTAACACCGTTGTTGATGGCGCCGCGGATGTGGCCTCTGAGCTCGTGCGGTCGGTTTAAAACCGCTATCATTCCAAGGTTGAGGATCGATCGAGCGCGACGGTCGAGGCCAGGTCGGTTCCAGATATTGTCCCAACAATACTCGGTGACGAGTTCCTGCATCGGCCAGGTGAAGTCGGTCGCCTTTCCGAGGGCCGCATCAACGTAAGCGTCCCCCATCACCTGCCGACGAGTAGCAAGTCCGCGCTTGAACTGCTCCGATGGAGCTGTTCGCTCGCCGGCCTTAGACCCCTTATCTTTCCTGTCCAAAGTGGCCATTGGGTTTCGCTCCCTTCATCATATTTGACAGATTATCAGACAATTTTCAACTGTCAGTTTGGCGTAGTTTTTCGCGGTCAGGCCTGATCTTTCACGAACTGCGCAATTTTCGTATGGTCGACATCGGGGCCTAAAGCATGCCGAGCAGCATCCCAGGCATCAGCGGTACCGGCCAATGTCGGCAGCTGGAGATTGAGCGCCTTCGACAAGTCCGCTGCAATCCTAATGTCTTTCGCCATAAGCCCCAAAGCAAAACCAGAGCCAAAAGTCTCCGAGAGGATGAACTGCTTCATCTTCACTTCTGTTGCGTTGTTCTTGCCAGACGACGAGTTGAGAATATCGACGATCGTTCTAGGATCGAGACCAAACGTTCGGCCAAGAAGAACGCCTTCGATAGCTGCCAGAACCCCGGCTCCCGATACGAAATTGTTGATGGCTTTCATGGCGTGCCCTGAGCCGATCGGGCCTGTCCTAAAAATCTGGCCGCCCATGGCGCACAGGATGGGATCAGCTTGATCGATATCGTCAGAAGCACCGCCTGCCATGATAGTAAGAGAGCCTTCGACGGCTCGCTTCACTCCGCCTGACACGGGAGCATCGACCAGCCGCAAGCCCTTCTGATGCAAGCGCTCTGCGAGCTCACGAGTATCATTGGGCGCCGATGAGCTCATGTCGATGACAAGCGCGTCAGCACTCAGGGATTGCCAGGCCCCATCCTTGAAGAGCGCGTCTTGAACAATCTTGCCGTTGGGAAGCATGGTAACCGCAACATCGGCGCCATTGAATGCTTCCGCTACCGTCTCTGCCGGAACGCCGCCGACGGCCGCGAACCTTTCCCTAGCCTCGGCCGATAGATCAAAGCCAGTGACTTCGAATTGAGCCGACAACAGATGTTGTGCCATCGGCCCGCCCATTGCGCCGAGACCAATAAAGGCGACGCGCAGATTTTTTCGTGGTGACAACGTCCCGCTCCCGAATGTGAGGCAAGCACAATCAGCTACCTCCGTTAGTGAGGAGTAGTTAACGACCTATCAGACAATCTGTCAATCGGAAAATTCATGCTTGGGCCGGCCCTCCCTCGCTACGACGCCAATTTTGCCGTCGCTTCTTCAATCACCTCACTTAAAATGACCGTGCAAGCAGCACCCATCTTATCGTCCGATGGACACCAGAGAGGTTGTTGCGTTGTCAAAAGCACCGTGCCCTGAAGGATTTAATTACACCCGGCCACCTCCAGCATCAGACAATCTGTCAATTTTCGGAAAATCTTATGGCATCAGCCTGAGGTGTTGTTGCGCAGGTACTCGAGTGCGACTTTCGCAGCCATATCAATGTGGTGCTTACAAGCGGCCGCAGCCCTGGGTCCGTTGCGATTTTGGATCGCTTCGGCAATCTCTTTGATTTCTGCAATGCTATGTTTGAGGCGCCCCGGTTGTGTCATCGAAGTCATGCGCAGAAGATTGATCCGGTTGTGCAGCGATGTTAGCATTTGCCTGACGAAGACGTTTTTGCTGCCATCCATCAAGCAGTCATAGAAGGCGTTTTTGGCAGCGATGAGCCTGTGTCCCACGCCGCTTTCCGCCGACGCTTCGAATTCTCTAACGGCATCTTGCAAAGTGGCAATATCTTCCGCCGTTCCATTTTCGGCGAACTGCTGACCAGCAAACCCCTCGAGCAGCGCGCGGACGGTGTAGAGCTGAGCGGCCTCCTCATAGGTTATGATACTGACAACTGGACCCTTGTGGGGGAAGCTTGTGATCAATCCCTCTGCCTCAAGCTGCCGAAGCGCTTCACGGACGGACGTGCGACCCACGCCGATCATTTCGCAAAGCTCGCGCTCGACGAGCCTTTGCCCCGGCTTGAACTTGCCCGTCGCAATAGCCTGTCTGAGCCTTTCTTCGACTTGCACTCGAAGAGAGGCATTTTGCCGAGCGACCTGCAGCTCCACATCTACCATGATCAATGTCCTACGTAGCACTAATGAATTTGAGCTAAATATATGGCTGCTTCGCGGGGAACTTTCAATCAGATTGTCTGATGAGCGGTCATTAGCAACTATTCTAGAGGATTGAGCCCGCTGTGTAGAGGTCGGCTTCCCGATCCATGAGGAACCGATCGGTTGGCGCGCCATAAGTGGAAATTCTAGTCCAAATGGCCTAGTTCAATTGGTGTCCTGATGGCCGACAATGTCCGCCCGCCGATTTCTCAAAACCAGCCACGGTTGCGACCCTGATCGACGAGGTGTCCACGGTCACCGACACCACCGCATCTTCCAGGAGCACCCGTTCGACTAAGGGCCGGGTGCAGCTTGGCAATCGGCAAAAGCCGCATCAGCAGACGATAGTGGTTCCGATCGCGCTTCCAGTCCGGAGGCGGCATCGATCTTGAGCACCTCAAGATCCGCCATCTTTCTTCGCCTGCCAGCCTGGCTCGTACTTGCGCTATCGCTCCCGCGATTCCCATTCTAACCACTTTTCTCTCTGACCATCTCTCTTGAAAAATTGTAACCTTCGTGCTACATATCTAGTGCAATCTGTAGTGCGAAGGTGACAAATTCCGACTCCTCACAACGCTCCGGCCGCTGTGCGGCGCGCGCTGCGCAAACTGGGCGCAGACATCCACGACGCACGTCGACGTCGCCGCCTGCCTATGGCGGTAGTAGCCGAACGTGCCTTCACCTCACGCTCAACGCTTCAAAAGATCGAGGCCGGCGACACCAATGTCAGCATCGGCATCTATGCAGGCGTCCTCCAGGCACTCGGCCTGCTAGATGGGCTGAGCCAAGTCGCCGACATCCGTAACGACAGCGTCGGCCAGTCTCTGGCCAATGCAGAGTTGCCCAAGCACGCTCACCCAAGGCGATCACCGGGATCGTCACGCGATGGCTGATTTCGAAGTTCATCTCGACCTTCACGGCCGCACACGTCCCATCTGGCCCGGAGCAATCGCGCCCGTGGTGCCGAAACAATCGTGTTTGAGTATGATCGTGCCTGGCTCGAGGACCCCGGCCGCTTCTCGCTGCAGCCCGCTCTAGCTCTGAGCTGGGGAGAAAAATCACGGCTTTCTGTGGCTCAATAAAGCCAGCTGGTCGTTGTCCCCTGCCTATGACCTCAATCCAGTGCCTACGGATGTCAAGGCGCGCGCGCTGACGACAAACATTGATCTTGATGAAGGCACCTGCTCCCTTGACCTGCTGGAAGAAGCTGCAGGGCTCTACGCCCTAACGCTCGCCGAGGCTCGCGCGATCATTAAGGAAGTCGCGACACCGCAAGGTGGCGCGAGACCGCCAAGGCGGTCGGTGCGCGGTCAGCCGAGATCAACCGTATGGCCAGTGCGTTCGATCACGATGATTTGCAGCGAGCGCCAGCCCTATGACGAGAGCCTTCCTCCACAGTTTCAATCCGCCCTCTGCCGGCCCGATCACTGAACCGGATTACGGCATCGTTGCGTTGTAAAGGACGGATGTCCAATGGCAATTTTCCGATCTGCGGTCCTGGCTGAATTTGCGATGGAATTGTTTCAAGCGCCTCCGTGACCAACGAGCGAAAACCAATAATTATGTGATTCGGTGAGATCGAGACGCTACTCTACGAACAAACTATGTCACTGCCAGCGGATCCTCAATCACATCGACGATCGATGGCTGGCCAAGCACGTCCGCGAAGCGCTGTAGCATGGCAACAGTACTCGATGACATCTCCGCCCTGGAGCCCGGGATATAGCAAGCGGCTGCATAAGCGAGTTGCCGTTGCCTCGGTTCCGTTAGCAACAGCGGCAGCGTCTCCATTGCTTGCTCCGGCTCAAAGGTGACGATAGCCGTCTGCACGCGAGTGATTTCGGCCAAATGATCAGCGCTTAGTGAGCGGAAGGGCTCGTCCTCGGTCAGCACCCGTGACCAGCGCGCCAGGCGGTCGCGTCGGATCCCGCCACGATCGCTCACCAGGAGTACGACCATACGGATGATGGCATCGGCGAGTCCGCCGATCGCGATCCTCCTGAGCGCATTGGCGATGTCCGGCTGCCATCTCATATCGTCAAGTGTCGTCCCTTTGCGGTATGCTTCGTGGGGATTGTCAAAATATCGCTGCCAAGGGTTGTTCCAGATCATGTGAAACGCGAGCTCATAACCCATGTCGCGCCAGTCGCGCATGACCACGATCGCCTGTTCGACAGCCTTGAAATAGAGCGCTTCCGCAGCCAGGAAAGGATTTTCCGCTGCTGCGTTCGCCCGGGAGTTCCGTACCTGCTCTGAAATTGACTTATAGCCAACCATGATCGGATTCTGAGAAGACAGCAGCGATCGCTCCAGCCGCTTTGGATGGAACATTCGGCTGGCGTCTGCTGAGATGTCTGTGACCGCGGCCTGCACAAAGGGGCGGGCAACTGTGTGATAGATCTGCGCTTGCAGTTCAGAGACGCGGGCGACGGCAGCGAAGGGACCTCCATCGTCATGGCCATCGTTAAACTCACGGATATTCTCGAAGGTGCGCTCGATCAGTTCAACACTATAGCTCTTGTGTCCAGCATCTTCTTGAATGTCCGTGATGCGCATCTCGTAAAGGCCAGGCAACAACGCCTCAATTGCCTCGAGCGTGCTTGCAACCTCATTGTATTCTTTGTTGATTACTCTCGAGGAAACGAATGTACCGAGGTGACCGACGTCGTTGTGTACCATATAAATAATGTGCTGGCCGAGAAGGCGGATTTCCTCCTCGTTGTCATAGATTTCGGGGATCCAATTCAGCGCCTGCTGCGGCGGCGTGACATTGTCGCCATGACTGGCAAATATGATAATAGGCGCCCTGATCTTCTTAAGGTCGAAATGCCGCCGGTCCGGCTCCCCATACGCCTTGTTGTGCGCCAGTCGATTACCAACAAAGAGGTGCTCAACTATCCAGCGGATCTCGTCTCCCCGCATCAGGCAGAAGCCGCCCCACCACTTCTCAGCCTTAAGGAAGGCTTCGCTCGCCGCATCCACATCTCGGAACAGTTCGACATACTTCATGAATAACTGGCGCTCGGGATTGAGCGTTTCGAAATTCTGTACGAGATGGGCGCCGTCGAAGATGCCTCCGCCCAGATCTGACAAAAACATGGTTATCCAAGCTCCCCCGAAGAGGCCCGCCATGTAGCGGAGGGTATTTTCACCGATATTTCCCGAGGTAGGTGTCACCGGCGATCCGTTGAGGATGATCGGGCCAGCTAAGTCGAGATTTGTCGCAACCATCAGAAGGGTAGCCCAGCCAGCTTGGCAGTTGCCGACTACGACTGGAAGGCGGGCAAGCGGATGCAGGCGCATGACCTCACGAACAAAGGCCGCTTCCGCATACGTGACATTAGAGAGATACTGCCCCCCCTCTGGCTCTCGGCGGAAGGACACCAAATAAACCGGGTGACCTTCCCGGAACGCTACGCCGACCTGGCTGTCTTCTTTGTGGCCACCGACGCCGGGACTATGTCCGGCGCGCGGGCAAATGATTATGAAGGGGCGCTTCGTGTCATCGACGTTAACACCTTGGGGCGGGATCATTCGAAGTAACACGTAATTGGATTTCAAGGGCAGATCGTTTCCATCCATAACTGTCTCGTAGTCGCAGAAGAAAACCGGCGGACAGCCTGCCGCTTCATGTTCGAGGAAGATGTCGCCGCGCTGTCGGAGAAGATCCATGCACAATATGGCGCGCTCACTAGCGTCGCGCAGGTATTCCGCCCAAGCGTAGCCCAAATTCCCATTGCCGTGCACCTCGCGTAGACTCTCGGCAAGACGTTCGGCCTCAGTAAAGAGCTTTCCCTGGCGGGTAGAGTGGCTGTCGCACATGACTTGCACGCGGCGCAATAAGGCAACCTGCAGAATTTTAGCGGTTTCAGCGCCCGCTTCCGCCAAGCGTTGGAACATCGGGAATAGACTTTGGGTCACTTGGCTCTCCAGTTCCGTGGATGGCGCTTCAATCCACCGGAGCGGGTTTAGAGATGTAAGAATATCCGCCATCGTTTCAACTCCTCTATGGTTATGATCCCGTACGCATACATACGTGCCAGATCGATCGTGCTTCCGTCTGGCGAGGTGCTCGGTAGGCAATGCCGACGCCTAGGAAAGCAGTTTGACGACTTCCGACCCCAACGAGTTACCGCCGCATTCATCCCCTGCAATGTCTATGCCAAGCACTGGGTCAGCCAGCTACGCCGGGAGAGGGGCAGCAAGCTCGTCGCCAGGGAATGCCACACAAAGTCTTCATTCAGCCTGGATCAGCAGTTTCTCCCAGCTCGTTGGAGACTATCGGAGGACAGGAGGTGATGGATTCGCCTGCGGTGTGGGATCCCACCAACTAGGATGTTTCAGCGGCCGTCCGCGTGGCTTTGGTTGGGGCTAAGGCTGGTGGTGGCATGGTTTATAGACGATGCCTTCTGTCTGACGCTCACCGATGACGGCAGTCTTCATCCGGTCGCAAAGCACTCCCGCGGAGCGCCGCCGAGAGCCTCGAAGGCCGCGATGTGGAAACGCAGGCCGGTCATCTCATGCATGACGAAGCGTGCCCAGATGGGACGGCTATGACCCGGCACTATCGTGAACTGCCAGATGATCCTCGGCGCCAGTTAAAGTGCCGACCGCGTGACACCGCCATTTTCGCTGGCGTTAGTGTTGGTCAGGTTTACAGCAGATCACCGATAACAGTGGACAGGTTAAACGGAACGATTCCGATCTCACCACGCGGCATCCTGTCGAGCAAGTCGACCGTGCGGGCAAAGGTTTCGACTTGCTGAAAGGCGTAATCAGGGTCGAGCCGGTCCAAGCCTCCGCCCGGCAAGACCTGGCAAAGATAGTCCGGTATCGGACAGCTTGATATCGTCGGAATTCCTGATGCGTATAATGGCTGTCCTTCGCCCAACATCACCTGCGCCGCCGCTGGGGCGACTATCAGCGCGCGTACCTTTTTGCGCCCGCGTGCGGCAGCGATGTACACGCCACTCATCGACTTATTACTGGTATAGATCAAATCGAGTTCCGGCTTCCCGGTGGGCGCGGGGTGCCCTTTTGCAAAGTCATCTCGCCACTCGGTACATCCAAGATGCTCAATCGTAGCTCCTGCAACGGCTTTAGCATGGCCGGGTTTGCCGTCCCACAATTCTGGATGCATTTCGAGCCAGGTCGCCGTCGCCTGATTCCCGTGGCGGCCGAACTGGGCAAGCTGGAAATGACCCGTGACGAGTACGAAGACGAGGCTTCGGTTGCGGGCAGATTTCGGTAGCGAGGAGAAATAATGCGCCAGAGCGAGTACCCCAGCACCGCCGTTCTCTTCGCACGCATTAGGTCCATCGGTGTGGGTGTTGATGATGATTGTCTCAAGCAGGTTGCAGCCCGGCAAAACCGCATAAATCGTATCGGTCGCAACGTCTTCCAACGTGCCATCCAAGGTCAGGCGACCGCTCAAACCGTGCTTGATCGCGGCTTTGATCCGCTCTCCTTCAGATTGCGCCACCCATATTGCAGGTAAGCCCCAATACGGTGTGGTGAATGGCAGCACCTGCCCCTTCAACTGCACTTCCGAGACGCCTTCGAAAATGCAAACGACGGCTAAAACCCCTGCTTCACGCGCCTTGTCGATCGGTACGCCAAGCAAACCGGTGATAAGCGGCGTGGTTACGGCTTTGGGAAAGTCTATGCCTTCCGGCAGGCTGCCGCGTCGATTGGTCACCAGTTCGAGGAATGCCGCCAGATCCCGACGCTTTACCGTCACCACCGCAATTTTGCCGCGGGCTTTCTCAAACGCCTGAACCCGACCGTTGAAAAGAACCATCTTACCCGAGATACCGCCGGGAGGTGTAAGCCCGGAATACGGGAACGGCGCCGCTACCTCAATTACTTCACCATTTGACAGTTTGAACGCGGTGGTTCGTGGCATCCACCGGCGCATCGTGAGTTGATCGCGCTTCACCTCAAGGCCCATCCCTCTCAACTCACCAGCAAGATAATCGATTGCCCGTGCTTGCGCCGGGCTGCCGGTCAATCGGGGGCCGAAACTGTTGAGCCTTTTGATCCAACTCCAAAGTTTCCGCTGATCAGGGAGTGCGGGGATGGACGGCTTTCGCTGCTCACTGAATCCGGTGCTGGGAAAAGCCGGGAATACGATCCCGGCGAGAAGAGCAGTGAGCCCAACAGTCGAAAAATCTCTTCGTTTCAAGACTAACCTCCGCGCCTCTCTATCACGAATGGAAGCGATACCTATGGCCGCACGCCGCCCGTGTCCTTGCAAATCCAGTGCCATTAAAAGCACACGTCTAATCTTCAGTTTTGAATTGAACGCGCAGTCTGAATCGGTTTTGGACCGCGTGCGAAGTCAATGCAGCTTTCGGACAGACTCCGCGCAAGCATCTGAAGTGGTTGAAGAGTCACTTTACTGATCTAGGAACGCGTCGTTGGTTCAATGCCTTTAAGAGCGACTTTATCTTGAGCCTAGTCTCGGGTCGGCCAAAAACCTTTGCCTGCTTGCAGACGACCATCAGTCGCCGAATGCAGCGGCAAGACTGTAAACTGTTGACCACGATAGGCGCTGCGCGTTGGACCTTTGTCACAACAACCTATCAAAACCCTCTATTTTATCCGGCGGACTTTCATTGCCGCCAAGGTTCTGGAGCTAGCGGCAAATCAGCCCCGACTGCCAATCTATTCGATGCTTGCGTCGCTGATAGTGATGCTGGCGCCCGAACCGCCGCCTGTTTGAGGCTCCAGCCGGATAATGACGGTCTGTGGCTGACGGCAAGACGGGTCATCGGGCAAGGGAAACCCAAATCGTTGAGGCTTTGCCCCGTCCAATACCGAAAACGCCTTGTTCGGAAAAATACCAAACCTACCAATTTCGCGAACGTTACTGCCGCAGTCAAGCGAAACGACCGTCGTCACTGGTCCTGAAGTCGACGGTTCATAACCAGTGACAGTAAGGACGACCCGCGCACTGGTATCAACCGATGAGTGGACTGCTCTGCTCGATATGGTTATCGTCGCGGGCTTACTGGTCGTTGCCCGCATGTCGCTCTCGTTAGCTTGAACCGGGCTGACGATGCGCAGCATCGATAATGCCGCCGCACGAATAGCGATAAGCACCCAACGATGATAGCGCATCGATGTCTCCACAACCCAGCCAGTCCGGATGTTAGGCGGACACTATGGCTATTTCTAGCTTTGCGGGCTCTACGGCGCCGGGTTTGCCCGCTCCCGATCCGACAGGAATGAGCTGCAGGTCGATGGCCTCGCCATCCGTCTGCCCCCTTCCGCCGTAAACCCGCTGGATCGCGTCCGTCAGATCGAGGACGAAGGATGGTTTGCGATGATGGTCGCCGTCATGACCGAGAACGGCGAAAGAACCGACGTAATGGGGATCGGTGACGGGCGTATCGGCCTTAAGGTCGTTCTTGCCGAGAAACACCCGAACGCTGGTCGTGCTGGCACTGGTGATCTCGACATCGCGCAGGAATGCCAGCACACGAGGAGCGGAGGCCGCCTGCTCCTGTGCCGCGCCGAAATCCATTGTATCCATGCCGGATGGCAGAGGCGGTTGGCGGACGATCTCCTGCAATGCGCCCGCCGGGATCTTGATCGGCAGCGAAAGCGGCACGTTTTCCGTTGCCGCCTTGCTGTTGTCCGTGGAGGTGGTCGTCACGCCGGCGATTGCAGCATCGGTCGCCGTCGCCGCGATCACGGACGTGAGTTTATCGTTCAGGGCCAGCGTTTTGGCGCTCGCCGCCGCGACCTTGAAGTAGGTCCGGAAACCATAATTGTATCCGAGTTCCTCTGGAACATAAAGGTCAGAGACCTTCGGGGACCAGAAGTTGCCGTCGACATCGTAGAAATTGTCGGTGAACGGCATGTCGGCCCAGAGTCGATCCGTGCTGTTGGCGTTGCGCAAATTCCAGGTCGCCCAGATGCGGTCGATGTTGCAATGATGCATGAAGAAGATCGGATCGCGGGGCGACGACATTTCCGGCATCCAGCCACCGATATTGTTGTGCACCTGATTGTGCGGTGTGTATTCCAGCGCCCCCTGCGTGCCGCTGCTGGTGGTGACCCAGGAAGGATCGAGTGAGTTCTGTCCCTCGGGGCGGGTGGTGCCGAAGACCTCGTATGGCTTCGCCGTTAGGATGGTGTTGAGAACCTGTGGCCCAACTATATTGTCCGGCATCGGCTGCGTGATTGGCCAGGTGCGCGACGAAACATAAAGTGGATTGTCCTTGCCGTCGGGCGTCTTTTGCATTGTGAACACTTCGGGCAGGTACGGATTGTCGGTCCAGTCCCAGAACGGCATAGCGAAATCGTTGTTCTTGGTCACGTGCCGAACGATGCGCTCGTACATAGCCGTATAGGCCCTGTGCCACGGCAGGAAATACCAGTTGCCATGCGGGCAGTATTTGACGACGTCACCGCTGCCGTGAATTTTCGAGAGGTTGACCCAGTTGAATTTGTCGCTGGCGGGAAGGGCGTTGAGAAGGCGCACTGCGTCGCGATAGGTCTCGATGATCGGGTCGTTCCAGGCCAAGCCCTGCAGTGAGCGCCGCCAAGGGATTGACGGTATCTGCGCGAAGGCTTTTGTCCCCGGTAGGCCGCTGGCGAGCAGGCCTGCTGCAATGACGCCACCCTGAACGATGACATGTCTGCGTGTGATGCTCATCTTACTCTCCCTTGGATTTGAATTGTCCTTCGCCAAGATTAATGCCGCTTTTAGGCCGGTTCCGCGCCGTCTGGGCGCGGGAGCAGTGGGCAATTCGCACCACCATAGAGCTTGCGTTGGCTCTTTCTGAGTTTCGGTGAATCGGCGGCACGAGAAATGAAGCAAGCGACGTGCCACTCGAAAATGCAGCGTAAAATGCGAGCTAAAAACGCTACTACCGATCGTATTCCTGCATTCCAGTTGGAATCCAGATTCCGGAAAACTTAGTATCGCATTCCATGATCGTTCGAGCGACGGCTTGCCGACCAGCCACGGCAAGCACGTTCGGTTGCGAAAACCTCAAATGATCAAGCTGAAACAGTTGTTCAGACCGGTGAGAGGGCCCAAGATGCTGAAAACGCCCTGTGCGACGATAGAGAAGCACGCATCTCGAACAGGCTTTCCCTATCGGACCCCCAGCAATGACGGAGCCGTAGCCCGCTCGCTCTCAAATTCAAAGCTGCGAAGCAGGCACCACTCCGTGGCTTGACGGGTGCGTAGAGCAGAGCGGGACAAACCGATTGTCGTGATCTCGACAAATGCGACAAAGGGCGGCGGCTGTCCGACATTTGCGAGAATAGCGGCGGGAACTCCGCGCGGGAACAACGGGCTCACCAAGTGATCCCACTTTCAGTCCCATTGTGCCCACTCATTCGGGCTTACTGTCGGACCCTATCGAGACCTCGCCGCAGCTGCGAAGCCCCACTCATATCCGTTTGAATTTGGCATCAAGGCTTGACGCTTGCCGTCCACACGGGGCAATTCGGGCAGTGTATTAGCCTGCTGTCCCGCTCGTTTCCTGACCCGACATCACAGCGGGGCAGGCTGATTTGGGGATCATCGCTCATTTGGGCCATGGTCTCAAGCGTCATATACCTGGCGCGTTGAACGGCCCATTCATCATTCTGTTCGAGCAGCAATGCACCGACGAGACGGACGATGGCTTCGTCGTTCGGAAAGATGCCGACGACCTCGGTGCGTCGCTTGATTTCGCCGTTGAGACGCTCAATTGGATTCGTCGAGTGCAGCTTTGCCCGGTGCTCTTTGGGGAAGGTCATGTAGGCGAGCACGTCCTCTTCAGCGTCGTCCATGATGGTGGCAAGCTTCGGCACTTTCGGCCTGATTTGATCGGCGACACTGCGCCATTGTGCGCTTGCTGCCTCCGGGGTCTCCTGGGCAAAGGCCGTCGCGATGAAGGCGGATACGACCCGCCTGCCGCTCTTTCCAGCATGCGCGAGCACGTTCCTCATGAAGTGAACCCGGCACCTTTGCCAAGTGGCATTGAGAACCTTGGAAACGGCGGCCTTGATGCCCTCATGTGCATCAGAGACAACCAACTTCACCCCGCGTAGACCGCGGCGCGTTAGCCTGCGCAGGAATTCCGTCCAGATCGGTTCGGCCTCCGAGGTGCCAACTTCCATACCCAGGACCTCGCGCCGACCGTCGTTATTGACGCCGACCGCGATAATGACGGCGACTGAGACGATGCGGCCGCCACGCCGGACCTTGAGATAGGTCGCATCCACCACAGGTCGTCGACAGAACGAGTCGAGATTCCCTGGATATACGCTTCCTGGATAACGGCCGTCAGAGCTTTCTCTGCCATGCGGCGCGGTTCAAGGAAGCTCGGAAAGTAGCTGCCTTTGCGCAGCTTCGGAATGCGAAGCTCGACGGTGCCAGCCCGCGTCTCCCAATCGCGGTCACGGTAGCCATTGCGTTGAGTGAGCCGCATGGGGTTCTTCACACCGAAGTCAGCACCCGTGGCCGAGCCGACCTCCAACTCCATCAGCCGCTCGGCGGCAAAGCCAATCATCTCACGCAACAAATCTGCATCGGCACTCTTCTCAACAAGCGAACGCACGTTCATCATGTCATTGGTCATCGGTGATCTTTCCGTCAGGTTGGTCTTGAACAACCCGACCCTAGCGGAAAACACTGATGGCCGCCCGCAAAGCCGATCACCCGCTACAGCGCAACGAGAAGCGCGCGGGCGCTCGGCTTTACTCCCTACCGTCAGCTACACCAGGTGCTGGGACACGATCCGCGTTGCCGGTTGCTCACACCGCGCCACTTGGCGTATTCAAAACCGCCGAGGCTCTAATCGCCGCTGGATGAAAGTTCAGTGGCAGGTCACGCAGGCTCAAGACCCTCAAGGGCCTCACACTACGAGTTCGTCTGCAAGACATAGACTTCGCAGCCTGAACGTTTCACCCTCGATCCGCTCCATGAAAATGCCGGGACTGAACAACGACGGCTGAGTGCAGGCATCAAGACTTAAGTCTGTCGTAAAGCAGACAAAGCGAATACAAACGTGGTGCGAACTGTCGGCTATTGGCTGACACGAAGATGCAGAACCCTCGACGTGCTGGAGGTGCCCCAGGCACCTGCTATCATCGCAGGTTGGGGCCAAGGCTGGCCTGCTCTGATCCCCGGTAGTGGGCGGGGTACACCCTGCCGATTTCAATGAAGCTACGCCTTTTTTCCCGGCTGATCTCGTCCACCGTTCAAAGGCCCAACCGCCACGTCAGCAGCGTTTAGGCGAATATACGCTCCAGCATCTCTCTTAACTGCAGCGCTTCGCCGCCATCTGAGGTTTCGCGACCGCACGCGCTTGCCATGGCAGGTCCCGCAATCCGTCGCCCAAAGCCGTTATGGATGCAATACGAAATTTCCCGGCAATCTGGACATCTGCCGCGTGAGACCTGGAATGCAATATTCGAGTTCTGGTGCCTATTCAGCTCCCATTCGTGCTGCATGTCCGAGTGGCACGTCCCTTGCTTCACTTCATGCTACTGATTCACCGCAGAGAGCGAGGATGAACTGACGTAAACTCTATTTCTATCGCCCCAGTCGCTTTGTCGGAGATGGGTCACGAGCCGCATCGACGGGGCAGGAAGGCCTCAGATCGGGATTTAGCCCCAACGAAGCTGAAACCAGGGAGGCGCTCGGCCGTGCTGGCCTTCGCGCCAAGGGCCGGCGAATTCTCCTGCGATATCGTGGCGCGGATGCACTCTGAGCCTCGAGAGGTAAGTGCTACCCTGCTCGTCAACGAGACGCCAATGAGCGTGCGGCGTCACGGAAACATATGGCACGGATTTTTTCCACGGTAAACGTCCGTACTTTCGAAAGCTGGCAATGGTGAATCCTTCAACATACTCTGCGCAACTCGCCGACGGCACTATCTCGGTTCACGTGGATCGAAGCCTTGTACCCCCCATCGAGATGTTCGGCTTCGGGCAGCGAATCAACCCGAACCGCTCGTTTCTGTTTGTTTCCAAGGTTCTTGGTCGATTCCTGCCGATCCGCCCTTCGGTCATGGGAAATGCATTCGACCTCCTTGCACGTCAGATTCCTGCCGATATTCCTGGTCCGGTTTTGTTCATCGGAATAGCCGAAGCGGGCATTGGCCTTGGTGCGGGTGTCCATCGGCGGTTCCGCGAACTCACTGGTCGCGGCGATGCAATATATATCTGCTCCACTCGCCATGATCTTAAACTGCCGCTGCTGTGCGAATTTGAGGAAGAGCATAGCCATGCCCCGCGGCACCTCCTGCACGAACCATGCGAGGCAAGGCTCCGCGACTTGGTTCATGGTGCGACCGGCTTGGTACTCGTTGACGATGAGGCTTCGACAGGTAAGACATTTGCCAACATCTTCGCTGCCCTTCCTGCAAAAATTCGTTTGAAGCTGAAGCACACAGTCCTACTTACGCTTACCGACTGGTCAGAAGGCGCTGCCCGCGCGGAGATCACGGGAACAGTCAGTGAGGCTACTATCGTTTCCGGACGGTACAGTTGGACTCCGCGTGGGGATTTCACGGCAGCTACTCCGCAGGTCCCTTCCTGTGACCGTCCTAAGCGGCCCGAGGTCTGTCCCGACGTCGCTCGAGACTGGGCGCGTCTCGGCGTCGTCGATCACTTGCAGGGTCTCAATGCAAACGCTGCCGATGACGGGATTACCCTCGTACTCGGAACGGGCGAACACGTGTGGCAGCCCTTCCTGCTTGCGGAGCGCTTGGAAAAGGAGGGCGCTGAGGTTTTCTATTCATCCGTGACGCGTTCTCCCCTGTCGAAAGGCCACGCGATCGGTTCAGTACTTTCGTTCTCCGACAACTACGGCGGAACGGTTCCACATTACCTCTACAACGTCGATCCAGCGCTGTACTCGAAAATTATACTCTGCTCGGAGACAGGCCCGGAAAATGTCTGTGCCAGCCTGATGTCCGCACTGGGCGATCCCATTGTCCTTTCAGACGTAGAAGGTGAATGAAGCCGCCTTAGGCCATGCGGTCTGCCGCTTCGAAATCGGCTCACTCGATCGGACATTTCCGCCAGTCCACAGCGACACAACACTGCTGTCGCGTTACCTAAGGACATCACTCCCATGGGGGATACCTATGACAGCATCGCCTCCCCTGCCACACTAGGCTCCTACGCCGAATACGACGTGACGCTCCTTCTCAAGAGAGTGGATATTCAGCCTACTGACACGGCCACGAGGGAAGAGGCCATCCAATCCGGGCGGCGGCATTACTCGGAAATGATTTCCGCCGAGATGGCCCCGACCCGCGAATACATGGAGCTGTTTGCTAAGGCCATGGCCACTGGTGGCCCGCGCATGGGCGCCGAGACGGCACGCCTCGCCCTCGCGATCGTGCAGTCGGTCGAGGGTCCTATTACCCTTGTCAGTTTGGTCCGCGCCGGCGTGCCCTTCGGCATCCTTCTCAAGAGGGCCATCGCCTTACTCGGCCGGGACGTCGGACACTACGGGTTGTCGATCATTCGCGACAAGGGCGTTGACGACGAGGCTATGCGCCACATTCTTGCCAGGCGTCCTGTCGAGAGCATCGTCTTCGTAGATAGCTGGACGGGCAAAGGAGCAATTGCGAACCAACTCGAAAAGAGCTTCAAGGACTACTCAGACCGGCCTGCGCGGCTAGTTGTATTGGCCGACCCCTGCGGCTGCGCATGGCTCGCCGCATCGGGCGACGACTGGCTTATTCCCTCCGGAATGCTAGGATGCACCGTATCCGGGCTTATCAGCCGCTCGATCCTCAACGCTGCCCTCGTCGGTCCCGGTGACTTCCACGCCTGCGTCCAGTGGGATAATCTCGCGGAACACGATATTTCCCGATCATTCGTGGATGGTATGTGGAATGATGTCTCCACTGTGATTGCAACCGAAATCCCGAGCGTCTGGAGTATCGAGACCCGCCGGGCGCATCGCGATGCCGCCGCCGCTGCCGTCGCCTGGGTGATGGGGGAGGACGCCGTAACGAACATCAACCGAGTAAAGCCGGGCATTGCGGAGGCGACCAGGGCCATCCTGCGACGTGTGCCGGAAAAGGTGTACGTCTCGTCGCCAACCGATCCAGAACTCGCGGCCCTCATGTACCTGATCGACAACAAAGGCGTCCCGTATGTCGTCTCCCCTAGAAAGATCGCCCCCTACCGCGCCGTCACGCTGATCCGGCACGTCTCCTAATCTCCACGTATGTCTACTTACGAGCTCGGCGCGCAGGTCAAGGAAACTGAGATGTGACAAATTCCGTATCGTAAAATTCATTGCCAATGGAGAATCCGCGAAAGCTCACATCTGGCAATCGATCAGATATTTAACCAGTCGCATTTTGGAGTACGCATATGAAGCCCATTGCTCTGGTGGACCTCGACGACACCTTGTTTCAAACCAAGAAAAAGATACCGGAGATTGCGGAAGCCGATCTGGTATTGGCGTCCAAATCCATTAATGGAAGCAACTCCTATATGACGAAGATTCAAGCTGCCTTTGTCGAGTGGCTGCTCGTCTCCACGGAGGCCATCCCGGTTACGGCGCGCGGCTCTGAGGCTCTTTCGCGCGTTACGATCGCGTTTGAAAGCTACTCAATCGTATCGAACGGTGCCGTCATCCTCAAAAAGGACGGCAAGCCTGACGCCGAATGGCATGAGGTCGTCGCAAGGGAGCTCCGGCCGCTTGCCGGCTTTTTCGATAAGCTCCTCGATGAGGGCAGGACCAAGGCGAGGGAACTTGGCGTCCACATCCGGTGCTGGTCGGTGATGGAAGCTGATCTCGCGACATATGTTGTCTTCAAAGAGATTGACGGAGACGGCTCACGCCTTGAAGAGATTGTGCCGATCATTCGAGAAAAACGGGGTTGGGTTCGACACCACAACGGCAATAACCTTGCGCTAGTTCCGCCTGCGATCTCAAAACGGGTGGCCTCACAATTTCTGCTCAAAAAGCTTCGGACGGAGCATCCAGGTCGCCCAGTGATCGGCTACGGTGACAGTGTGAGCGACTTCTCCTACCTGTCCCTCTGCGACTGGTGGGGCGCTCCGGGTAACTCTCAAATGACAGACCTTGTCGTTTCCGCTGTTGCGCGTGAGAGATAGGTGACACGCGTACTGCGAACGTGGTGATATGTGAGGAGGGTGCAGGAATGATCCTGCACCTCCAGTCTTTTAGTAGAAACTTCCTATGGGTAAAACGCCGCGCCATATCGCGGTAAGAACCATGGCAAGCGCGGCGAGGATCGCGAGATTCCCGTCGGCTTTTACCACGAGTACGTAGAGCTTGTATTTCAGCATGATATGACCTTTCGATGAGCTCATTAGGAACTGCCGTCTCGACGGTTCGTGCCTTACTTGCGCAGAGCGAAATTTCGCGCCCATGATCCTCTCGGCGTCGATCCGCCGGAAATGGTCGACGATGGGTTGATCGTCATAGACCATGGCCGCGCTCTTGACGCAGCCGAACATCATGGCCTTCAAAGACGCGACCGGGCCCTCGCCCGCAGCCGGCGCTGGAGATAGGAAAACTTGGTTGCTTGCCACACGCGTCCTGTCGATCTTATAAAAACGCAACGTTAGCCGAAGCGGGATCCATTTGGGATCCACGGCAACCAGCCGCCGGTCTCCCGCTCGAAACAGCAGCACATCGGCGCGCATGTCCGGCGTGAACCGTTTGCCGAACCAGCCAAGATCTTCGAGCACACCATCGAACGATGCCCCGTCGATTGGCGACTGTCTATCCATTCAAGCGGCCAGTGCGGCTGCTCGGCGTCACGCTTTCAACGCTGACGACCTCCGATCGGCAATGCACGACCCCAGTCCCAACTTGATCTCGGGCTCTGACGGCCCATCGCCCCGAAATAGAAAAGCCTGCCGCGGGAGGAGGTGCGGCAGGCTTTCCTAAAAGAACCGAACGGCGACCTGGGAGGAGGAGTGCCGCTGTTCCCACAGACGTCCCTTTGGGAGGAGGAGTGGGCCGTCTAAACTTCGAAGCGTTGCGGGAGGAAGCATCGCTTCGATGAAAATAGCAATACTCGGGCCAGCGCCATGAAGCCAGCGTCTATGTTGCACTGCAGCTATGCACCCGCCGCAACAATCGGCAGGACATCGAGCATTCCTACCCCTGATTTTGTCGGCGGCTCTGCCGCTGTTACAGAGTGGAACCGCTACAACGTCAATTTCGATATCGAAAGCCCCAAGAAGGCCGTGACAGTTCGCGGCGGCCCTGCCGTCATGGAAAGTAGCGCCGCTGGAGACGGTGGCCGGCAGCTAAGCTGGATCGGTGCGGTTCGCGACAGTCATTAGGGGACACCCGGTGACAGACAGTATGAAGTGGCAGTCGCTCCCAGAAGCGCAAGATGTTCTGCGGGTATGTTTTCACCGTTAAGACCCGGCTGTACAATCCCGATCCGGTACTCGATGAACTTGCGTCGGGCAGCCTTTCGAAGCGTGGCCAAGTCATTCAGGCTGCCTCGAATGAAACGGGCCCGGCCCTTAAGATGTGATGTTTCTCTCACGGTCAGGTGGTTGATGAGGTTCTTCAAGCTCCATGTCCCCTTCACCCCCTTCTGTGCTTGACCGCAAACGAGGTAAAGATCGTCCGCCCGGCGCCCCATTACTGCCTGCGAGTATTTCAGATGCCAGAGAAGTACGGTGACGGTATCGTCCGTCTCCTCGATCGCCACGACGTCCGCGCTCTCCCAGGTGTCATCGTCATCTCTTCCGGGAGAGTGGGCAGACAATCCTCGCAATGGGCGTTCCGCTGATCGCACCTCCTTTGGTTTTCTGACCACTTTACCGCCCGAAGCGTGACCTCTCGCTTTTGAGGCAAGTGTCCGAGCGTAAAGCGAAGCTATTGAATCTTGTAAAGAATTCGGTTGCGCAGCGGGCGGATTCCCGCTATCTTTTTCGATAGGGCAGTACGCGCTGCCCTGGGGTGTGGAAACCCCTACACGTGGTTGATGCCGGCCGTAACGGCATCACACTCCTTGACCTTCGGTCGAGGAGCCTGTGGCGTATGTCCAGGTTCCTCGGAACTAAAGGCCACAGGACCGTCGTGTACGGTTTCCAACTCCCCGATCAGTGGGTTTAGCGAGTTTTCAGCGGGGGCGCACCGCGTGAAACTCTCCATCGGGGTGTCCACCATGAAGCGCTATGCAGCAGCACAGGTCCGGACTTCGAGGCCTGCGCAAGCCGAACAGTCGAATGTAGCGCGCGAGTTGGTGCATCCAGTTGATCGGCATGTCGGACAGCAAATCCGTATCCGCCGAATGCAGTCGAATGTATCCCTAGGGGATCTCGGCGCCGGCATCGGGGTCAGTTTGCAGCAGGTACAAAAATATGAAAGCGGTAAGAACCGCGTCAGCGCTTCGATGCTCTACGAGCTTGCCAATTGCCTCAAGATCCCTGTTTCGAGGTTTTTCGAAGGTCTTCCAGATCCCGAAACCACTCAGGGCCAGCAAATCATAACAGAGATCGATGAGAAGATTGCCTACATTTCCACGGCGGAGGGACGGCGTCTGATAGACGACGTTTTGCTCCTTTCTCCGCGTGTGCGCAGCCGGGTCGTTGCCCTCGTCAGCTCGATTGTCGATGAAGAGATGGAAGAACAGAAGCCGGTTGGTTCATCTGCTGGTTCTTAGCTCCCTACCGGTCGATTTTCTCCGCTGCTTCAAGCGAAAATTCGACGCGCAATACCGCCTTCTGTGCTCGCGAAAAATCGGCGGCGACGTGTTCTGCCCGCTCTTGCGCGGCGCGCCGGGCGGCTTTGTGTTGCGCAAGCGATAGGCCGGCATCGGCTTCATGGCTGCGCAATACGGATTGTCGCATCAGCGCGTCCTGAAGCTCGGCGGCGGCGATGACACCACTCTTGCGCAATACGTCGACGACAGGATTGCCGGCGGCCCGGCTTGCCGCGATGTCGAGCGCTTCGGAGGCTTTCGTTTCCCGCTCCCGCGCGCTTTCGGCATCCGCCCGCGCCTCGGAGAGGCTGCGGGAAAGATTGTCCGCCCGCAGGCTGCGGATCTGCAGCAACTGCCTGAGAGATTTCATCGCCTTCATATCAGCCGCTCAGGCACCGTTGTTCGTCGTCAGGATTTCCAGCTGGCCGCCCTTGATGACCTTGATGCTGTCGGCTTGCTGCCGGCTCAGCACGTCTTCGACGGCCTTGGTGAAGACGGCGGGCCCGCGCACCAGCACCAAGCCGCTGGCGGGATCTTCACGCAGCGCATCGTCCGGCAGCAGCGGGAACAGCGCGCGAATGGCGTTTTGCTCGGTCTTCCAGCTGCGGCCGCCGCGATCGAGGACAACGGTGGAGACCTCCTGCTTCGGCGCGATGATGATGCGGCTGCCGTCATAGGCGACGAAGAGATTGCTGGCATCGCCAAGCTTGACAAAGGCCTTGGCTCCGCTTTCCCGGACGGACCAGTGCTCGACCTTGCCGCTCAGCGTCCCGACTGTCGTGACCGGGATGCCGGACATGAAGGACAGCGTCTGGACGACATCGCCAAGCGGCAGGGAGACGACATCCAGGCGCACCTCCCGCTCGCTGGCGCCGGCCGGTGGAGGAAAGGAGGCCAGCAGTCCGATAGCGGCCATGTAAACAAAACGCGCAAACATCTGAGTTTACCTCACGATCCGGATATCGCCCGACAACTAATGAACGAATGAAGGCAGGGCTGCGAAATCCAATCTATTAATAATTATCTGATCTACTGTTGCAGATCATCGGTCCGCTGGGAACAGGACGGATATCCATTTCGCGCATTTGTTGTACATATCGCGAATTAATAACTTTTTAACATAAGCTATTGAATTCGATCTTGAATTCTGCAAGGCTCTGGCCGCCAAAACCATGCAAGGAGTTCAAGACATGGCTAGTACTTCGACACTTGATGCGGGCATCGGCTCGGCGATTTCCGCCTTCAAGTCGGCCCAGAACGAAGCGACCGAGCAGAGCCTGAAGGTTGCAACCGAAATCACCAAGATCAACGGCGTCGCAAACGCCATCAAGAAGATCGGCCCAGGCTGATTGAAACAATGGCGAGACGGGTTCGCCCGTCTCGCTTCCCCGCTCTCGAAGACAATAAAAGCCGCTCGACGGACGGTTCGGGAACAAGATGGTTATGGATCTAGATTCCTCTTCGCCGACATTCAGAGGTAACGCCGGCAACGCTGCGTCAGGCAGCGGCGGACCGGTCTTGCGCATCACGCGTGCCGGGCGCAGCTCCAATCTGCCGCTGACGGCGGAGCGGCAGGTGGTCGGCGGCAGCGCCGATTGCGACCTGATCATCCTCGGCGCCAAACCAGAACCCGCCTTTGCCATCAGTTTGCAGCGCTCCCGCGGCTCCGACACGGTGTCGTTGACCGCGCTGCGGGATGACGTCGTGATCAACGGTCGTTCCATCCCACGCGATCGGACGATGACCCTTACGAAGAGGCAGACCATCTCCTTCGACGGCACGGCCTGCGAACTCGAAGGTCTCGGCGCCGGGCGCGTGCGGTTCGCGCCACGCCGGATTGCGGCTGCCGGCCTTCTCGGGCTGGCGGCGTTGCTTTTGCTGGCCGGGCTTTACAACAGCGATGCGCCGGCTCACGAAGCCCCGCTCGTCAGGGTTTCCGCCGCGCCGGAACCGGCGCCGTCATCGGCGGCAATTGCTGCCGAAATCCGCCAGGTCATTCGTATGGCTCAGCTTCCCCAAGATCTGAGCATCGTCGCCACCGCCGACGAGATTCGCATCGGCGAAGGATCGCGCCCTCTCTGCCTGCCCGACAAGGCCAAGCTGCGCAGCATCATCGCCTCGATGAGCCGGCGCGGTTCCGTTTCCATCGTCGATCTCACCGCCCTCTCTTCCGGTCTCGACGGCTTCGTCGCCGCCGCCGGCTATACGCCCGTCAGATTCATCATCGGCTCCGACGGCCGCCGCTACGAGGAAGGCGATGTCGTTTCGAGCGGCTGGCGGATCAAGGAGATCGGCAAAGACCAGATGACCGTTTCCCGCGACAGTGAGGACGATACGGTCAATTTCGCCCCCGCCGGCAGTGCCGAGCCGAAGCTCGCCGAAATTTCCAGCAGCGAACAAGAATAGGCGATGGCGTCGGAAGCCGGATCATGAAGGTAAGGTCATCCGCCATCGCCATGCTTGCGCAACGCACCGATATGCTGCTTGCGGTGTTTTTCGCCTCCGTCGTGACGATGCTGGTGCTGCCGCTTCCGACAATCGTTCTGGACGTGCTGATCGCTTTCAATCTCTCCTTCGCTTTCGTGGTGCTGATCACCACGACCTATCTGAAGAGCGTGCTTGAAATCTCGACCTTTCCCGCGGTCATTCTGATCGGCACGCTGTTCCGCCTGGCCTTGACGATTTCCTCGACCCGGCTCGTGCTGGCGGACGCCGATGCCGGCGAGATCATCATGGCCTTCGGCGATTTCGTCGTTGCGGGAAATGTCGTCGTCGGGCTGATCATTTTCCTGATCGTGGCGCTGGTGCAGTTCATCGTGGTGACGAAGGGCGCCGAGCGCATCGCCGAGGTCGGCGCGCGTTTCACGCTCGACGCCATGCCCGGCAAGCAGCTCGCCATCGACAGCGACCTGCGTAACGGCCATATCACCACGGAAGCCGCGCAGAAGCGCCGGTCGCGCCTCGAACAGGAGAGCCAGTTCTTCGGGGCGATGGACGGCGCGATGCGCTTCGTCAAGGGCGATGCGGTCGCAGGATTGGTGATCGTCGCCGTCAATCTCATCGGCGGCCTGGCGATCGGTATCTTCCAGAAGGGCCTGAGCTTCGCCGAGGCCGCCCATCTCTATACGCTGCTGTCGATCGGCGACGGTCTGGTGTCGCAGATTCCGTCCATTCTGATGGCAGTCTCGGCCGGTATCGTCGTGACCCGCGTGTCCGATGACGGCAACGGCAGTCTCGGCAGCGATATCGGCCGCGAACTCTTCCGGGAGCCCCGTGCATTGGCGATTGCGGCGGCGCTGACGATCTGCGCGGGCTTCGTGCCGGGATTTCCCACAGGCGTGCTCGGCGCGATCGGCCTGTGTCTGGCGGGCCTTGCCTTCATGGTGCATCGCCGGCGCGCCGGCCCAGCCGCGGCCGCATCGGCGAATGCCGTGGAAAGCGCCAATTCCTATCCGCTCGACAGGACGAAATATGGCGATCCCGTCATCGCCACCGTCGCGGTGGAAACGCTGGCGCGGCTTGAGGCGATGCGACTCGGCGAAATGCTGGACGGGCGGATCCGCATGGCGGCGCGCGCCGTCGGCGTCTCCGTGACGGTGCCGACGTTCAACGCCGATCCCCGCATGGCCGAGGATCTGATCCACCTTCAGGTCGAAAACGTGCCCGCCGGTCTCGTCAGCTGCGGTCCCGAACGGACGGCCGAACAGATTGCCGACGGCATCGTGCGCATCGTCCGCCGCCATATCGGCGCCCTGTTCAGCGTCGACGACGCGGCACAATGGCTGGGCAGCCTCGAACCGCGTCTCGGCAAACTGGCGATCGACGTCGCCACCCAGGTGCCGCTGATGCTGACGGTCGCGGTCGTCAGACGCCTGCTGGATTCCGGCGTGACGCTTTCCCAGCCGCGCGGACTGCTGGAAGTGATGCTGCACGCCGGCACCGATCACGCGCCGGATGCCCTGGCCGAAATGGCGCGCGCCGCGCTGGTCAAGCAGATCGCCTTCGGGCTTCTCGACCGGCGCGGATTGCTGCCGGCGCTGGTGCTTCCCACCGAATGGGACCACTTCATCCGCTCCTATGACGCCGCTGGAGCGACCGAGAAGATCGAGATAGCCGAAAGGCTGCGCCTGCTGGCCGAGAAAGCCAGGCAGGCTCTCGAGGACGCCAACGAGCGGGGATACGATCCCATCATCATCGTGCCGGGCGAGTGGCGCCTGCTCACCCAGACGCTGATGATCCACCACAACTGCCGCATTCCGGTGCTGGCGGCGGAGGAGATCGACAGGGATATAACGATCGAAACCATCGGAGAGATCGGGCAAATCCGGAACGCTGCCGGCTCCAAACAAAGGCCGGGCTGATAGAGCAAGTGAAGTAGACGAGACCAACTGGGGATGAATGCAATGTGTGGCGTAGATGGACAAAGGCCCATAGACTTCGACAGAACCTCCCGTTTCGACCTTGAGTCCGATTGCCTTGGCGGCAGCAATAGGGCCGACACGGATTTCACCACCATCCGAACCCGCAAGGTCTCGCCCTTCGAAGATTTCTCCGGCAACCCGCCGACACTGACCTCCTATGTGCCGAATTCGCGGGAAACGTCGGAAAACGGCATGGATTCCGACCCCAAGGATCTGCTGCGCAAGCACATCAACTGGCAATCCGACTCCAAGAAGGTGGATCCATCCGACGAGAAACAGGCCACGACTTTGCAGACCACGACGGAAAAACCCGACCTCTCGAAAGAGGGCAGCGTCATCGTCGTCAACGAGCCGATCGTCGTGGATGGCGGCGTGTTCGACGGCAAGGGCGCGACCTATACGGCCTCGTCCAAGCTCGGCGATGGCGGCCAGTCCGAAACCCAATCGCCGCTGTTCATTCTCAAGAACGGCGCGACGCTCAAGAATGTCGATCTCGGCGAGAATGGCGCCGACGGAATCCACGTCTATGACGGCGCGACGCTCGAAAACGTCAATTGGCAGAATGTCGGCGAGGATGCGCTGACGGTAAAAAGCGCCGGCGACATCACTATTATCGGTGGCTCCGCCAAGGGCGCGACCGACAAGATCTTCCAGATCAATGCCGACACGAGGTTCTATCTGAAGGATTTCGTCGCTGACGGCTTTACCACGCTCGTGCGCACCAACGGCGGCAAGCAGATCGACGCCGACGTCACCATCGATGGCGGGGCGTTCTCCCACGGCAGCAACGTCTTCCGCACCGACAGCTCACTTGCCAGCGTGACGTTCCTCTCCGATATCACGCTGGACGATGTGAAGAACTGGACGCGTGTAGGTGACAACCAATCGGGCGTCTGAGACGCCCGACCACCGGAACCGCAAAGCGAAGATCAAGCGGGCGGCTTAGGCTCCCGCTTTTCATTGCCGGCCTGATCCTTGCCTGCGCGGCGGGCTGCTGCGCATTTCCGCGCCGATTTGCCGGCGCGCCGATTTCAGCTTCGGGTCGCCCTGGGTATCCTTGTATTCGCGCCGCGCCTCGGTCTTGGTCATGCGGTGTTCGTGCCTGAACAACGCGCGCGAAATGCGGATATCGAAAAACGCCGCCGCCACCATGATGCCGGCGGCAATGACGAGGATCGAGCCGAGGAGATGGGCTGTCGTGGAGAGCGTGCATGCTTCTCCGCAAAGAGGCGACCAGAAGATGCTGTTGAGGAAATAGAGGATCGCACCGCCGCCGGCGGTTGCGAGCAGGACAAACTTGACGAGCCCCTTGACGAACTCGGCGATGCTCGCGAGCGAAAAAAGCCTCTTGATGCCCTCGAACGGATTGAGCCGGGTGAAATCGAAGCTCATATGTTTGAACGATACGGGAAACCCCTGCCCGTCGAGGATCGACACCAGGATGGTCGCGGCAAGACCCATGGCAAGCGGCAGCCAGATGAGATCGAGCAGCGCCACGCCGGTTTCGCTCAAGCCGACAGTGACGGCGTCGGAGACGTCGGCTCGCGCGGCGGACTGAAGGCCGGCATCGAAACTGCGGGTGAAATCCTCGAGGATATCAGGCAAGCCCCAGGTGACGTAGACGGCGATGGCAAGGACGGAGATCGCAACCGGGATTTCCTTCGAGCGGGGAACCTGGCCCTCGCGGCGGAGCCGATCGAGCTTCACCCGGCTCGGCGGCAGGGTTTTTTCCTCGGTATCGTCATTTTTGGCCATGGGTCACCTCCAGCATGGCTTTCACCTCGTTGAATCCGTCGATCCAGAGATCGTGGAAATAGCTGGAGATAAAGGCCGTGTAGATGACGAGAATGACCACGACCGCGAAGTTCTTGATGGCCGGCAGGCTATCGTTCAGCGGGAATTGTTTCGACGAGCGGCCAACGAAGGCCAGCGACAATTCGAGCGCGCAGGTGACGATCATGAACGGGGCGGCAAGCAATCCGGCCGCTTTGAACAGCCGGCCGAATACACCGAGGATCATGTCGAGCGGATCGTCGGGCATGGCGGGCATGAGCTTGAAGAGCGGCCAGAACTCGAACGACTTGTAGAAAATCGCGACCAGATCGATGATGCCGCCGGCGCTGACGAAAATCACCAGGGCGATCGACATCATCAGCGAGCCGAGCGGCGCGGTTTCCAGCGCGTTGATCTGGTCGAAGAGATTGGCGGCATTGGCCCCGCGATAGACATCGGTCATATCACCCGCCGCCTGGGCCGCCCAGAAGGGAATGCCGAGCCCCATGCCGATGAGCGCCCCGAAGCAAAGTTCCTTCATCGAAAGGGCGGCCAGATCGAACCAGGACGTATCTCCGATAGCCAGCACCGAATAGGCGAAGGCGACGGAGGGCGCCGAAAGGCCGATTGCCAGGCCGAAACGCAGAATGCCGACGATGCTGAACAGCGAGAAGATCGGGAAGATCAGCAGGATCCCGAGCGCGCGGGCGGCGCCGAGCATGGCTGCGGCCGGTGCCGCGACCTCGATGCCGACGAGCGGAAGATGATCCGGCCCCATCCGCCCCGCCTCACTGAACCATGGTCGGGAAGTCGTTCAGGATATGAACGGAATGTTCGATCAGCGGCGTTGCCAGCACCCGGCCGAACAGCAGCAGGGTGATGGAGATCACGAAAATCTTGACGATCTGCGCGATGGTCTGTTCCTGGATTTGCGTTGCAGCCTGGAAAATGGCGATGATCAGCCCGAGAAGCGCGGCCAGGCCCAGAATGGGGCCGGCCAAGGCGAAGGTCGCCATGACGGACATGCCGATTTCAGCTGCGACCTGGTCTTCACCCATGGTGGCAGGCCTTTCGCGTGGGCGCGGCAGGCGCTCGAACCGGGGCTTTCGTCAAGGCGCGATGCTCACTGCGCATAGGACAGCACCAGACCTTCCAGCAATCGCCGCCAGCCGTCGATCGAGACGAACAGCAGCAGCTTCAGCGGTGTCGACACCACGGTCGGGGACATCATCTGCATGCCGAGCGCCACCAGAATGGCGGAGACGGCGAAGTCGATCATCAGGAAGGGCAGATAAATCAGAAATCCGATTTCAAAGGCCCGCGTCAGTTCCGAAACGAGGAAGCTTGGCGTCAGCACGGTGATATCGTCGGAGGCAATGGGGGTTGCCGGCGCGTTTGCCCAGATCTTCTGCGACGCCTGCACGAAAAAGTCGCGCACCTCGGCGTCGGAAAATTTCAGCATGAAATCCTTCAGCGGCGCTGCCACTTTGATCATGCCGTCCGCCATGCCACTGACCGTGCCGAAATCGCCGCTATGGGCGAGCAGCAATTGCCAGCTGTTTTGCAGCACCGGGTTCATCACGAAGGCCGAGAGCACGATGGCAATCGCAAAGACCAGGAGATTCGGCGGCGTCTGCTGGATGCCGATCGCATTGCGCACGATCAGCAGGACGACTGAAATCTTGGTGAAGGAGGTTGCGATCACGGCAATGACCGGCAGCATCGAGATCGCCGCCATTGCCGCGAGGCTCTGGGCAAGAGGAAAGCTCTGTTCCATCAGTCGTGCAGCGCCGTGACGCGAACGGCGCTCAACCCATCCACGGAAATGATTTCGCCCCGTCCGATAATGCGGCCCTGGGCGATGATATCGACGGCGTCCGACAATGGCCTGTCGAGGTTGAACACATAGCCCTCGCCGATCGTCTCGAGTGTGCGCAGCGGCAACTCCAGCCGTCCGGCATCGAAGACCAGCTTGATCGGGATGCTGTCGACAGGCGACGGACGCGGCTCGCCCTGCAATTCCTGATCGACGGTGTCATTCGTCATGAAATGCCTCATTGGTCCGGTTGGCGTCGACAGGAGCGGCTCGGTGAGGACCGCGCCTTTGTCCGAGCGCATGCAGGTTGCAAGGTAACGTTCACCCGTGATCGCGACCACGGTCTCCGGTGCCCCCCCATCGATGACGATGCCGTCCCCCAATCGCAGGGATTTGATCTGACCGACCGACAGCACGGCATAACCGCGCCGGATGTTGACCGCCGTCGTCAGGGCATTGAGCGTGCGGCGCGGTAGGCGGCTTGCCCAGCCGACGAGGCCGGCAAGGAAGGTTTCATCGAAACGGCCGCTCAAGGGCAGGCTCATGCCGCTCCAGCCGATTTCGAAGCCGAAATTGCCGCTAAAATCCGGCTCCGGCTGCGCGCCGATCTCCAGCAGCGAAAGGCCGATGCCGATCTTGTTCTCGATTGCCTCGAAGGCCTCGGCGAACTGATGTTCCACCACCGCCGCCTTTTCATGCGGTGACAGTTTTTCCCAGAGCAGCAGCGGTTCCAGCCTTTCGGCCAGCAGCCGCAATGCTCCGGCCGAAGCAATCAGCATCTGATCCTGCTCGCCGACGCGGCAGAGAATGCCGACAGGATCGGCGATCCGCGTGGCCGCGATATCGGGGGACAGCGGGCGAACGGAAAGCGTCTGCTCCCGGACCGGAATTTGCCAGGCGGCGCGCATCGTCGTGCCGGAACGGGAAAAGAAGCTCCCGGCCATCGATGAGTCGGGCCATGCGGGCGCGGCGATATTCATCGGACAAGCTCCTCGAGCGCTTCGACGATCGCGCCGAACGGCTGCGGCTTGCCCTGGCCGTCAAACAGGAAGCGCTGGATGAGCCCGTGTTTGGCGACGGCCTCGTCGACGGCGGCATCGCGCCCCTGGCGATATTCGCCGACGCGGATCAGCAGTTCCACCTCGTCATAGAGGGCCAGCAGGGCGCGCAGCCTGTCGGCTGCCTGGCGATGGCTCTCGCTCACCACCGCGCTCATCGTCCGGCTTCGGCTGGCCAGCACATCGATCGCCGGAAAATTGCCCGCCCTGGCAATCTTGTCAGAGAGCACGATATGGCCGTCCAGCAGCGACCTGGTTTCTTCGGCGATCGGATCGTCCTGCTCTTCGCCTTCGACGAGGACCGTATAGAAAGCCGTCATCGTGCCGTTTGCGCTGTTGCCGGCGCGCTCGAAGATCTGCGGCAAGACGGCGAATACGGAAGGCGGAAAGCCGCGCCGCACCGGCGGTTCGCCGGCAGCAAGCCCGACTTCGCGCAAGGCGCGGGCCATGCGGGTGACGCTGTCGATGACGAGCAGCACATGTTTTCCCTGCTCGCGAAAATATTCGGCGATCGCCGTTGCCGTCATCACCGCCTTGAACCGCTCCAGCGCCGGGCGATCCGATGTCGCCAGAACCAGCGCCACATTCGAGGCAACGCCTTCCGGCATGTTGTCGGCAACGAATTCGCCGACCTCGCGTCCGCGTTCCCCCACCAGCGCGCAGACGATCACATCGGCCTTGTTGTTGGCGACGATCTGGGACACCAACGTCGACTTGCCGGCGCCGGGCGCGCCGAAAATACCGATGCGCTGGCCCTGCCCGCAGGTCAGCAATCCGTCCAGGGCGGCAATCCCCGAGGTGAACGGCTGGCGGATGGGACGGCGCGACAAGGGGTTGACCGGCTGGCCGTAGAGCGGCTGCAGGAAACGCGCGTCATCGCCGGCCGGATTGGCGGAGGGACGCAGGACGTTGCCGTGCGCATCGACGACCGCGCCGAGCAGGAAGTTGCCGACAGAGATCGCCGGCTCCCGGCCGGTCGGGACGATTTCCGTGCGCTGGGAGATGCCGCGGGTTTCGCCGTGAAGCGAGAGAAGTGCCGTCTCGCCGTCGATACCGACGACATCGGCGAGGCCGATGCGGCCCCTGCCCGGCTCATGCAGTTCGCAGAGCTCGCCGATCCGAACCGAGGGGATGAGCGCCCGCACCAGCAGGCCCGAAACACTCGTCACGCGGCCGCTCTGCCGCCGCACGTCCGTCTGTTCGAGCGTCCGCTCCATGCGAAGCAATGCGTCAGCCATGGACGAGGGCCTCGATCACGGTGGCGAGCTGGTCTTTCAAGCCGATCTGGCTTCGTCCCGCCGATGTCTCCAGGACGATCTCGCCGGCAGACATCAGCGGATCCGTTTCGATAGTGATGCGATGATCGATATCCGCAATTGCCTGGGCGATCATGGCGGCATCCTCGGGGGCGACATGGAGGGCGATCTCCTGGGCCTCTGCGGTCTGGGATATGGCGTGGCGGACCAATCGCCTGGTGCGTTCGTCGGCCTCCATCGATCCGAGGATCAATCCGACCGATTTCAGAACCACCGCCTCGACCCAGCTGTCGAGATTGGCAATCTCCTGTTCGGCTTTTCCGAGCGAGGCGGCAAGCCGTGCGGCGGCATCACGAACGCCCTGTTCGAACCCGTCGCGATAGCCGTATTGGGCGGCCTGCTCGCTGGCGGCTGCAAGTGTGGCCTGGGATTGGGCGGCGTCCTGGCGGGCAGCCGCCAGAATTTGCGCCGCCTCCCTGATCTGGCCGAAGTTTTCCGCCGGAATGATGCGGTCGTGGCGTGCAAATCCCGAGCTCATCGTCCGGCGCCTTCCTGTGTGGAGGCGACCTCGTCGACGGCGGCCGTCGCCAGAACGAGCGCCGGGCTCTTCAACAGGGAAGCCGAGCCGTTTTCGGCCATGTCGCGCCAGCCCGCCCACCGCCATGCCGCAGAGATCCGATATTCGTCTGCCAGAAGCGTCAGCATCGACCAGCCATCGGCCTCGACGACATGCCTTGCCTGCTCGCTCAACAGATCAAGCGGCGGCGTTGCCGTGGAAAGATTGATGTGGCCGAGGGCGAATGCGACCGCTTCCTCGCCGTAGGCGGCCCTGAGCCTCGCAAGGGTCGGGCGATCGACCGCGGGGCAGAAGGCTGCGAGATGATAGGCGAAGCCCGCCCGGAACGCGGCCTTTGAGAGTCCGTCCGCGTCCATGGAAATCAGGCGGCGGGCGCCGTCGGTAAATGTGGCGGGGTCGCCATGGGCTTCTGCGATCTCCGTGAAAAGCCGCCGGTGCAGCCGCCGCGACAGGGTAGACCCATCGGCAAGGAGCGGCGCGGTCCCATCCCATCGGGCGGCCGTCAGCATATCCGCGGAAAGCAGCGCTGCCCTGCGGATCCTCGCCGCATCCGAGATCGCCTCGCCGTCCGAACGCGGCGTGCGCATGCTCAGCGCTCCTTCCGCTGCGGCAACAGCAGCAGCAGGCATGCCCCGATGGCGAGGATAATTGCGCCGATCACGGCCAGATTGGGGGCCTTGAAAGCCGAGAGAGCGCTTTGCACCATCGAGAATGGCGCTGCGGCGGGTGCCGGCGTCACGGTTGCCGCCGGGGCCGATGCTGCCGTTGCCGGCGGGGCCGCCGGCGCGCCGACCTCCGACCAGGGGCTGACCACCACCGAGACATCTTCGTAAGAGAGATCACGGATGCTGTTGACCAGAACGGACCGGCTTTTCATGTCGATCTCGTTGAGATTGGCGCCGGGGCGATATTGCAACACGGCCGCCGCCCTCGCCTTTTCCTTGATGAGCCCGCGGCCGTTTTCCTCCGGCAGCACCACATGGACGCGCGCCGTCGCCACGCCGTCAAGCCCCGAAAGCGTTTCGGCAAGCTGCTGCTCGATGGCGTAGCTCATCCGGGCTTTTTGTTCGTAAGGCGTCACAAGGAAGCCGTTGCCGGGAAAGAGTTCGGCGACATTTCCGAACGACTGACGCGGCAGACCGGCGCCCGCCAGCAACTCGATCGCCCGGGCATGATCGGCTGATTCAGCGGCGATCGCATAGGTCCCGCCCTTTTCGCTCCTCATGGTGACGGAGATGCCGGCGCGTTCGAGCAGGACCTGAGCATCCAGCGCATCGCGCTGATCGAGTCCCGTCAGCACGTCCTGGCTGCAGGCGGCGAGGAACAGGCAGAAAGCGAGCATGGCGGCCTTCGGAAGGACTTTGCGCGCGGGCGAAGTGATCGGTGATCTCGCAAGGGCCGATGTGATCATGATATTCACTGGCCCTGCGTCAGCCGTTTGGACGACGACATCACCGACTGGGTGAGTGACGACAGCAGCGTCGTGCCGGTCGCGAATTGCTGTGATTTCTCCAGCCGGTCGATCGATGTCGTGATGTCTTCGATCTTCGGGCCGCTGTGATCCTTGTCCGCGGCAAATCGCACCAGCGGCGTCTCCGGCTGGCCGTTCCCGGCCACCGGCATGAAGAATGCCGACAGCCGGTCGAGAATGCTGGAGGGCCTGGTATTGCCTTCCGGTGAATAGGAGGGCGGGACGGCGTCGGACTCAGGCGCGATCTTGCGGCCCTGGATGTTGGGAATGGAGGTGAGTTCGGTTGGCCGAAGGCCGGCGAAATCCGCCGGCTGCAGCCCGATCCGCTCCGCCACGATCTCCGAGGTCTTCAGCACATTGCCTGTCGATACGCCATCAACGGGCGGCGTAAAGGCGCGGCCGGTAAGTTCTTCTCCGCTCATTGCAATTCCTCAACTCGGTACACGTCAACTGCAAACGATGAACGGGAACGCTACTCGTCGCTGCCTTCGTCGATCGCCTCCTTGGCGAAATTGAAAAGCGAATTGTTCAGCATCAGGGTGTTGGAAATCATGCCTGGCAGAAACGCGTCCACGGCAGCGGAGAGTATCTCGCTCTCGCTGTTCGGATCGACCTTTTTCGTCGTGCTGCCGGTGGTGTCCTTGGAATCTGTCTTATCAGTCGTCAGCTCCACCGAGACAGGGTTTGCAGGCGCCAGGTTCAGGTCGGAATTCACTGCATCTACGGCCATATGAGCACTTCCATCAAGGAGTTATCAAAATGAATGCATGATTTGATATGGATAAAAAAACGGCCGGTCAATTGTTTAAACTTAACCGATGGTTAATTTTCGGAAATTACAATCGCTTTGACAACTTTCTCGACCTTTATATTAAAATTGAACGTTTTTATCCATAAAGCGCAGCAGATATCCAGATTGCGCATGAAATTCATACTTAAATTTATTGCTATCAAATATTCACAGGCCCGACCGCCTCTACGCCAACCGGGCCTGTGAGTACCCAGATATTTGGTGTTGCGAAAGCGTCCCGGATCAGCCCACCGCCGTACCGCGGCGCTTCTCGATATCGGCGATGATCGCGTCCCAGTTCTCAGGGGTCAGCTCGCGCTGTTCCGGGTCGCGGGGCGCGGGGGCGACGCCGCCCTTGGCGCCGACGCGCTGACCTGTTTTGGCGTAGATGCCGACCGTGTCGTTGACAGTGCGCTTAAGCATGTCGTTCATCATGTCGGTCTGCTTGTGGAAGGCTTTTTCCTGCTTGATGCTCTGGTAGATGGCAAAGCCCGCCCAGGCCGCCCAGGACACCGCGCCGGCGATCGCGAAGGCGAGCGAGAAGCCGCCGGAGACGAGCGCTACCGTTGCGCCCGTGCGCCCGAGGAAGGTGGAATTCACCAGCATATTGGCAACGCCTGCGATGCCCTCGATCGCGCCGACCGTGTCCGCCGCGGTTCCGATACCCATGAAGATGAGATCGACCGGATCGCCCTTGCCACTGGTGAGCCCCTGCAGGAACTGGTAATATTCCACCGGCAGCCAAGCGACGCCGGCAACGGCGCCAACCGTCGTCCCGGTATTCTTGAAAAAGGCGGAGAGCACGCTGCGCTGCGCCCGCGCCAGCTCGTCGGAAACGCCGACGAGTGAACTGATCCCATCCAGCAGCGAAAAATTCGAGGCTTTGATCGCCGAGCCGAGCGCACTGCCCATGTGCGCGAGAGCGCCAAGGGCGTGCAGAACCACGATGCCGATGCTGTCCCAGGTCGGGCTCGTCATGTTGAGGCCGGCATAGATGGAGCGGGATGCGGTAAGCACCGACATCACGCCGGAAGAGAGCGCCGCCTTGTATTTGACAGGATCGACCCCTGCCGGCGCCGCCGTCGCGGTCTTGTCGATCAGCTTGGCAAGGTCGGCCTTGATCGTTTCGACGCTGCCGCCCGGTCGCATCGTCGCCCAAAGCGCGGTGAAGATCGTCGTGAAATTGGTCTTGTATTGCGCCATGGCATCGGCATTGCCCTTGAACAGGGTTTCCGCCAGCGCGTCGAGGCTCGGGGCGATGATCCTCTTGATCGCCTCTTCGGCGGTCTTGCCGTCGACGATGATTGGATCGATCACATCCGTGCCGGGCATCAGCGTCTTCATCAGGCCTGACATGGAAAGTCCCATGTCCTTGAGGCTCGATGTCAGATATTCGCTGTCGATATAGGGCAGATCGAGACTTTGGATGGTCTTGCTCCAGCCATTGTCCTTGGTGGCGAACATGCGCTCGGCGATCCAGGCGTCGCCCCCGCTGCCGGCGAAGAAGCGCCCGCCGTCTGAGCCGTTGGCGGCAATGCCCTTGCCGGCCAGCCCGGTGCCGATCATGATTGCCGCCATGACGTCGTTGAACGAATAGCTGGCGAGATTGCTGGAGGGCAGCGGCGAGACGCTCTTGTCCCACTCGGCATTGGCCGGCAACTTCGAGACCAGGCTGGCGCCCATGACGAGCCCTTCCAGCGCGGTCTGCACCGCATGGCGGTAGCCCAAGACCTCCTTGCCGCCGGGTGCGCTCAGGCGCGACGTCAGGCGCTCCAGATTGCCGGCGAGATCGCCGATGCCGATTTCTCCGGCGCCTACCTTGTCGAGCAGCGGACCGAGAAGCGCCTTGACGTCGGCCTTGAACTGATCGCGCACCTCGGGGCTGTCTGACCCGTAAAACTGGTTGGCCATCGCCTGGATGGTCGGGTTGAACAGGTGGGTGATATTGTTGGGAACGGTGCTGCCGAATTCGGAAGCGGCAACCTTTTTCAAACCGTCGAGGTCGATCTTGAGATCGGGGAACAGGCTCCCGCCGAGCCCGAGCGACTGGTCGAAATCCACAACCGGCAGGATGGAGCCGAGCCCCTTCAGTTCCCGCTCGGTCTTGTTGCCGGCCAGTCCCATGCGGATCAGGCCATCGAGCGCCGTCGTCGGATCGGAGATCGTCGGCAGCACGTTCTTGTCGAAGAATTCGGCATAGGTCTTGTCGGCAATCGCCGAGCGCTGCTTTACGAAATCGTCGGGAAGCACCATGGAATAGAAGCCGAGGGCGGCATTATATTCCTTGAGAATGGTGGTGACGTCCTTGCCGGATTTGAGACCGTCATTCAGCAGGCCGCCATTGACGATGTCGCGCTCAAAGGCATCCTCGACCTTCGTACGCAGGTCCTTCATCTTCTCGTCACGCGTTATCGTGTCGTTGATGATCTCGGAAGCGTCCTTGTTCGTATCGGCCGGCGCCACGCGATAACCGGAGAAGATCAGCTTGAAGGCCTTCAGCGCCTTCTCCGTCATCAGCGAGTTGACGTCGGGGTCCGAGCCCAGGATGGCGATCGACTTGTCGAGATCCTTCAGGATCTCCTGGTCGTTGTAGATGCCGCGCTGGTTGTCGCCGAGGCTGTCCTTGTATTGGCCGAAGGTCGCCTTGGTCTGAAGCAGATCGAGATACATGATCAGTTTCTGCTCGGCAGTGTAATTGTGAGGGTTTTTGACGACGTCGATGCTCTCGAAGGATTTGTCCTTGTCCTTCAGCCCTTCCATGAAGCCCTGATTGATCTCGCTCATGAAATCGGAATTGAACAGGAGATCGATGACCGGCTGGATCGGCGCGGTAGGGCGGGACGTGCCATTCGACGTGGCGGCCAGCGAAACGAACTTCGGACTGCTCGTCTGCGCCGATATAGAGGAGAAAATCGTCAGGGCTGCCGTCGTGGTCCCGTCAGAGGCAAAAGGCGATGCCTTCTTGACCGTGGTGCTCGTGGTTTTGCCCTGGCTCGTGGAATTTTCGGACTTTGGATCGGAATTGGCGTTTAGCCGGAGAAATGAAACCGTATCGATATCCGAAGATGCTGGTGCGATCGATGACATGCGTTCCCTTTGATTTTCTTTTTCCGCTTTTCGCGGATGACGTCGTTTACCTTACGTTAGGCATAAGATCGACCTTTGCCTGATAATTCAAGCCCGATCGGACATCGCGGTTGCATAAAATGCAGCGGCCTCGCGCCTGGAGATCAAAAATCACATTTTTACCGAGGGGTCGCAGGGTATTTCCCAGGCTGTGGCGGTCATCGTTGCCGCCCCTCTGCCTCTACCAGATGAATGACGGGTCTGGCCCAAATTCGAGATGCACGGACTCGCCGGTGTAGCGTTCAAGCTTCTCGTTCAGCTGCTTTTCCATTTTGTCGAGCTTCTTCACGCCATTGGCCATATCCCACAGACCAAGCGCCAGCCCGACGGCCGAGGCAACGAGGCCGGTGACCAGTCCGGCCGCGGCAAGGCCGGTTTTGGCGGCGCTGCTGAAGATGGTCACGACTTCCGGCGCCACCGTTCCGAGTCCGGAAAAGGCACGGGACATGGCATTGGTCAGATAAAGCATCGCCTCGGAGAAACCGATCAGCGCGTTGCCGGTACCGGCAATGCCGCCGATTATTTCGAGCGCGCCCTTGGCGCGGTCGCCGGCCTTCATCGACCGCGACGCCGAATAGAAGCCGAGGCCGGCCATGGCGAGGCCGCCGGCCGCGCCGAGGATCTTGCCTGCCGCTTCCATCGTCTTCGGCGAGAAGTTCATCGAGATCCCCTTGCCCCAGCTGCCAGGCTGATTGCCGAAGGCGCTGAACGGTTTGCCGGCAACGTCGAGGTTCTTGCCGAGCCCCTCCATCGTCATGCCGACGATCTGTGTCGCCGAGCCGACCGCAGCGGCGATATCGGCCGGCGTCCACTTGCCGCCGACACCGAGGCCGTGCGCCACCAGCACGCTCGACATCGTCAGCATCTGCACGGCGTGCATCAGACCGGCCTTGTACACTTCGGCATCGATGCCGGCAGGTGTACGGGTCTGGCGCGGCAGGTCGAGCGAATCCTTGAAGGAGGCAAGCGCGTCGTCGAGCTTCATACCGCCGCGCACCATGCGCAGAACGCCGTCGACGTCGCGCGCTATATCCTGCGCCAGGTTCTGCTTCAGCGTCTCGCCGCCATCTGCCGGGCCGTTTTTGCTGATGAAATCCTCGGCGAAGGTGTTTGCCAACTGGCTGATGGCGTCATTCGTTGCGCCGGGCACAAATGTGTCATCCGGACCCGACAGCAGCGGCTCGAGATCGACACCCTGGCCGTCGCCGATATAATGTTCCTTGACGATGTTCGAGAAGGTGACGTTCGCGGCGTCGAGATGCGCGTCGATATAATCCTGGGGCAGGAGATCGACGAGCGTGTTGAGTTCGGAATAATAATCCTTCAGGGCATCTTCGAAGCTCTTGCCGGCGCTCAGCGCCCGGTCGATCGCCTTGCCGCCGCCGATATCGATCAGATAGGCGTCTTCGATGTTGGTGAGCAGATCGGAATTCTCCGGGCTTTGCAGATATTCCTTCATGCCGCTCGCGAAGATATCCGAGAGATGCTGCTGCGTCGCCGGATCGGCCGTCAGCTTTTCGATCCGCGCATCGAGGTCCTTGCCGACGCGCTCGCCATCGGGCACGCTGTCGCCATACTGGTTCATATAGCCATTGAACTGCTGTTTGATCTCGATGAGATCGTAGAGCACCGTCGCCTTCTGTTCCGGCGTCAGCTGGTCGAGGTGGTCCATGTTGTCGGGCGCGACGAAATTCCGGTTCACGTCCTTCACGGCGTCGCCGAGAATGCCGTATTTGAGTTCGTCGAGCTTCTTCAGCGTCGGCTCATAGGCGGTCGACGGAGCGTAGCCGCGCAGCACCTTGCTTTCCAGGATGTCGTTCTCGTCGATCGGGCGCTCCACGACCGGCTCGATGGCATCCGAGCCCGACATGACAAGGTCCATCTTCTTGAGGCTCGATGTCAGATAGTCGCTGTCGATATAGGGCAGATCGAGATTTTGGACGGTCTTGCTCCAGCCATTGTCCGTGGTGGCGAACATACGCTCGGCGATCCAGGCGTCACCGCCGCTGCCGGCGAAGAAGCGCCCGCGATCTGAGCCGTTGGCCGCAATGCCCTTGCCGGCCAGCCCGGTGCCGATCATGATTGCCGCCATGACGTCGTTGAACGAATAGCTGGCGAGATTGCTGGAGGGTAGCGGCGAGACGCTCTTGTCCCACTCGGCATTGGCCGGGAGCTTCGAGACCAGGCTGGCGCCCATGACGAGCCCTTCGAGCGCGGTCTGTACCGCGTGGCGGTAACCCCAGACTTCCTTGCCGCCGGGAGCGCTCAGACGCGAGGTCAGGCGCTCCAGAAGGCCGCCAAGATCAGCCTGACTGACCTCTCCGGCGCCTACCTTGTCGAGCAGCGGACCGAGAAGCGCCTTGACGTCGGCCTTGAACTGATCGCGCACCGCGGGGCTGTCTCCCCCGTAAAACTGCTTGGCCATCGCCTGGATGGTCGGGTTGAACAGGTGGGTGATGTTGTTGGGAACGGTGCTGCCGAATTCGGAAGCGGCAACCTTTTTCAAACCGTCCAGGTCGATCTTGAGATCGTTGCCCGGGTCGGTTTCGGGCGTGCTCACCTTTGCATCGACCAGGATCGCGGTGGCGCCGCTTTTGCTCTGGGTAAACCCGACGAAGCCCCGCGCAGCGGAGATGTCGAGTGCCTGCCCGTTGCCGCTCGGCGCGATCTTGCGTATTTCGCCGGCGTCGATGGTTTTTGTCGATGCAGAACGGCCAGTCACGTCTTTCTGGTCGAGGTCCACGACCAGGGTTTCGACCTCTTTCGATCCGCTGCCAACACGTTCCAACATGATTTCGTCACTCCTGATCGACGGCCGCACCCTGAACGGAGGCCCGGAAAGCCTCGTTAGGTCAGAAGTTTTTCAGTGATATGACAAATGGGTGCTATCGGAGCGGCAAAATTGAACCATTGACCCCCACATAGCGCTTCCAAATTATACCGCAGTACAAATGCTGGTGACACCGCAGTCGCCAAGGTGCGGCGCAATAGAGCACGCTACCGTAGGGAATGCGCTCACGAGACAGATCAAAGTCGGTCCTCGGGCTCGGTTTTCAGACTGCATTGTCCGGCAAATCGGTATAAGCCGTCCTCTCGAACAAATCAGGGGACAACATGGAAACCGTGGAAATCAGCAGCCGCAGCGACTTCGGCCTTTGGGCAATTGAGCGGGCGCGGGAAATCGTAACGTCCGAGGGAACTGCTTTTGCGATGGCCGCTCGCGATATGGACGACGAGGCGCTTGCAAACGCTGCAGCCGCGCTAGGCAAGGCCATCAGCGATGCGATGGTAGAAGTGTGATACGGCCTGATAGATGAATCGTGATTGTGAAGAGACAGCGGGTCACTGACCGATAAAAATTGGTCAGCACCGTCCGGGCTCGCCGTCTTCCCCTCTCATTGCAAACTGTCAGAAACTTGCATATAATTCTGACAAGAGAAATGCCATGCAAAAGCTGACATAGCAAATCATGGGACATGCTGAACGACTGCCGGAAGGACCGCGCTTTCGGCAAAGAGTTTTTTGCATCTCGGAAATCGAGCCGCCCTGGATCAGGCTCTGTCGCGCCTGGCCGAGCGTGGCGAGCTCGTCCGGGCGGGCCGTGGTATCTATATGCGGCCCGTCAAAAGTCGCTTTGGCAGTCGGCCGCCGACGGTCGAACAGGCCGTAGAGGCGGTGGCGCAGCAGCGCGGTGAGGTCATCGTCTCGATGGCGCCGCCGCGGCAAATGCCCTGGGCCTGACCTCCCAGGTCCCGGTCCGCTCCGTCTACCTGACATCCGGCCGTAGCCGGACGATGACCCTTGGACAGCAGACGGTCGAGCTCAAGCACGTGCCGCGCTGGCAATTGGCCTTGGCCGATCGACCTGCTGGCGTGGCGGTCCGCGCACTTGCATGGCTTGGGCCGGAAAGGGCCGATGAAGCACTGTCGCGGATCAAGCGAAAGCTGCCGCCAAACGCGTTCGGCGAGCTGGTGGCGGCGGCTCCGCAGTTTCCGACCTGGCTTGCAAGAAGCGTAGGAAAGGCTGCGCATCGCTGATCTGTTTCTGACCTTGTCAAAGGATAACCGACGCGAAGCCTTGGCGGTGGCGGCCGACCGCACCGGACGGCCCATTCATCTCCTCGAAAAGGATGTCTGGGTCGTCTGGACGCTGCAGACGCTCTTTTCGTCCAAGCTCGGTGAGCATCTCGTCTTCAAGGGCGGCACCTCGCTTTCGAAAGCCTACGGTGTCATCAAAAGGTTCTCCGAGGATGTCGACCTGACCTACGATATCCGCGCCCTGGCGCCGGACTTGGTTGGCGACAATGACGAAGCACTGCCGAAAACCCGCAGCGAGGAGAAACACTGGACCAGCGAGGTGCGAAAGCGGCTTCCGGTCTGGGTGGCGGGCTCGGTGGAGCCGGTTATGGCGCGTTGCGCGTTCAATCTCTTCCGGCGGCAATCCGCCTCGAGGACGATACGCTCTACCTCGACTATGAAGCGGTGAGCAGCGGATCCGGCTATGTCGCCCCGAGCGTCATGCTCGAATTCGGAGCGCGGTCGACCGGCGAGCCGGCCAGTATCCGTCGACTGTGACGCGTCGGGCCAGGTTGATGGTGTCGAATTTCCGAAAGCGAGTCCCCGCGTCATGCACGCGGAGCGGACGTTGTGGGAGAAAGCGACCGCCATCCATGTCTTCTGCCTGCAGGAGCGCCTTCGCGGCGATCGTTTTGCCCGCCACTGGCATGATGTCGTCCGGCTGGACGATGCTGGTTTCGCCGACAAAGCATCCGCGGATCGGCAACTCGCCAATGCCGTGGCGAAACACAAATCCATGTTTTTTGCGGAAAAGGCGGCCGACCGCTCGCCCATCGACTACGCCGCAGCCGTCAACGGCAATCTGGTTCTGACGCCATCCGGAGAAGGTCTGCGTGCGCTCGGCGAGGATTACGCGCGCATGGTCGACGACGGCCTGCTGCTCGGCGATTCCGAGCCGTTCGAGCACCTGATCGAGCGATGCACGCAAATTCAGGCGCATGCCAACAAAAGCGACGCGTCAAAATAAGCAATTGCCGGCCCACAGCCGCACCCTGCCCATTACTGTGAGTGCCCTGTCACCGACGCGGTTTGGCTTCGCGCCAATTATAAGGCGTTTGCTCGTGGCAGGCACCCTTGATGTGATGAGAGTGAAGCTCGGACCCGGTTATTCCGGCTCCGGCCTCGGCGAGGATGTGGCCAAATACCGCACGGGTGCGGGTTCGTTTGAGGAAAGTTGCGCCACGTAAAATGAAGATCCGGTGTGTTTGCAGTGAAGGCATTCAAATTCCCAATTTCAATCTCGCCGGAAGCCCGAGCAAGCTCAAAATCGCTGACGCGAGAATCGACACGGATGTTCCACTTGCCGCAACGGCACGTTCTCGCGCCAAGTGCCGTCCTCCCACTGGCGCGCCGCACGCTTGATTGGCTCTATTCCCGCAGGGGGGGTCGACAAGACGAAGGTCACTTCTTGGCGTCCAGCGGATCGACGTCGCCTTTCATCAGGAAGGCCGCAATCTCGACAGGGCCAGCGCGCGCGGGCGTGACGATGATTTTTGCCATCGCCTTGTCTGAATGAAGATGCGTCGAAGCCGGCTGTGCTGCCGCAGCGATAGGCGCGCGGTGGCGGCGTGAATCGCCAAGTTGCCGCAACGGCCAGCACGAGGAACTCGACCAACGTCTCGGCGGCGAAATAGCGGAAGGTGCATTCCGGTAAACCACGGCGATCGAAACTTAAATCCGTCGCAATCTTCTCGACACTCACGTAGCATGAGCCTCGCGAACAAACGCCGCCACGCCACTATGGCAATTTCACTTCTCCTCCTCGGGATGAAATGGGACCATTCCTGAGGCGCTCTATTCCATCTCGAATACGGAGGATCCGGCATGCCTACGGTGTTGTTCAGACACGACCTCGCTTAACGATGTACTGAAGATTGCAGTCTACACGAAGCACGTTGCAGGCAGTGCTATGAAGTGTTCGCGGAAGATGGTTCGAGGTCTCGTCGGACGCTCTGTCGCGGCGAGCGCGGGACGTGTCTGATGCCCTCGATTTCAGTGAAGAACCATATTTCACGTGTTGCCCACCTGCCGACAACTTCCACCATCGCAAAAATGCACGTCCGCCTACCGAAGCTGAACGCTAACGATCCCCAAATGAGCTCAAAGATCACCTGTCGGCGGCGGCGGCGGAATTGGACTGATGAGGTGAGGGCACAGATTCTTGCCCACAACGTTCTTCAACTCGGCCCAATCCGGCGATATGTTCCCTCATCCTGGTTTCAGGCATGCCTTCAAGGCCCTGTCGGCTCGACACTTGGATTTTACAGGCGCCTGGCTGCTGGCCGACTGCCGCGCCCATTCCGTGATGATAAAAGTATTGTGCCGTGTTGGGTTCTTCACAAATATGTCCAGCACCCGACGTAGTTCTCTGCTCGGAAGCGGTTGAGGTCTGCGCCTTGACGCCGAAGATGGCCCTCTACAAGTTGGGTGACAATGTCCCGAGAGTTCTGCTCGCATTGGTTAGACGGGCAGGCTGGCTCTTTTATGCGTAGCGGCGATCTCGATGAGATTCAGCGTCAATCAGGATGAGACTCGCGCCGGGGTGTGACGGAGTGAGGGCGTAGCCCGATCGTAGTCATACCCCGGCGTGGCGCAGATTTTCGGCGTCTCATGATCGCGGTCGGTCCGGTACATTTGCGGTTTTCTGGATTGGAGAACCAGTTTGTGCCGGGTCGCCATTTAACCGATCATCAGATGAGACTCTTCATGAAGTACCGACAAACGCATTCCGTAGAGGTCGCCGCGTCAAAAGCGTCGATCAGCCGAGCCACGGCATACCGCCTCGCCAAGGAGGTACAACTGCCTTCTCAGAGCAAAGCGCCGCGCGGACGCCGCCGCCCTGATCCCTTAGAGCTGATATTCGAGACCGAAGTCGTCCCGCTCCTGAAGGCCGCACCCGGTATCCGTGCCGTCGCTGTCTACAACGAGATGCTGCGCCGACATCCAGAACTCTCTGAAGGTATCCGCCGCACGCTTGAACGACGCATTCGGTCGTGGCGTGCTGTCCATGGCGAAGCGCAGGGGGTCATCTTCCGCCAAACGCACGAGCCAGGCCGGTTGGGCCTTTCGGATTTTACCGACGCCAGCGGTCTTGGTGTGACCATCGCCGGCCAGCCGCTTGATCACCTGTTCTATCACTTCCGGCTTGTCTGGTCGGGCTTCGAACATGCCCATGTCATTCTCGGCGGCGAAAGCTTTGTCGCGCTGGCTGAAGGGCTTCAAAATGCCCTGTGGTCCGTGGGAGGTACGCCGCTTTATCATCGAAGCGACAGCCTGTCGGCGGCATTCCGCAACCTCGACGCCGATGCCAAGGTCGATCTCACCCACCGATACGATCAGCTTTGCTCCCATTATCGAATGACGCCGACGCGCAACAACAAAGGCGTCGCGCATGAGAACGGCTCTATCGAAAGCTCCCATGGCCATCTCAAGAACTCTGTTCATGACGCCCTGCTGATGCGGGGGGCCAAGGAATTCGACGACCTCAGTTCTTACCGCGCCTTTGTCGATGACATCGTCAGCCGTCGCAACGCTGCCCATGGCAAGCGCATTGATGCTGAGCGATCCCATCTGCAGGCGCTGCCCGAGCGCCGGACCACGGACTTCGAAGAGATTGTCGTTACGGTGTCCCGGACGGGCGGCTTCACCTTGCGCAAGGTCTTCTACACCGTGCCATCCCGCCTGATCGGCCACAGGTTAAGAGTTCGCCTGTTCGACGATCGGCTGGATGTCTTTGTCGGCGGTACGCATCTGATGACGTTGCGCCGAGGACGCGGCCATCCCGACGGCCGACACGACCAGGTCGTCAACTACCACCACGTCATCCATTCCCTGCGCAAAAAGCCGATGGCGCTCCGCGGCCTCGTTTATCGCGACAAGCTCTTCCCGCGTCAGGAATATCGCAAGGCCTTCGAAGCCCTCATCGAGCATCTTCCCGACAAGCAGGCTTGCAAGATCACCGTCGAACTCCTGGCGCTCGCGCATGACCGTGGTTGCGAACGCGAACTTGCCGAAGAATTGGCCAGGATACTCGATGCTGGTGACTTACCCAATCTGGCTACCATGCGAGCGCTCTTCGGTCCGGATCCAGCCAAGCTGCCGACCGTTCATGTGCAACTCGCATCGCTCAACGGTTATGAGGCCCTGATCGGGACGGGAGAAGCGGCATGAAGAACGCCCACGTTATCGATGAAGCACGCCTCGGCATCATGCTCAACGAGCTCCGGCTGCCGACGATCAAAATGCTGTGGCCACGATTTGCCGAAGAGGCGGACCGGGAAGGATGGCCGGCAGCTCGCTTCCTGTCGGCTATTGCCGAGCACGAGCTGGCAGAGCGTGCCAATCGCAGGATTGAACGGCATCTCGCCGAAGCGCACCTGCCGCCCGGAAAGACCTTAGACAGCTTCGCCTTTGACGCTGTACCCATGATCTCGAAGGCGCAGGTCATGGCAATCACCGCCGGCGACAGCTGGCTTGCCAAGGGAGCTAACATCCTCATGTTCGGTCCGCCCGGCGGAGGAAAGAGCCATCTTGCTGCTGCCATCGGCCTTGCGCTGATCGAGAACGGATGGCGGGTCCTGTTCACCCGGACCACCGATCTTGTGCAGAAGCTTCAGGTCGCCCGAAGGGAACTGCAGCTTGAGTCTGCCATCGACAAACTCAACAGGTACGACTTGCTCATCCTCGATGACCTCGCCTACGTCACCAAGGACCAGGCGGAAACAAGCGTGCTATTCGAGCTGATCTCGGCACGATACGAGCACCGGTCGATCCTGATCACCGCCAACCAGCCGTTCGGAGAGTGGAACCGGGTCTTTCCCGACCCTGCCATGACACTCGCAGCAGTCGACCGGCTCGTGCACCATGCCACGATCTTCGAGATGAACGTCGAAAGCTATCGCCGCAGAACTGCGCTTGAGGAAAAACGCCAGCGCGGCCGACCGGCCTCGTTTGCGACAATCAGGACATCAACGCTGTCTGTCGCGGAGCGGCAATCAGAAAACGACGAAGAACTTGTCAGCGGCAATCAGCATGATAATTTGATCCCGACCGCGACCTAAGAATCTCATCCAGATTGTCGCAAGCGTCTCATCCTGATTGCCGCGCTATTAGCTATTTTGCATCGATGGGCAGGCTCAAGGTTCTCTTGGAAGTCAGCATTTAGCTGCCTCACCATGGCGTTGAATAGGCTGAGTCGACCAAAGTGCTGCGCCCATTACCGAAGATTGCGATGAGGCATCAGCGTCCTTCAGCAATCTTGCCAAAGAATGCAGGCTTGCGAGATCGACGTGCGGAACCGCCAGGCTGCGCCAACAACCACTCATTGATCGGTCGAACATCCACGATGGGACCTCAAGAAGTCGACCAGAAGAAGAACCAGAAAGGCTGCAGCGGAAATATGCTTCCCTTTGGACACCGCCTCATGCACGTGAACGGGTTGCCCGGACCAGGGATGCCACGGATACAAAAGCTCGCGAACCTCGGTCCCGTGGGTGTTCTGTCGTCGTGTTGTACAACCATTTCCGGCCGCACTCATCGCTCGGATACCAGACCCCGGCCGAGGCTCTACATCTAATCGCCGCCGGATGAAAATTCAGTGGCAGGTCACTTCTTCCATCCCTTGGTGTCCACCTATTTTGGTGGACACCTCATGCCAAAGCTCACTCAATTGCAGAAGGTGCGGGGAAAATCGCGCTTACGATCGTTCAGAAAACATTGCCTGTTTTTGGAGGCGCAGGCGGTGTTTCGCCATGCCATTAACCAAGTACCGGTTTTGAGGCATTCTCTCACTCAACTCACCCAGCTTCACCGCCAAAACTGCATACGTTGGAACTCGACCACTGCCCAATGTGGTCATTGATTTGCGGCCCATTCAGAGCGCCAAGACAGCGCCCTTTTGCGTGACAGTTAAACTCAAACGGATGTCGGTGGCCGAGAACCCAGCCATCACTGCAAATTCCCCCGCCTCTATCCGCCAACGCCGCTCGGTCGTGTCGAAGAAGGCAAATGTTCGGGCGTCAAGTATGAAACGCAACCTTCGTTTCTCACCGGGTTCCAGGGCAATTTTCGAGAAGGCTTTCAGCTCTTTAACCGGTCTGGGTATAGATGCTTCAACATCGCCGACATAGATTTGCACCACTGCCGAACCTGGCCGCTCGCTGATGTTGGTCAATTCCAGTGTCACTGTCACCGCGCCGGCAGCGTCTGGTAGCCCTACCGTCAGGTCCGACATCGCAAAGCTTGAATAACCGAGACCATGACCGAACGGGAACAGCGGCTTAATGCCGTGGCGGTCGTAGTGCCGATAACCGACGAACACACCTTCGTCATATCGCACATGGCCGTCCTTACCTGGATAGACGGCGTCATCCTCAGTATGTGTGGGGTTGTCAGCCCAGCGCACGGGGAAGGTCTGTGCCAGTCGGCCCGAGGGCTCGGCCTTGCCGAGGAGCACATCGGCGATCGCGTTGCCAGCCTCCTGTCCGGGATACCAGCATTGCAGTACTGCACGAGCACCGGAAAGCCAGGGCATTTCCACCGGTCCACCGGTTTGTAGTACGACGATCGTGTTCGGATTGGCCGCAATTACCGCCTCAACAAGCTGGTTCTGCAGACCGGGAAGTGCAATACCGCGAAGATCGGAGCCCTCGGTATCCCAGTCGCCCGTTCTGCCCACGAAGACTACCGCATGATCAGCCTTTGCCGCGACGGCTGCTGCCTCGGCAATCTCCGCTTCGGCCGAAAATCTGCCTATTCCTACCCGAATTGCGGCGATATAGAGGTTGACGTGGTCGTGCCGGGCGTACTCGGCGACGACCTCGTATGTACGGCCGGCTTCGAGCGTGATTTCACCCACGACCTCTTCGCAGCCTTCTTCAAAGAATGTGGTACCACGTATCCAGGAAGCCCAAGCGTCCACCACAAGTCTGCCGTCCACATAGACCCGGCCAAGCCCGGCCGAGGTTAGTCCGACGCGATAGACGCCGGCTTCCGAGGCTGTGAAGATGGTGCGCATTCTAGCCGAAAAGCGAAGGGGATCGACAAAGCCCTCGGCCACGGGGGGCAACCATACACCAAGGCTCGACGGTTCCTCGACGACCTTCACCGGTTCGCCAGCTAGCTCCCTTCCTTGGAAAAACTCGAAGGTTGTGGGGTTTTCGATTAGCGGCTGAAACCGATAATTGTTGCAGCCCTGAGCGTAGCACAGATTCTCCTCACCCAGCGCGTCCACCAGCCCCTGCCACGGACTGATGACATAGTGAGGGTTCAACTGCGCCGAGCCGCCTCCCATCACCTGCGCGACCTTGGCATTGGGTCCAATGATGGCGACCATACCTTGCTGAGCCAATGGCAGGATCCCGTCATTCTGTAGCAGAACTGCGCTTTCCGCTCCCGCGCGCCTGATCAATGCCCTATGTTTCGGTTGATCAATGGCGTACTCCTTAAACTCGCGATGATCGTTGATAGCGCCGGTGCGTTCCATCAAAGTCAGGATATTGCGCACACAGGCGCGGATCGTCTCGACACTAACCTCGCCGCCTTCGACCGCAGCCAGTAGCTTGGAGCCGCGATCGCGAGTCGGGCCCGGCATCTCCAGATCCAGCCCGGCATTCACGGTGGGTGCGGTCGAACGCGAGCCGAACCAGTCCGACATCACCACGCCGTTAAAACCCCAGTCACCGCGCAGAACCTCGTTCAACAGCCAATGGCTTTCCGCCGTGTAAGTACCGTTTAGCTTGTTATACGAAGACATCACGGCCCAGACCTTTGCCCGCTTCACCGCCGTCTCAAAGGGTATCAGGTAGACTTCGCGCAGCGTGCGTTCATCGATATCTGAAGAGATGGTTGTACGTTCAATCTCGGACTCGTTGCCGACGAAATGTTTTATCGTGGCACCGACTTTCGTGGACTGCAGACCTTCGATATAGCCGACTGCAAGTTCCGCCGTCAGGATCGGATCCTCAGAGAAGCACTCAAAGTTGCGGCCGTTTGTGACGCTACGCTGGATGTTAACGGTGGGGGCTAACGAGACGTGGGCACCTTTTGAAAGAACCTCGTCACCTAGGGCACTGCCGATTTCCTTGGCTAGATCCGGGTTCCAACTCGCTCCGATGGCGATGCCCACCGGGAAAGCCGCTGCAGTCACACCTCCGACAAAAGACCCCGCCCCGCGGGCGCCGTTGGGGCCGTCGGTCAAGCGCAATCTCCCTATCCCTAGGCGGTCGATGGGCGGTAAAGACCAGAACGTATCGCCGGAAAGTAGCGAGACCTGCTCCGCCAAGGTCATATTATCGAGCAATGCTTTCTTATCAATCATCTTCTCTGCTTCTTGAATCTCAATACTTACCTGTCCCAGATCAACATCTCAAGATGCATATCGGGGAAGCTGGTGATCTCGGCGCCATGGAGCCGTCCATCCATAAAAAGGACGCCCGTTTGTTCATCAAGGCGTCGCGTCCCGCCGTCGCGAGGACGACGACATGTTCGAAGCCTTCACATAGCCGAGATGCGGTCACCGCTTTCCATTGAAAACAAGGAACATCGCGGCAATCGATTTCAGCAGTGAAAGTTGTGCCGGCTGCGGCAGCGCCGGTTCTGTTACGGAGTTATTCCTCCGCAAGTTTGTGAGACAGTTCGAACCTTAGCAAGTTTTATCAGACAATCTGTTGACAGACAACCTCGGTCGCGCAGCTTTCGTGTCGTCATTGATGATTCGATGCTTCCCTCGGAGGCGGATCCCGATTGATGAAGTTTCTTCACCGCCTATGGACAAGGATCGACCACAATGGACAGGCTGTTGTCCCGTTTCCGGCTACAGAGTAATCATTTTCGTACTGTCTTTCATAATCAGCATTTGCGCGGTGGGGTTTTCGGGGCACTACGCCGCGGGTCTCCTACAAGGCCGCCTGGAAACCTCGAGCGAGGTGATGCAGGTGCTCTCGGGTTTCCGTGACGTCTCCGCCTCGTCCGTCTGCATCGCCCTCACGCCGTGCTTGAATCCTCCCTACATATGCAGGCATTCCCGGTTGATATCGATCCAGATTGTCTGAGAGCTACCAGTATTCGTTGATCCTGCCGTTATAGCTTTGCCTGCTCGTCTGCACAAATTTAGATATCGAGAGATCAAAAACGGGCGCCTGGAGGAGAGCCGTGGCAGTACCGCATTCGTACCGGCTGGTCGTGTCAGACAGCCGAAGACTTGCGGATTCTCTACCATCATGGATGGCCTCGGCTCAGAGAGGGATCGGAGGCTGTCACGTATTTTTTTCCGCTTTCGGCATGTTAAAGGATGCCAGGCGATCTTGCTGCCAATTATTTTTCTGGCTGCGAGCGACCGCTTTCTGCCGGCACTCAAATTCCCCTGGTGAAGCAGGGCTATCGCATATGAGCGATGATAGAGATGAGGAACTGATCGTCCCACCCTGCCTTCTTGATCTTTCGACGAATGGAGGCCTTATCTGGATGGGCCCGGATGAGGTTGAGGGCAATCTTTCGTAACAGAGCAATGTTTGCCGGTCCGTGATCCTTACGGTTTCTGGCGGCATCCTCGCGGAACTGGACGTCGAGCACCCAGTGCAGTTTGTTTTCGATCTGCCAATGAGTTCTGGTTACCTCGATCAGGGCGGCAGCCGACATGACGGTGGAGAGCAGGAAGTAGCGGACATGGCTGGTCAGACGGCCATCGGCATGACGGCTTGTGGCCTCGACGGAGCCGATGGCCTGCAGGCCGGGGAAGTCGATGTCATTGACGGCGACGATGCAGGCACGGCGTCTTTCGCAGCGGTCATGGTCATTCTCGGCGGCGGTCTGGACGCCGAGTGGCTCGACGTCGTCCAGACGAGCAATCGTCTGTGCCAGGAGGCCGGGCTGATTGGCCTTCAACGCCAGGGCATAGTCGCCGCCGGCGGAAAGGATGGCATGAGCGGTATCGGCGCGGCAATGCAGGGCATCGGCGGTGACGATGGCACCTTCCAGCGACAAAAGCGCAAGCGCATCGAGCGCCCCTTGGACCTCGTTGCGGCCCGGCGCGGTCTGTTGGCCGATGACCAGGCCGCAACCGGCAGCCCAGACCTTGACGAGGGGCAGCGGCGTCGCCTCGTACCGCCTTGCCGTCGACCGCCACCACGCCTTCCATGCCCTTTGCAAAGGCTTCGGTAAAGCGGCTTCGAAGGCAACCTGATTGAGGCAGCGGAAAACGGTGGAGAAGGTGCCATGGCCGGCGATGCCATAGGGCAGCGGCACGATCGTCTTGAGCCACTTCTTTTTGGAAACGCCGAATCGGCCATGTCGGCGCAGCTTTCGGCGCCGCAAACGATCGCGGCAATGGCAATGAACAGGATCGACATCAGCGGATGACGTGTGTTGCGCCCCGAGGGTCGGGCAGATCTTTAAAACAGGTGGCAAATCGATTCATCCGTACCTCCAAATTATCGGAGAGTTCTTGAGTCGATTTGCCTCAGCAAAACAACTCCTTACCATCCATATGCGATTCTCCTGCCTGGTGAAGCTGTCTCGTCTGGCCGTCACTTCAATCGCCCGCAACCGGCGCCTTAAGGTAGTCGAGAAACGTCCGGAGAGCGGACGGCACCTGTCGATGCGAAACGTAGTATGCATGAAAACCCGGCCCGGTAGAGGTCCAGTCCGGCAGCACGACTTCGAGTGAACCGGCCGCAAGTTTGTCCTCGACCCGGGCCTGCAGGCAATAAAAGAGACCGCCTCCCTCCTCCGCCATGCGGATAGATAGTTCCGAATCTCCGAGCGTGAGAAGTCCCGGAACGTCGAGAGAAACCATGCGATCGCCGTCGCCAAGTTCCCATTTGCAGAGGTGATCCGTACCGGTTCGGATCCGGATGCACTCGTGCGTCAAGAGATCTTCCGGCCGCGCGGGCCGCCCTCGTTCGTTGAGATAGGCCGGAGAACCGACTACGATCCATTCGAGTTCGGATGTCAGACGCGACGCGATCATCCCCTCGGGAACCGTTCCCCCATAACGGATGCCCGCGTCAAAACCTTCGGCGACCATATCGATGAAGCGATCCTCGACGCTGACTTCGACCTCGACATCTGGGTAGCTCTTGCGAAAACTGTGCAGTCGAGGAGCGATCAGCAGCTCGGCGGCGTCACGCAGGGTGGTCACTCTCACTCTGCCCGTAGGCCCGCTCCTGAAACTGTCTAGGAGATCCATCGCAGCTTGAATGCCGAGGAAACGGGGCTCCAGTTCGGCAAGCAGCACTTCGCCGGCGGCGGTGAGACTGATGCTCCTGCTTGTCCGATGAAACAGACGGACGCCCAGACGGGCCTCCAAACCCCTGATCGAGTGGCTGAGGGCAGACCCGGAAACGCCGCGAAGCGCGGCGGCCTTTCGGAACCCCCCCGCACGCGCGATCGCGACGAAAGTTTCAAGGTCGGCCAGATCGGCCCGCGTTGATACCATGAGTTATGGATACTCGCACTTGTACTGAAAAAGATCGCCCTTGCCGGCGCCGACCTTGCTTCAGGCCGGCCGGCACCTTCAATCCTTATTTAACTGGCCCTGTATTTGGTATGTGATGGCCGAGGAAGCAGTCAAAAATTTGACCTAGTGATCCATGTTGGATCCTGCGAAGGACGGCGGAGATGGCCCGGTCGCTGAAAAACGAAAACGTCCGGGATTAGATCGTCATGCAATGAAGATCTTCGTGTCCACAGCCACGAGAGACGGCACCGGTTGGTTCCGCGAGGCGGTCTAACAGTCCCGGAGGTTCTAGTTCTGAGCTCTCGAAAACGCGGGCTACCAGTCCTGCCGGGTTGGATGGACGAAATGTCGTTGATCGTGATCTCCGGGGGCTGGTCTAGTGCATAGACCACGGCTTCAGCCACCGACGACGGCGGAATACCCTGCTTGTTGAGCTCTCCGGCGATCTTTCTGCCCGTCTCGTCATGAACCTTGTCGGCCCAGCCGGTATCGATCACGCCAGGGCTGATCATAGACACTTGGATCCCGCTACCCACGCCCACCTCCTTCCTGAGGCTTTCGGTAATACCGCGTATGAAGAACTTCGTGGCTCCGTAAACCCCTGCCGCCTCGCCGACATGAACGCCGGCGATAGAGCTCATATTCAGGATGCGGCCGGACCGGCGCTCCAACATCGACGGCAGCACCGCGGCGATCGCATGCAGATAGCCACGCAGGTTGGTATCGATCATCTTGTTCCAATCGCCGACGGCGGCATCCTTCCAATAGGAAAAGAGCATGAGGCCGGCATTGTTGACCAATATATCGACCGGGCCGTACGTCGTTGTGGCGAACGCGACGAGGGCCTTGGTACTCTCAAAATCCGTGGCATCAGCAACCTTGTAGCTGGCAATACCTCCCGAACCGGTGATGTCTTCGACGATCTGACTGAGGCGTTCCTCATTGCGGCCGGCAAGGACGACGCGCGCACCTTTTTCCGCCAATCCTCTGGCGGTCGCCGCTCCAATGCCCGAGGAAGCCCCTGTGACGATGGCGACCTTGTTTTTCAGATGTGACATGACGTGCTCCTTCACTGCGGTTGGGTCAATTCGGCTTGCCGCGCGGCTTTGACGGGCTCGGGGGTCGTCCGGTTTTCCAACACCTGCCGCTTGGTTTTCTGATCTCCGCCGACGATATGGTCGATGCCGTTCATGAGGGCCTCGAAGCCCTGCTTGGCGACGAGCGTCTTGTCGTTTTTTTGTTGGCCACCGAGCTTCGTACCGCCCATTCCAGCGTTCGCGTGGAAGTCGCTGTTGGTGGCGCCCGGAAGGAGTGCCGTCACCGTGACCCCGGTCGAGCGCAACTCCTCGCGCAGAGATTCCGCGAACATGTAACCGAATGCCTTCGACGGGCCGTAAACGGTTTCGTATGGCGTGGGCAGGGTCGCCGAAACCGAGGAGGTGATGAGAATCCTGCCGCGGCCGTTCTTGACCATATGTTGGACGACGCGTTTGGCCATATGGACGGTCCCGGTTACATTGATCGCAAGCAGGCGAAGCTCATCCTCGAGATCGTTATCGACAAAGGCGCCGCCAATACCGATACCGACGTTCAGAGCCGCGGCTTCCAAGGGGCGCCCCAGCCCCTGCGTAAAGGTCCAGAACCTCTCGACGCCATCGTACGTCGAGGCATCCGCTTTGAACGGATATGCTTCGGCATCAAGGCTTCGTAGCGCATCGGCGGCCTCGTTCACCTTGTCGCTTGAGCCTGAAATGGCGACATCGAATCCATTCTTGGCGAATTGTTTGGCAAGCTCGAAGCCTATTCCAGATGAGCCGCCCGTGATCATTGCGAGTGGTTTATTCCCTGTCATGATTTCACTCCTTTGGTTTGGTCAGCACCACGATCGTCTCGAGGCGCTGGTGACCAAATGCCCGTGGAGCCGATTGGTTACATGAGCAAAATTGATCGGGGCGGCGAGTGAAAATCATCCACCGATCTGGCAGGGACCAGGAGTGCGTTACCTTTTTGGTCCCGTCCGCGGTCGAACTGGCCAGGCATTCCCTACGTCACGAAGGCCCTTGAGTGAACACGGCTCATCGGTGCGTGCGATCCCGCTCACTTCAAGTAGCCGTCGCGCTACCCTATTCTTATAGTGCGATCGAACGGTCGTTCGCAGCCCGCGGATATGATCCGACGACCCAAGCGCCCGAGTAGCGTTGATGGACTTCTCTGCGCTGGTGCCATCGGCCGGCACGCTTCTCGGAGAAAAATTCCACGGCGACGGCTTGTCCGGCACACCTTCCAGCGGTGACGGTCCAATGACGGGAAAGACAAAAAATGAGCGAGAGAATGAACAGCGTCGTTGCTCCTGGCCGCGTTGCGGTCATCACGGGAGCTGCGAAGGGCATCGGCTTGGCAATCGCGAGGGCTCTCGCGGCCCGCGGCATGAAGCTCGCGCTGCTGGATCTCGACGCCGACGCACTTGAGGATGTTACTTCGACACTCGACACGGACATCCTGATCGTGAGCGGCGACGTATCAGATTTGTCGGCACTGACCAGGTTGCGGGACGAAACGATTTCGCGGTTTGGCGACGTGGCCGTCCTAGTAAACAACGCGGGCATAACGCAAGGAGCCGGCCCTTGGGACAATCCTGCAAAGTGGCGACGCCAGATCGATGTAAACTTCGGAGGTGTTCTGGCCGCGCAACACGTCTTCGTGCCCTACATGATCGAAGCCGGTCGCCAGTCGGCCGTTGTCAACCTCGGCTCCAAGGAAGGTATTACGACTCCTCCAGGTAACGCCGCATATTCGGTGGCAAAGGCAGCTGTCAAAGTCCTGACCGAACAGCTGTCGCACGAGCTTCTGAAGGAGACGGGAGGTCGTGTTTCGGCTCATCTCCTCGTCCCTGGCTACACGTGGACACCCATGAACATCGCACTCAAGCCGCAGGGCATTGCGAAACCCGATGAGGCATGGACCGCAGAGCAACTGGTGGAATACTTCCTGGTCCGTCTGCTCGACGAGAATTTTTACATCATCTGTCCGGATAACGCGGTTACGTCTGCGATCGATGCCAGAAGGATCCGCTGGGCGGCCGACGACATGATCCTGAACCGGCCGGCGCTTTCACGCTGGCACCCCGACTGGATGGATAAATTCGCAGCCTGGTTGAAGTCAGGTCACTGACGGTGGAATGTTTGTAGAGGAGAGTAATCCAATGCCCAGACCCTATGTAATCTGTCACATGATGTCGCCGCTGGATGGCCGATTGATCGTCAATGATTGGGCCGAGGCAACCGGCCATTCGGTCGATGAGCTCGTGAAGATCTATGACGGCCTGCATGAGAAGATCGGTGCCGACGCCTGGCTTTCGGGAAGAGCGACGGGAGAAGAGTTCGCGGACGCCGTCGACCGCCCCTATCAAGCAACCGGCACAGCCGCGCGACCGATCCATATCGCCAACCCGGACGCCGGCGAGTTCGCTGTCATCGTGGATAAGGACGGTCGGCTACGCTGGGACAAGAGCGACATTGAGGGAGCTCACCTTGTGGTCCTGACAGGATCTGACGTGGATGATGCTTACCTGGCGGGCCTCACCCAGGCTGGCGTTTCCTATATCGTCTCGGAGAAAGATGGCGTCGATCTGAAAAACGCGCTTGACCTTCTTGGAACCGAGTTCGGTGTGAAGCGCTTGATGCTGGAAGGCGGGGCGCAAACCAATGGCCATTTCTTGAAGGCGGGTCTTGTTGACGAGGTCAGCCTGGTCATCTTCCCTGCGATCGGAGGCAAGTCGAATACACCGGCCATATTCGAGGGCGGCGAGGATGGGCTTGCCGGCAGGGCGAGGCTCACGTTTATCAGCGCCGAAGCCGCTGGCCTCGGCTCCGTGCATCTGAGATATCGCGTTGGACGTCCATAAGAGACGTCCATAGGAGAAGATTGTGGAAGGGCTCCCTCCTGCCGTCGTCGAAATGATCGTCGAGGAGCAGGGCGCGATACTCCTGAGCAAGCAACCTTGTTTCGAGATCATCGCGCAGCGCAGAGAGCCGGAAGAACTGGCGTAGTCTGCCCGTGGTGTCTCTCCGATTAGGCGGTGTGATGAACGGTATGTGACGCCGACATTAATGCCCGCGGCGGTGACCGCGATATGAGCGTCAAGGCGTTGCTCGAGTGCAGCTCGACAAACAAACAAGGTGAGACGCGTATTGCCGCACGTAACGATGCTCCCCACAAAAATGTCGGGCCTACTACACCTGCTGTCAGGTTTGTCAGGTGCGCGCCATGGTGCTGTTCCGCCCGACTTCCTACCGCGCTCTCGTGGAAGTCCTTGAAGCATAGGCACAAGATTCCTTCTGAGGCTCGATCCGGCCAGAGTGGCATGAGTCTTGAAACTTTCTCGTCGCGCGGCGGCAGCTGTCTTCTCCCGAGAAAGCGCGCGAGTCAAAGTCGAATTGCAGGTGAACGCATGGTGACGCAGTAGAACTTTGTGGATGCGGTTCGACCCGGGGAGAACAAAACTCCGGGCAGAGGTTTGGGAGGGTTGTTTGTCTGTGTCTGACAAAATTGCGATCTTCGGTATGGCGAGCGTTTTTTCGGTCACCCATGCGCTATTCGCAGTCGCTCAAGAGGCCAGGGCCGTGACTAACCCCCTGGCCTATATGCTGCAACCTATCACAAAATCCCAGGGGATGCTGAAAACCTTCGAACAAAGCCGGGAGACATTTCCGGGCGAGGTTCTGCTCGATATGAACGCTACCTATCTCGACCGACAGATCTACAATCCGGCCACGGCGCGCTACGACCACGTTAAACTGCGCGGCTATCAAGACGCCCGCCAGACCGGCTTATCCGGTGCCGACACGCCATTGGTTGGACCGACCATCGATCTACGGCCCGGTCAGACGGTGCGGGTAACGCTTCACAACCTGTTCCCTCAGGATTCCACCTGCGGCATCGGCGGTGGCAGTGCCAATACCCCCCATTGCTTCAACGGTACCAACCTGCATTCGCACGGTCTCTGGGTAAATCCGTCTGGCAATGGCGATAATGTGCTGATCTCAATCCGTCCCGGCGTTTCGTTCCAATATGAATACAACATCGCCGTTGAGCATCCCGCCGGCACCTTCTGGTATCACCCACACCTACACGGATCAACCGCATTGCAGGTGTCGAGTGGCATGTCCGGGGCGTTGATCATCCGTGGCGATCGCATGCCGACACCGACCGAGACTGGCGATATCGACCGCCTATTGAAGCAGCCGGGCGGCTCCGATATCGCCGAACGGGTTTTGGTGCTACAGCAGATTCAATATGCTTGCACCGATAACAATGGCGACATCACTTATGATTGCCAGCCAGGACAGGTGGGCGGCATCGAAAGCTACGATCAGTTCGGACCTGGCAGTTGGCCGGCTTCGGGCCGCTTCACCAGCGTCAACGGCCAGGTGCTTGGTCAGTTGGCATTAGCGGAGGCTGGCTCGGTCGAGCGGTGGCGGATGATACACGCCGGGGTTCGCGACACCATCAATTTCGAAATCCGGCGCAAGACCGGGACGACCGCGTTCCGCACGCTTGCGGCAGCGGACACCGACAGATGGATCGATCAGAATTGCGGCAAGGATACTATTCCGTATGGGGTGGTGGCCCAGGACGGGCTGACAATGGCGCAGGTGCAGATGCGGCAGCAAGCGATCCTGCAACCGGGCTACCGCGTTGACGCGCTGGTGGTGTTGCCAGGAGCGGGTGACTACTGCATCATCGATGGCGCCGCACCGGCAGCGGCCAGCGTCAACCAGGAGGCTCCAAGCCGACGGCTTCTCGGCATAGTCACTGCAGTAGGCGGCCATGCCGTCAATGGCGAGATCGGCACCTATCTGCAGGATTGGCTGATTTCGGCGGCTGAGCGCACGATGTCACAGAATGTCGCCGGCAAGGTTATCGATGACCTCAAGAACGAGATGTCGCTCTCAAGCTTTATTCCCCATCCGGACATCGACGCGGGCGAGGTCACCGGCGAGCAGCAACTGGTGTTTAACATCGATGTGAAACAGCCGGGTGCCACCTTCTTCGAGGTTGACGGCAAACCTTATGATCCCAACCGCATCGACCGGACGTTGCCGCTGAGCGGAGTCGACGAATGGACGCTCCGCTCGGATTTCGTCAGCCACCCATTCCATATCCATGTCAATCCGTTTCAGATCATCAAAATTGTCGATGCGGCCGGCAACGATGTCAGCGCGCTTGGCGCCGATGACGACGGCGATCCGCAATATCCAGGCTTGAAAAATGTCTGGAAGGACACGCTGTGGATCAAGAATCCCGGCACCGATCCGTCGGCGCGCTACACGATCACCGTGCGGACGCACTACCAGCGCTATATCGGCGAGTTCGTTCTGCATTGCCACATCCTCGATCATGAGGACCAGGGCATGATGCAGAACATCAGGATCACCCTGCCGGACGGCCAGGGTGGCACCGTTTCCGGCCATCATTAGGGCGTCGATCGCCATTGGGAGGAACTATGAGCTTCACTGGCACTTGGAGTTATCGCAGCCTGATCAACAATCCCGATTTATCGGTTGATTTCAATGCACTGGAATTTGGCCAGGGAACGCTGGTGCTGACCGAGTTGGCTCGGCGCAAGGTCGGCGGAACCATTGGTGGGCCCGGGTGGTCGCTGGAATTGACCGGTACGGTGCGTCCGGGAGACCCTGTCGAGCTGCAATTCACTGGAAAGGGCGATGTGGCCGGCGAGACCTGGATCTACAGCTATCGCGGCTACATCGTGCCGAACTGGCCGAATGGCGTCGATCAAAGGGACGCCATTGTCGGTAGCATCGTCCGCGACGTCCCGCATTCGCATGGGGTCGCCGCAGCCGGCTACGTTGCCTCCTGGTATGCCGTGCGACAGTGATGCTCCAGCATTTGCCGCAGCTCGAAGACATTCGGATCAACATTCACCGGCCAGGGTCTGGGTCGACGGACCGATGCCTCACATTTGAACCGCGTGCTCTGGCGGTTCAGCGGGATGTGCTGCCCGAACTTGTCGAACACGATCGTCGCCAGCAACTGAGGGCCGATGAAGCCGCGCGGGCGTCGCATGGAACGGTGCGGGAGCCTGACTGATCGCCTCGCAATCGCGGCAGGTAAATTTCTCGCGCACCGTCTCGATCACCTTGAATCGGCGCGGGATATCCTCCAGCGTTTCCGTCACATCCTCGCCCAGCTTCGACAGCCGCGAGCCGCCACAGCAGGCACATGCCGTCGGCGCTTCGATGACGATGCGTGCGCGCTCGACGTCTTTGGGCGACGCCTTGCGCACTGGACGCTTGCGGGCGAAGGCGCGCACGGACTGCGTTCTGGCCGCGGCCTCTTGGACGCTCAGTTCGTCCTCGGCGGCCTACGCCACGAGCTCTTCGAGCTGCAAATTCCAACTGATCGATCAGCCGCTGCGTGCGCTCGCGGCGCGGCCCGTGCTTCTCGCGCTCCAGCTTGCCGATCAGCAACTGCAAATGCACGTTGAGCGCCTCAATGCTCGACAGCCGCGCCTTCGCGTTGGCCGCGTCCGCCTCAGCTTGCAGCCGCGCAGCACGTTCGGCCAGCAGCGCCGGATGAGCGCTGGCAAGGTCCGATGGCAGGGTAAGCGGCGGCAATGTCATAACGACATTGAATCAGATTTCTCAACAATCTCAATGCAAAAATTGAGTCAAACCCGGCTGGGGCGCCAGGTTTCCTGCCGTGCGCGCCAGTCAATTCCCTCCAGCGACAACGCATGTTGATGCCCCTCCTGGTGAGGCTGAATGATTCTCAGATCGAGTTGATGAATGGTACGGTTGCGAAGGTCGCGAACCGCGTTGACGACCGCTGGGGAATTTTGGAACAAATATGCTCCGGTTGATTGCTGGTCGATGAGCAGGCGCTTCCGCCTGATTTGAACGTAAATCCAATTGACGGGAATATCGAGCCTGGCGGCAAGTTGTACGGCGCTGAGCAAACTAGGTTCGTGTGTCCATCTGTTGCGCTGTGCCTTTACCTAGATGCCCGCTGCAAGGCGGAGGCGTTGCACAGTGATTGGCAAAACCTTCTCCTCACAATTGGGCGAATGGTGTCCTTCGCGCGTCAGTATTTCAGGCTTCGACATATCCCTGTGTCGCAGACACGGGTATCAGCAAGGTCGATCCACCACGATGTTCAACCTCATACGACGGCGCGAAGTTGCCGCCTCTACGTCCCACCTCACGCATCACATTAAAGGAGCGTCCAAATAACGGATGGCTCGGATCCAGCACCCCGATCTTGTCCGGTGATGATTCGTCAGACTCACAAGCAGGGATATTTCTGTAGACCTTCGAGCAGATAACCGAGCTGCGCCGGTGTGATCACCACCGTGCCGTCAGCGGCTGACGGCCAGATGAAGCGGCCGCGCTCCAGCTTCTTCGTGAACAGACAAGCGCCCTGGCCGTCACGCTAGATAAACCTTCCTCGCTCCAATTTTTTCGTGAACAGGCAGGCCCCCTGGCCATCGTGCCAAACGACCTTGATCAGATCGCCGCGTTTGCCCCAAGGCGGCGCATCCTCGGATGCTTACTTTTGTCCGGAAAGCTTGCCGTTTTGGCCGCATTGAACTCATCAAATAAGGATTTGCGCCGCGCGGACGAGCACGCGGCGCTTTTATTCGGCAGGGAAAGCAGCTTCGTCTAAGCCTTTGGCCATATTCGATGAATTCTTGCTCCACAATCTCTGACGGGCCAGCGCCGGCAGGGCAGAGGAGATTAATCCTTCAAGAGGCTTTTGTTCTCAGTCGTCGGCACGTACTGGAAAGTGTCTTGTCCTTGCTCAATGGCCGGACCGGAGCCGCCTTCGTAAGCGAGGTTCCAGCTCGTGACTATCTCAGTGTTGTTGCCGTTGACCTGTGCGTAGCCGGTCCATCCGGTTGCGGAATTGCAGTTCTCCGTCGAATTGTTCCAGCCGACCGAAAATGCGATGAACGTCCCGTTTACCCTTCCTGTTAGCGGATAGGGCGAGTTCTGGCATCCGGTGCCCTGGGCTCTGTTTACATATTGGCCGGAGACATTTCCGAACGAGTCGACTTGAATGATCATCGTCGAGCCGGACTGGTTCTGCCAACTGCTGGAAGCCGATGCGATGCTTGAAAAATCCTTGAAGTTGCTTGCATCGAAAGCAAGAGCTGAGGTTGCTACAGCAAACACAAGTGCTGCAACTGCATTAGTACGGATCATGGTTTTTCCTCCTGATGTGCGCCGACCGTCGGCGATCGTACCGAAGGTTGCATATAAACTCGTAATAATCAATCAATCCGAGTAGCAATTTCCCGGGTTGAGAAAACCGAAAGACGGGCCGCGCGTTGCGTGGCGCGGCCCGAGAACGAGCATCAGGAGTGAAGACTTACACGATGCAAATTACGAACGGGATAGCGCAACGCTAATATCTTGACCATCATTGGAACGGACAAACTGCATGGCCGCAACCCCGAGAGCTACCTCACGGACGTCCTAACCCAGATCAAAGATTAACCGGTAGATAGGCTTGAAGACCTGTTGCCGTGGAATATGCTTCCGACGGTCTCCACTGCGCAAAAGGCCGCCTGATGGCTCGTTCGATGCATATCTGCACGATCGAAGACGTGGCCACCATGACCGGCGAGAACCTCGAACTGCTCAGAGAGATCGTATCCATCCGAGCAGGGCCGCGGGATTTTGGGCGCCGCGCGTAGTAACGTCGGTTCATGGAGATCGGATCGAACTGCACGGAGATCGGGTGAGAATCGGCGCCGACGGTACGCCATCACTTGACCGCGACAGACCCGATCATCCGCCAACACTTGCCGATCGTGCATGAGGCGATGCATCACGTCACCCATATGACCGTGCGCAACCGCGGCACCTTCGGCGGCAGCGTCGCGCATGCGGATCCAGCGACCGAGATGCCGATGATGACACGGTTCCTCGGTGGGACGGTCATCGCCTCCTCTCAGCGCGGCAGACGCGAAATACCTGCAGCCGATTTTTTTGTCGGATCGCTGGTCAACTCGTTGGAACCGGACGAGTTTGTAATTCGCGTCGAGCTCGACGCGATGAGACCGGATGCCGGATGGGGATTTGAGGAGTTTGCAAAACGCCACGGGGACTTCGCACTCGCTTGCTTTGCGACGACGCTGCATTGTGTAGATGGCAGGGCGTCTGACGTTCGCGTTGGCATGATGGGCGTTGGTGAAACCCCGCTGCGGCTTGAAGAGATCGAGGGCATCATCGAGGGGACGGATGTTTCCGAGCCGGCTCTCGATACGGTGGCGGATCGCCTGGCTGGAATCCTCACGCCCAACACGGATATCCATGCCTCTGCAGATTACCGCAGGCATCTCTCAGGCGTCCTTGCCAAACGGGCCCGTCGCGCCGCCTGGAGCCGCGCGAACCACGAAAGGCTTCAAGCAAGATGAGTGAGAAGACGATCACCGTCAGCGTCAACGAAGCGTATATGACGCGCACGATCGAAGCACGAACGCTGCTGAGCCACTTCCTGCGCCAGGATCCTTTGCCTGACCGGAACCCATGTCGGGTGCGAACATGGCGTTTGCGGTGCCTGCACCGTCATTCTCGATGGAAGGAGCGCACGCTCCTGTCTGATGCTTGCAGTGCAGGCAGACGGAAGCGAAATCGAAACCATGGCCAGGGAAGCGTCGATACTCGGACGAATCCAAGAAGCGTTCCGCCAGCATCATGGCCTGCAATGCGAATTTGTAGGCCCAGTTTCATCGTTGGCGATCATCGACCTTCTTCGCCACCATCCGCTGGAAACCGATGATAAGATCAGGGAAGCGCTCTCAGGAAACATCTGTCGTTGTACGGGCTATGAAAACATCGTCAACGCCGTCCGCGAACTGGCTAGCAAGAGAGGACCTTTAAGATGAAGATGCATTTTCTCGAGGCCGGCCGCCTTCGTATGCGCCGGTCCATCTACGTCCCTGGGGCGCTGAAGGAAGAAGCGATTGAATTGCCGGTTCACGCCACCCTGATGCGCCATCCCCAAGGCAACGCGCTGTTCGATAGCGGATGCAATCCAGAGGCCGCCATCGATCCAGGCGCGCGATGGGGTGGGTTAAGCAAGGTTATGACCCCGATCTTTTCGCCAGAGCGGACGGTCGTTCATCAGTTGAAGACTCTTGCTCTCGATCCCGAGGACATAGATGTTGTGATCTGTTCACATCTGCATCCCGATCATTGCGGCTGCAACGCGTACTTTCGGCGCGCAACGATCCTCTGCCACGAAGCGGAGGCGCAGGCCGCCACGGCAAGCGGTGCAGAAAATCAAGGCTATCTTCGAGGAGAATGGGACCAGCCCCAGGGTTTCCAGACCTTCAATGCCGAGCATGACGTCTTTGGCGACGGGCGCATCGTCTTGCTGCCCATGCCGGGTCATACCCCCGGAATGACCGTCGCCCGTGTCGAGCTGGAAAAAGATGGTTCATTTATACTCGCTTCAGATGCTGCCCCGCTCCAGGCGAGCGTCGACACCGGTATCGCTCCGAGAAATACTTGGAACATCGAACTCGCCGCAGAGGCACTCGCTCGCCTGAAAGCTCTTCGGGAGCGGGGAGCTTCTATCATTTTCGGCCACGACGACGCGCAATGGCAAGAGTTGCGAAAGGGTGTGGAGTTCTACGAATGAGCCAGCAGGACCATTCCGTCGAGCTGCGGCCCAAACTTGTCGGCAAGCGGGACAAGCGCACCGAAGATCCACGTCTGCTGACGGGTGTTGGTCAGTATGTCGATGACATGGCGCCGCGGTATGTTGCATATCGCATTGCGACGCTCCGACCAGCCACATGCCCGAATCCTGAACATCGATGTCGGCGATGCGTTCTCGGTGCCCGGCGTCGTCGCGATCTATAACGCGAGCGACCTGGAAGGAGAGATCAAACCTGCCATACCGACCTCGCGTATGCCTGGTTATTACGCCACCCCCATATGGCCACTTGCACGCGGGAAAAGGTGGCCGTTCTATCGGATCGTGTCCCAGTACGTGGCGTAGGTGACGGTAGGGAGTAAAGCCGAGCGCCCGCGCGCTTCTCGTTGCGCTGTAGCGGGTGATCGGCTTTGCGGGCGGCCATCAGTGTTTTCCGCTAGGGTCGGGTTGTTCAAGACCAACCTGACGGAAAGATCACCGAGGACCAATGACATGATGAACGTGCGCTCCCTTGTTGAGAAGAGTGCCGATGCAGATTTGTTGCGTGAGATGATCGGTCTTGCTGCCGAGCGGCTGATGGAGCTGGAAGTAGGCTCGGCTACGGGTGCAGACTTCGGTGTGAAGAACTCGATGCGGCTCGCACAACGCAATGGCTACCGTGACATCGGGAGACGCGGGCTGGCACCGTCGAGCTTCGCATTCCGAAGCTGCGCAAAGGCAGCTACTTTCCGAGCTTCCTTGAACCGCGCCGCATGGCAGAGAAAGCTCTGACGGCCGTTATCCAGGAAGCGTATATCCAGGGAATCTCGACTCGTTCTGTCGACGACTTGGTCAAGGCCATGGGTATGAGCGGCATCTCCAAAAGCCAGGTGAGCAGCCTAACATCGGGACGAACGCAATCTGCGGGGCGAAGGTGGCTGCGACGGCCATCCTCATCAGCGGCTGGAGATAGATCAGATAACCGCCCACGGTGACAAGGATGCCGATCTGGAGTAGCGGCTCGGAGATGCTGGTCCCAACGAAACTGCCCACCGGTTCCGCTTCCGCAAAGACGATCGACAGCTCAACCCCCTCGAGCGTGGATTCCGATGGCGGCGTCTCGGCCCGATGCAGAACGCGCGCCCCGAGCCAAAGCGTGCTTTTTTCGCCCACCCAGCTTCTTTAGAGGTTGGAGGTGAATTTATCGCGCCCTTCAACACTGCGACCGCGAGATAGAGGGAGACGAGAAAGAGAAGAGACCGGTATGACGCTTGCTCGGTCGCCTCATTGACGATCCGGCGCTGGAGTTCGAGAGGCGCCGCGCCGATAACGAAAAGAGCCAGGGACAGCCCTGCGACCAACGCCTGATGACGCCTTCCCATCAGCCAGATGAAGCCGAATAGTTCGGAGAGCATCGAATCCGTCGCGCCATTTGCGGGACGCGGCCGGACAATTAAATCCTGGAGGGCCAGATGTTCATCGCGCACTCACGGGTCAGAGAGAGCGCTCGACGCGCCCGGTTCGGGAGTCGTCGGATGGCCTCACCAGTAGGACGCTCACGACCGTCCCCACCATGAGGATCAGGATGACGAGGAGAAACCTCGACGCGACGGCGTCTTGCATGACCCTGACAAACATGACGGAAACTCCAGGGACGATTTCATAGTTTGAGAGAGCTCACCATGCGGTAGCCAGGGTGATGTTGTTTACCACGCCGCCGACGCCGCGGATGCTTTCCGCCGCCACCCTGGCCGCCGAGCATTCCAGCTCCGTCTCGACCTCTCCCCTCAGGGTCACTGCCCCGTCGGAGACGGTCGCATTGACGATGGGGAACCTTATTTCGAACTCGGTTTCCAGGCGGCCACGAACGGCCGTCCCTAGGGCCTCGTCGCCGGAAGCAGTACACTGCCGTCGAACATCGAGAAGCGCTCGCATCAAGTCGTGACGGCTGATTATGCCGGCGAGTCTGCCGTTCGGTGTTTGATGTCGTGGGCCTGCAGGAGTTCTGCGAGCTGGCTCGCGGTTGCGCTCGGGGCGGCGCTGACGACGGGCGTCGACATCACGTCCTTGACGCGCCAGCTTCGGGCCTTCACATAGTCCGCCAGTGCATCTTCGCGGTCGCGCGTATGCGGTACCGCCCGTCTCGCCCAGGATGACGCCACCCGGCGCAGCAGGTCTCCCCGGTGACGATGCCGGTGAGCCGCCCTTCGCCATCGATGACGGGCACCGCGCCGATCTTGCTGGCGTTGACGATCTCGACGGCTTCCCTGACGTTGTGTCCCTCGTCGAGCGTCGTCACGGGGTCGTCATGATGTCTCTAGCAAGCATCGCGCTGTCTCCTTTTCGATCGGACAATTACGGAGCCAACTTGTTGAGCGCATTGACGTGGATCAAGGCAGACACGAAGCCGCGGGAGGCATTCTTCACGCGTCGTCGTCTCTGAAGCCTTCCGACGAAGTGCGGCGTCAGGCTCGCCCGCATTGCAACTTATTGAGGATCGAGGCGTTACGGTTCGGTCTCGTCCTCGCGCGGCGTACCAAATTCTTCCCGCGCCGTCGCAAGGAGTCTTATGCAGCAACCCGTCAAGCTGGTATCCGTCGGCACCGCCGTTCCGCCACATGTCATCGACCAGCGTGACGCGGCGCGAGCCTCGCACACCGCGTTCTCATCGCGATTTGGCGATTTCGAAAAGCTGGCAAGGGTGTTCGAAACCTCGGGAATTCGGCGCCGCTATGCCGTCCGGCCGATCGAGTGGTATCTCGAGACGTCGGGATGGCCCGAACGAAACCTCGCTCATATCGAGGGCGCGGGTGCAATGTTCGTCGCCGCCGCCAGCAAGGCTCTCGTGTCGGCGGGCATTGCAGCAGGCGATGTCGACACGATCGTAACCGTCTCCTCGACTGGTATTGCGACACCTAGTCTGGAAGCGAGGGTAAGCCGAGAACTGGGCTTCCGGGACGATGTCGAACGGGTTCCCGTGTTTGGCCTCGGCTGTGCCGGCGGAGTCTCTGGGCTTTCAATCGGGTCACGGCTGGCGGCATCCCGGCCAGGCTCAGTCGTGCTGGTGGTCGCCGTCGAGACCTGCACGTTGGCATTTCGCATGGACAAGCTTACGAAGGCGAACATCGTGGCGACCGCCCTCTTCGGCGACGGGGCCGCCGCCTGCGTGGTGCGTGCTAGTGAGACCGGTCTGGCCGAGGTCGAACTTGCAGGCCAGCATACGTGGCCCGACACGCTAGACATCATGGGATGGAGCGTCGATCCGGAGGGTCTGGGCGTGATCTTCGATCGTGCGATACCACCGTTCGCCGAAACTCATGTGCTGAAGGGCGTAACGTCCATACTCGCCCGATCAGATCTTGCTCCTGCCGACGTTGACCGGTTTGCGTGCCACCCCGGTGGATCAAAGGTTATCACCGCCTTGGAATCGGCGCTTAAACTAAGCCAGGGAACCCTCGACCAGGAACGTGAGGTTCTCTCGGACTATGGGAACATGTCCTCGCCAACCGCGCTGTTCGTACTCGAGAAGCTTCTTGCGCAAGGACTACCCAGGAGAACTGTCCTGACGGCGATGGGACCGGGCTTCACCCTTAGCTGCCTCTCGTTGACGGCTGCAGCATGACCCGGCGATCATTCTCCAGGACGTTTTAAGATCGCATCGTTTGCAGAACGAACAGGACTCGAAACAGGTAGCTGACGCTGCAAAGGCTGCGATTGCCGTGGGACACCCCAAGTCGAAGGCGAGGTTGCCACCTCGCACTCGAATCCTTTCTCCTGCGTGCCGGCGTAGCTGCGGCAGTATGGCTGGTGGTAGTCGCTACCCAATCCGGTCCTCTGTCGCACTAGGAGGAGCGTGCCCAGCGCCAATTCTGGATTTCCGGCAAGTCTTCTCCACGCTCCCGCACGAACGCCCGGTGCTCGTCGAGCTTTGCATGCAAGGCTGCCGTCACATCTGGCACCTTTTCGGCGAGGCCGGGCACGCGCGCGATCGGTCGCGATGTCTATCTGCGTGTATCTGAACCATGCGATCCAGCCATGGCACTGAATGTGCATCGGCAAACAAAAGCGGATTTACAACCAACGTTGTCAGATACGTCTCCCCCAAGCGGCATTGATGTCTCGGAGGCCAGTGTCTCTCGATTACGCCTGTCATCGATCGCCGACCTCGGCAGGCCACAAGGAGTGGGAAACTTTGATCTCCTACGCACTTTGCTCATCGCTTCCCATTCCTAGCTGCATTGAAGCGTATCTGGGGCAGAGTGACTTCAAATAGGCGCTTCAGCGGAGTCCACCGACCGAGGCACTGGATGTTCGCAACCAACTGCCGCTTTTCCGGAAGATGATGAGTTAAGGTGGCAGGAAACGGAATAAGACTGGTTGACGAGAAGCCCGGGAAAAACAACAGAAACTGGTTCGAAAGTTTTTGTTCGTTCATCAGCGCTTTTTGTTGGATTGTGAGAGCACGGATCCTGCCAACTGCTTGATAGCAGTGCTGTATTTCGTGCTCGATAGAACCTGCGAAGCCTTGTCCTCCATCGCAGCTCCTGTCTGCTTTGAGGTGCCCGCCTGCAAGGGCTCTGTTGCAAGATCGACTTCGACTATGTCGGGATGTACCCCGGCGATCCGCCCCGGCAGCTACGTCCTCATTTCCGTGACCGACACCGGCACCGGAATGACGTCCGATGTGATGGAGAGGGCTTTCGACCGTTCTTCACCGCGAAACCGACGGGCTCGGGAACGGGGCTTGGGCTGAGCATGGTCTACGGTTTCGCAAAGCAATCCGCAGGGCACCTGCAGCTCTACAGCGAACTTGGCGAAGGGACGACGGTGCGCCTCTTTCTTCCACGCGCCGACGCCGGAAAGGATTCTCATCCGAACGAGCAGCGGGCTGAGGAAGCCCCGCCTCGGGGCACGGAAACTATCCCGGTGGTCGAGGACGACGCGAGAGTTCGCCGAGTGACGGTCAGCCGCCTGCAGACGCTTGCCTACTTCGTGATCGAAGCTACGAACGGGATCGACGCGTTGAAGGAGCTGGAGGCGGGGCATGACGTAGCGCTCCTGTTCAGTGATGTGGCCATGCCGGGAATGAACGACGACGAACTGGCCCGGAATGTCCGGGAGCGCTGGCCGAGGGTGAAAATTCTCCTGACGTCGGGCTTTTCTGAACCCCATGCCGCGGAAAAGGAGATCGAAGCGGGCGCCGGCTGGCTGAAGAAGCCGTACACTGCATCGGAGATGTCGACCCGTCTCAGGCTGCTGCTCGCCGCGAGGCCTAATAGCGATTCTGCTCGACAGCAGGATTTCAATTTAGAAAAATCAAACCCGAACCTCAATCGCGCTGCCGTTGCGGGGACTCATATCTTTCTTCGCGGAAGATCCCAGCCTACGTCGCCACCCAAGGTCGCTCTCCAACAACAACAATGGTCGCCTTGTGCTCGCGACGGAGGCTCTGCAACGGGTGGTGCGGAATTTCATTCCGAAGACGAGATCTGCGCGCAAGTCGATCAAGGAAATTGGGCTCTATGCGAAGGGCGCTCAGCGGCGCCCTTGCTGCTGAGTGTGGGCAGAGCAGTAACGTCTAGCCAATCCCGATATTCGATCACCCGACCGTCAGTCGGTCGTCGAGAGTGCTGATCCCTGGAGCGGACCATGCAGCGCGCTCCGCCGCCTGCCGTTCCGACCAGGTCTTCACCTTGCCGGAGAGGATTACCTTTCTGCCTTGGACGTCGATTCTGATTGCATCGGCCTCAAGAGCGGCGTCGCGTTGGAAAGCATCCTCGATGCGTTTCTTGACATCCACCGCCGTAATATGCGGCTTCAGCTCCACTAGGTTGGACACCCCTACTACGCCGGCGAGATGCCGCACGGCGTCGTAGGCAGCGTTCTTTTGATATTGCCACTCGACCTCTCCCCGCAAGGTGATCCACCCTTTGAGGACCCGCACCTGCACCGAATCCTTTGGCACGGAAACGTTCCAGTCGAGCATTTTGACAGCTCGCCGGGCGATGTCGTCGTCGTCTGTTTCCTTCGGCCCGAAAATCCGGACCTCGATATCGGCAGCTATTCCGCGCACGCCCTTGACGCGACTAACCACGCGCTCTGCGGCGTCTTTCTCCGCGTAGGTGCGCGCGTGACCAGTCAGTGTGACGATCCCGCTTTCGACCGCGACGCCGATATCAGCCGCGTCGATACTGGGCTCGAATTCCATTTCGTCGAGAATGTTCTGTCTGAGTTGAATGTCGTTCATGACAACCTCCTTCAGGTTTGCGACGTGCCGATCGTGACAGCGCCGCAGATTTTCGTCGTTGATCTTCATCAAGCACGAGAGCGACCTTGGAATTTCAGCGGACAGAACACGGTCTGCGGGCTGCTACTGGGTCTGCACGTCAGCGGCCACGAAGAGGCGGTGGCCGTTCCTCACGACGGTGATGAGAGCACGGGCATGCTCCTTCACGAGTATTGAGAGGAGTTGCCCGACGTCCGTCACCGGCTGCTGGTCGAGAGCGACGATAACGTCGTCCGGCTGCAGGCCGGCCTGTGCCGCGACCGAACCCTCGGCGACGACGACGACGCGGGCGCCGGGACCATCGGGAGAGTTCGCCATCTCGGCGTCGGCGAGAGGGCCGCGGCCGATATGAATGGTACGCGGAGCAGCCGGTTCGGCAACCGGTGCGTCGGACACCACGGGAAATGCTTCTATCCTTCGGCTCGCGCGGTCGATCTGGAAGGACGGCTTGGACTGCAACGGTAGCGATCCCACAAGCCTTCGAACGTCGGACGCGCCGCGCACCGTCCTTCCGTCGACCATCCGAATGACGTCGCCCGGCTGAATTCCTGCATTTGCCGCCGGTGAACCCGGAAGGACTTCGCTGACCAGCGCGCCCGCCCCTTCATCGATGCCGAACGCCTTTGCGAGACCGGGCGTCAGGTCCTGCGTTAAAATTCCCACCTCGCCGCGTACCAACTTGCCGGTCAGGATGAGCTGCCGCATCACGATGCCGACAGTCTCGGCTGGGACCGCAAAACCGATGCCGATGCTTCCTCCGGCGGGGCCGATGATCGCGCTATTGATCCCGACCACGACGCCGTCCTCGCTTACAAGCGCGCCGCCCGAATTGCCGGGATTGGTCGACGCGTCCGTCTGAATGAATCCTTCGTACCCCTCCGATCCCACGGCACGGCGCCCAAGCGCGCTTACGATGCCCATCGTCGCGGTCTGGCCCAGGCCGAAGGGATTCCCGATCGCCACGACGACGTCGCCGACGTGAAGCGAGGACGCGCTTCCAAACTCGGCTTGAACAAGATGATCAGGTGGAATTTGAACGACAGCGACATCCGTCTCGGGATCGGCGCCGACAAGTTTCGCTTGGAAGCGTCGGCCGTCGGAGAGCGCCACCTCGATTTTTGAGGCGCTTGCTATGACATGCTGGTTGGTGACGATGTAGCCGTGGACCTCGTCGATGACGACACCCGATCCGGCCGATTGGAAGCTGTGCTCTGCCGGCGCAGCGTCGTCAGGTAGTCCGAAGAACTTTCTGTAGAAGGGATCAGCAAGCGTTGCATCCGCGTCGTCGAGTTCCCTGCCCTGCACCGAGATGCTGACGACGCTCGGCACGACACGCTGGAGCATCGGCGCGAGCGACAGGCTGTCTGCAACGGCTGGAGCCGACAATAGGCTCTCACCTGCGATGAAGAGCGCCGCCAAGGCGAGCAACGAACGCGACATCTCTGATCTCCTTGCGGAAGCGCCGCCGGTTGTCGGCGGACGTCTTGACGAAGAAGCTTTTGTGTAGCGCAAGCAAAGCGCATTGATCCTTGTCAAGGGGAACATCGGCTACGGAACGATCACGGCGGCTCCAGAGACACGGCCTGCGCGCAGATCGTCGAGAGCCTCGTTCGCATGCTCGAGGGGGTAGACGCTGGTGAAGCATCTGACCCCTGCCGCCTTCCCGATCGAGAAGAATTCCGCCCCGTCGCTCCGCGTCAGGTTCGCCACCGAGACGACCCGCCGCTCGCCCCAGAGCAGACGATAGGGCATGCTCGGAATGTCTGACATGTCGATGCCGCCGCAGACCACCGTTCCGCCCTTCCGCACCACGTCGAGCGCCATTGGCACGAGCTCGCCGGCCGGCGCGAAGATGATGGCGGCGTCGAGCGGCACCGGCGGCTTTTCACCGGAAAACCCGGCCCAGACGGCGCCAAGATCAAGCGTGAACTTCCGTCCGGCCTCGTCACCGGGAAGCACAAACGCATAGACGCTCTGGCCTCGATGCTTGCACACCTGCACGAGGATGTGGGCGGCCGCGCCGAACCCATAGATGCCGATCGTCCTCCCCTCGCCCGCCATCTTCAGGGATTGCCACCCGATGAGGCCCGCGCAGAGAAGAGGCGCGGTCGCCACCGGGTCCGCATCTTCAGGCAGTTCGAACGCGTAGCCCGCCTCGGCCGCCGCATGGGCCGCAAAGCCGCCGTCGATTGTGTACCCGTGAAGCCAGGATCGTTGCACAGGTTCTCGCGACCCTCTCGGCAATATGCGCAGTGCCCGCAGGTATGGCCCAGCCAAGGTACCCCGACTTTTTGACCGACAAGGCGACGAGGAAGGCCCTCGCCCGTTGCGATCACGGTTCCGACAATCTCATGCCCTGGAACGAGAGGAAGCTTTGGCTGGGAGAGGTCTCCTTCGCAGACGTGAAGGTCCGTCCGGCAGACGCCGCAGGCCACAGTCGTATCGCCACCTTCCCCACCTTGGCTTGATCCCGGTCAAACATCCGGATTGATGCTCGTCAAAGACAAACGCCCGGGGACAGATAGGCTCCTGGACACAGCGCCACGACCTCATCCAAAGGAGACGGACATGCGCGAACAAGAAAAGACCGGCAAGACAGAAACGAACGCTGCCACGACCATTCCTCCCGTCGAGCGAACGTCCGCAGACCTTGTTCTCGGACGTCGGGACGAGGATCGCTGGGAAGTGACGGCGGCGACGCCGCGAGGCCAGGCATGGGCGAGAGATCACTTCTGCTGCGCCCTGCGGCAATCCTTCACGGGCACCATGTGTCTCGACATCATGAGCGCCGATCGGCTTCTCAAGGAAGCGCATGACGACGGACTGACGACCGAGTTCGTTAGCCTGTCTGGCAAGGACATATACTGACATGTTCGCCACGGCGCCATCGGCCGAGGATCCCGGCAACGCATGCTCCACCTCGTCGAAACGGCCCACGCGCAGATCGCGCCCAACGGAAGCCTCCACCTCGTTCACGCGGTGGAGGGCCTGCCCTCGTCGGCCTCGCCGAACGATTGGGCGGTTGAGGTGATGGGAGCCTCCGAGACCAGGCTTTCGGAAGCCCCGCGGTCGACCGAGACTCCTGCTTCTATACACGTCCGAGCGGGCAACCCGTCGCAGCTCATCGTCGCCATCGCAAAGGAGATGCCGCCGATCTCGCCGTGATCGCCTCTCGCCGCGACGACGTGCTCGACCGCGTCTTCGCCTCGGTCGTGGACCACGTCGTGCAGCGCGCACCATGCACCGTGCTCGTCTTGCGAACCATCCGATGAGCCGCGGGCTTCACACGACCGTCTTCGCTTCAGCCTCGTTGGCCTGACCGGCGGCGACGTCGCGACACATTTCGGCGGCGTGCGACAACGTTCGTGACCCGGCCTCACACAGTCGCGCCACCTCTCTAGGATACTCCTCCAGCTCGCCCTCGACATAGTCCGAAAGAACCTCGACCGCATCACCGTGGTCGATACTGCGGGCAAGTCGAGTCGGAAATTCAAAGCATCGAAGCCCTCGCCGGGCGGCGGACGCCGTCAAATCCGCAGTGACCGCGGCCGACCGGCAAAGATCTCGTCTTGAATCAGAGCGCCCGCGCGAAACGCGGGTGCGAGGTGAAATTAGATGTGGCGCTTGGATATAGGCCGCGTAGATATGGCATGTGGTGCTCCGATTGTGGGATGCGGGTTCGGCTCGAGCATCGACGGTCATTCCGTTCTGACTGCACTGCGTCCCGACACGGCCGTGACGGCAATGCCGTAGAAGACATGAGGAGAGCCATCGGGCATGGGGAACTCCTGGGGCTTCATAGAGCCGATTTCCCACCAGTCCGAATACTTTTGGAGAAGACCACGCGTGGAGCCGTTCGCTTTGTCGCGCCTCGCTGTCAGGAAATTCCTCGAACCTGCCTTCGACGACGATGCTCGTCCACCCGCCGGCGCTCGAACGCTGCTCGATGTGTAGGCAGACCTTGTCGTTCCCCGCATCCAGTCGAGCTTTTTGCCGGGCATGGTGAAGCTATAGGCGACGCCGTTGGAAAAGGCGAAATAGATCGCCGCCACGTAGAGCTGCCCATCCTTGCAGCATGCCAGATGACCGAAACGCTCGTTCTCCAGGATGCGGTAGCACTCACCGGGGTTGATCTCCGTCAGATTGATCGTCATGGCCGTATCCTCCAGCTTCGATGAAGGCGCGATTATAGGAGCTTCATTGCGCCGCGGCCTTGACCAAGCGCAATGCGAACTCTCTCAGCGGCATGCATCATGACGGAAGTTTAACCTCAGGAGGCAAGCATGAAGCCGCAGTTCCATCTCCCGTTGTCGACCTATCCCGACGCGAGTTCCTTCGCCATAATCGACAATGCTATCGGCCTCGCTAGGCAGAATGACGCCCATCTCGTCGCCAGTATTCCACAAGTCCGGATCCCCCAGGTCCATCCGCCCTTTCCCACCGTTATCGATGTCGAGACATGGCGGGGACAAGCAGAACGGTATAGCCGGGACAGCGGGACTTCGCTGCGGGGACACATCGCCGACGCTATTTCGGAAACTGGCTTCGAGGTGCGAATCCACGGATTCGAGGTCAGGGAACCGTTCGTCTATGAACGCTTTTCTGAAATTGCCAAGTGCTACGACCTTTCCATCGTCGAAGCCTCGGAGCTCTCCCGGCAACTCTCCGAAACGCTGCTATTCGGAAGCGGCCGTCCGCTCGTGCTATTTCCAGCCACCAGCGTCTACTCTCGTGTGGACACGATCGCCGTCGCCTGGGACGGCAGCGCCACCGCAGCGCGCGCCCTTTCCAGCGCACGGGTCTTCATCGAACGCGCGATCAAGGTGCAGGTCATCTCGATCACCGACGACAAGGAGATCGACGAGGCGAACCGCGCCCTCCTGATCTCTTCGTTGAAGCATTCGGGACTCGACGTGGATGACGTATCGATCCAGGCAGGCGGCGAGACCGCGACAGGCGCCATCCAATCGGCCGCGCTGGAACGAAAGGCGGACCTTCTGGTCGCGGGCGGATTTGGCCATTCGCGGCTTCGTGAGTTCATCCTCGGCGGCGTCACTCGAGAACTTCTCGTCAAGGCCGAGCTACTAGTGCTTCTCGCCCATTAGAGGGCGCGAAGGGCGTTAGAATGACCGCGACGTCGATGGCCTCCTGAAGCAATGCCCCGCCGACTGGCGGAAGGTATTGAAGCCGGTCTTCGAGCGTGATCGTGCCAGCCGGCGTGCCGTCAAACACTACCTTGACACGCATTGCGCTGCCTGACCCGTTAGGCCCGGACGGCGGCGCCTCTGCGAAATAGGCGTCTCCTCCGACGCCGACGCGCACGCCATCGACGATTCCGGATCCCGCGGTCTCGGTCACCTCCGATGGGCGGCTCACTACCAACCCACGTCTATGCGCCTCGTCCACCAGCGCGCGTCCGACCACATGGCCCGACGCCTGGTCCAGCGAGGCGGCCAGCCGCAGGATCCTGTTAGGATGCTCCGATCCCTCGATGTGGCCGACTTCGGGCTGTCCCGCGGTGAGCGTCCCCGTCTTGTCGAACACCGCCACGGTGGCCTGGACGAGTGCCTCGAGAGGTCCCGCACCCTTCACCAGAACGCCCTCCTTCGCAAGTGCGACGGGTACGGCCAGGATCAACGGACAGGGCGTGGCGACGACCAGCACGGCCACGATCCTTGACAGGTCTCCGGACATGAACGCCGAGACGCCTGCAATCGCTACCGTGGCGAACAAGAACCACACCGAGAACCGGTCGGCCAGTCGCATCAGCTTCGCCTTGGAGCGCCTCGATGCTTCCACGAGCCTCACTATTCCGGTATTCCGGCATAGGTGCTGTCTCGGCGCGACTTAGAACGCGGATTTCGATCACGTCCCCCTCGTTCGTAGCGCCACTTGAAATGTTGCCATCCCTCGCGATGCGCACCCTTAAGGGCTCTCCGGTCAGGACCGCCTGGTCGATCGTCGCGACTTCGCTGACGAGAGCCCCGTCGGCCGGTACGACGTCGCCCTTGCGTATCAGGAGCACGTCGCCGACCGCGATCTTCTCGATTGACCCCCTTGCTATGTAGATCAGCGCTTCGCCTGCCCGGCGCTGGCCGGGGCCAGATCTGAGACCGTGCGATGCAGATATTCGGCACAGGACCCCGCAGGACCATATTCATCTTCATTGTCTTCACGACTTCGAATCAAATCAACTGCTTAGCCTTGAAAGACGGCCTATTCTCCAAACGGAAGTTCAATTTCTTCGCCGTTTCTTTTTCCGCCCTCGGTCAGGACCGTGTTGAGCCGCTCGGCATCTTGTGCTGGCAGCATTCCCGCCCCGGTTCGAATACCTTCTCGCCATGTAGGCCCGCGCCTCCATGCTTCGTTGTAGACGAGCGCCAAGTCAGTAGATCGCCTTGTCTGCTGCAGCGCTTCGAAGAGCAGCGCAGCTTGTCGGATGTCCTTCTCACGCTTCGCCGGCCCCTGCCCGTCCGTGTTTCGGCGGCTGGCGACTATTAGCTTGTGGACGGCATACCGGGACGGATCAGGGACGACGACCGGAACACCGCTTCGGTGGAGCAGCATTGTCCTGACGGGTTCCCTTATGAGGAAGTCGAGAAAGCGCAGTGGATCCGCGCTGGCGCCACCAAGAGCGGGCATCTTCGCCGGCTGATCGATGTAGTCATCCGAACCACGGTTCGACGTCAGGAACTCAACCCTGTAGCCGTCGGCATTCTGAAACGCTGACGAGACCGCGGCTCCCGATCGATGTGGAACTGGACGAAAGCTGGCGTCGACGCCCTGCAGCAACTCAAGGATCGAAGGCAGACTATCTTCGACCTCCCGACTGATGGCATAGTCCTGGGCGATGTCAGCATCGCCGGTCAGGATCGCAGCCATGGGAAGACGGACACCGAGCAGTCCTGAATAGCACTGAAAGGCCACCGTGCCTATGAGAATACCCCGGAGCCGAAAGAGACCGCCATCGGCAAGAGCCTCGACGATATCGCCCGACATGGCGTCAGGGGCGATCATCCCGCCTTCGCGGGTCAGGGTATTTACCAAGCGCCTGCGAGCGCGTAGATCGTCCTTGTCCCGCTTATGATCAGCTACGCGCTGTGCGATAACCGGATCATCAGCGGAACCGACGTAACGACGTTTCGTACCACCATGTCCATCCGGGATGTCGAAATACCAGTACTTGCGCCCCTTGATGTTTGCCGGGGTGAACCGACCCTCCGGAGGGAAATCGGCCGTCCAAGCGGCGTCGAGCGAGCGCTGACCGAGCTCAGCGAGCATCGTCTGATACATGAGGTCGATGGACTTCATAGCTCGACTCCAGGGTTATACTGTTTTTCAAAAACAGTATAACCGTCGTGAGGATAGGTCGCAAGATAGGATGCCGCCTCTATCGCCTTGAAAGGACACCTGCAACAAGCTTAAAAGGCAGGCAGCGCGTCACGCTCATGGTTCAAACCGCTCCAGCATTTTTCTCAACTGCGCGTTTTGCAACGTTAGCTTTCTGGCCAGCTGATCCCTGAGCATCCTGATCTAGTCATCGAGGCTCATCCCGTTTGCAGTTTGGATAAATTGGGGATCGTTTGCAATCGCCACCGCTTCCTTGCTGCGGCTCCTTTGCTCGCGCGGTGCGACTCGGCAATTCGCTTGAGCCTAGCGGCATCATTCGCAGCGGTGACGTCGAAACCAGTACCACCTGATATAGCGGGATCAGCGACCTCCACGATTTCGGCAACTTCGCCGTCGACCTTGTCGTGGACATCGTTTTCGGCTTCTTCGGATTGCACTGGCACTGCGGAGATTGCAGCGGCTTCATCGTGACGAGGTGGCTCCTCGCTTGCCGGTCGAGCAGCGCTGGTCAGGCTGTCCTCGGCAGGCGTTTCAGTCGGACCAGAACTAGGCAACGCCTCCGGCGAAACCTTCTCGGTCGAGCCGTTTTTTCGCTTTTGTTCGCGTCCCGGTGAGATCAGTCGGGCAAGGAATTTCCAGGGAGACGCCATCTATCCGACCTCGCGTGTTATCCCGCAAGCAGGCAGTGTGTTTTACTTCTGGCAACAGCATCCACCGCCGCCAAAATGTGTATCTTGATAAGCATGGAAATGCGCCCGGCGGTTGACCGGCTGCCTTTATCAATCGAGCTTCAGCCGTTTGCGCAGATCGGCATTTTCAGCGCGAAGTTTTTCAGCCAGAAGCTTGCGCAGCCGTTGATTTTCCTCTTCCAACTGCAATAGGTCTGCCATCTCATCGATCGCGGTCATCGGCGCGGCAGGCGCCGGCTGCACAGCCTTTGGAGCGCGGCGCACCGGTGCGCGTTTGGCACTCGCCGCAGCTTCGACCACCTTTGTCTTGCGCCCTCTCCTCTTCACACCACCGGCGCCGGCCAGAGCAGCTGCTGGCTCTGCCGTAGTGTCAGCTGACGCGGTTTCGAGTGTCGCGGCTTTCTTGGCCCTGGGTTTGCGCTGTTTCTTCGGCGTAATTGGCGTTTCGACAACGGCCGGCACATCGGCACTGGTTGCAGTATCAGTCTCGTCGGCCATGCTCGTCTCCTGTGTATCTGATGCAGTTGTCGACGGCTCAAGAGGCGGTGTCAACAACGACTCAGCCTGATCTGGTTTTGGTAGAGAAATTTCGCTGTTGGATTTGCCACTCTGAGAGCTATCCGACAGAAACGGCATTGCCTCTTTGTCTAGGTCGCGAGCGACGGATTTTAGGTCCACGTTGCCCCAGATCGAGTTCGACCTAGTATCGAGTTTTCGTCTGCCGCTTTTGTACTCGACGGCAAAACTGCGTTGCACTTTTTTCAATATAAAAGCCCTTGAAAATTCACGGGATGATTTGGTGATGGGGTGGTATATCCGAAATAACGATTACCGGACTGCCCGTCTATAGCCACGCTCAAATGTCCACCTCACCTTTCCAGGAGCAGAATTCGTGGCCAGTCGAATGGGGGATGAGACGGGTGAGGCTACATTGGCCCTGAACGAAGTCAAACCGTACTGATTCAAAAGTTGCACGTGGGCAACTTATCGGCGAGCTTCCTTGTTGTGCATCGCCGGAGTTTTAAAAGATTTTCCGCCAACCCCGACGCGGTCTATGTAGCGCATCCAGAGCGCCGGCGTTGCCAGCGCGCACGGGCGAAGGCCCGATCGATCGGCACCACCGTCGTCACGCATGAACTGCCGAACCCTCAATCGAAGAAGCAATGCGCCTGTCAACCTTGTCTTTCTTTGCTCGCCTGCCGGGCCAGTTCCCTTCGATCCATTATGCGATCATTTTAGCTCAGACCGTGAACATCCTTGCAACACGGCGTCCACGAGGCTCCTTGAACAACGGATCGCTTCGGACGGCCGCCTCGGCGCCACCCACCACGTGGATGGTCGGCATCCGAAACCCTGCACCGAAGCAGACTCAGAGCGAAGTCGTGGTGGCCGCTTTGCGCCCCCATTCCGGTCGTTCAGGCATTTCAGCCCTGTCTCCGAAACCAGACATACCTGCAGTCAGCCAAGGTACCATTTGGGATAGTCTCTTGGTCGGTCGAGGACTTCTTTTGCCCATGGAAAACCAGACGTCGCTACTTGGGACGAGCGACCCACTACCATTCTGCAAGGACGATGTCAGACTTTGACTTAACCATTTCTACAATCGCGTTGAGACAGCGCCTGCGCCTTTGTTTGGTGCGTTCTTTGTTCTTTGCCGTTAGTCCGGACGGCGCTAAGCTCTGATCATGAGCGTCAGTCCCGAAGTAAGCACCACACCATCCACCTCACTTGCGTCCTCCGGCAAGAGCCAGCGCGACAATTTCACCGAGCCGACCAAGCGTCTGTTGGCCCAGCGTGTTGGTTGGCTCTGCTCCAACCCGGAATGCACCAAACCAACTGTCGGCCCGCAAAAAGGCGGTCCAGGCACGATGAACATCGGTGTGGCGGCGCACATCACGGCCGCCTCGGAGGGCTTTGCCCGTTACGACGCCCGCCTGACCCCGGAAGAACGGAAAGCCCCGGATAATGGAATCTGGCTTTGTAGCGACCATGCCCACCAGATCGACCATGACGAAAAGGCATTCCCGGTCGAATTGCTTCACAAATGGAAGAAGGACGCGGAAGAAAGGGCGTTTGAACAACTGCTAACAGGTGGCCGCGCCCGCGTGGAGCCTATGGGCACCGAACTCGCGGATGCGCTTGGATATCTCCGCAAGCAGTTTGGCCTTCCACGGAGCGAAGATTTGCCAGCCCTGTTAGAAAAGGTGCGCTCGGCAGCTCAGCGCCACATCGAGACATTCGCTCAGCAGGGCCCCGCCCATGCCGTTTCGCTCTATCTGACATCTGCCTCATCGCGGGGAAAGTCATTCACGCACGTCGAAATGGCCGCAGCACTCCGGTCGTGTGGCGTTCTGGACCTCGTGGCGGAGCCGGGTCAGGGAAAGTCGACCACGTTGGTGCAGCTCGGTGCCAGACTTTTGGAAAGCGGGCCTTTACCGCTGCTGGTCCCGCTCGCAGAAGTCGGCCAGAGCGTGGACGACCTCTTTTCATGGGTAGTTGGTCGTCAGGCATTTGCAGGCATCCGGTCAGAGCATCTCAAGTTTCTCTCAGCGCACGGTGAAATTGCGTTCCTATTGGACGGCTGGAACGAGGTGACACCGGTTGCGCGGCTAGCCCTTATCAAGACCATGCGGGCGCTCAGGCGTGAATTTCCGCTTCTGGTCATCTGCATTACCACGCGCCCACAGGCCGCGGCGGTGCCCTTTGTTGCGCGGACGGTTCACGTCGAGTCGCTCTCCGACGAGCAGCAGGAAGACCTGGCATCCCGGCATGGAAGTGTTGCTCAGGACTTGCTCGACCGTGTGCGCAGAACGTCAGGCGTCCGCGACCTTGCCCGGATCCCGTTTTACCTCCAAGTCCTCCTGCAGGTTGGAGACGCCGGCGCCCTTCCCACCACCAAGGAAAGCACCATCTCGCTGCTGGTAAAACAGCATGAAGATATTCCCGAACGTGCCGAGCAACTTCGACAAAGCATGCTGGGGCAACACAGGCGTTATCTGGGTGACCTGGCCGTCGCCATGATGCAGGCGCGGACTACGGCGCTGGATGACACGGCAGCACGACAGTCCCTACGAGCAAGCAACACAAAATTGTTGACCGAGGGGCTGGTCCAGAACGCCCCGGAACCTGCAAGCGTCTTGGAGACCCTTGTCGCCACGCACGTGTTGGTGCACGGCGAAGGCGACACCTACGCCTTCCAGCATCAGCAATTTCAGGAATGGTATGCCGCCGGGCATGTCGAGGCAATGATGCGTGACCTTCCTAAGGACGCAGGCCTCGAAAGCAGTTTTGCCCAAGAGCTTCTCGACGACCGGCTCTGGGAAGAAGCAATTCTCTTCGCCTGTGAACGCCTTGCAGAGGATGAATCTGGTGTCGCTATCGTCGCCCGAGCGGCGAGACTCGCTATGTCTGTCGGACCGATGCTTGCGGCCGAAATTGTGTACCGGACAGGAGACGCAGTTTGGAGCTTGGTCTCACACGAGGTGCAAGCTTTTGCACGCTCATGGCACCAAGCCGATCAGGTGGACTTGGCGGTCGGATTCATGATGAAGACGGGCCGTGGTGACTTTGCCGACCTGGTTTGGCCGCTTGTTTCCAACTCAAGCGACCAAATCCAAAGCGAAGCTCTCAACATTGGCGATCGTATCCGACCAAGCGTTTTCGGGGGCTACCTGCAAAGTGACTACGATCACCTGCAGGAGCGGGTCCGGGAGAGGCTTGTTTCGGGGCTCATCTTCGGCGGGGGTATTGAAGCTCTCGAAACCGCGTTCGACCTCGCGAAGCGAGACCCCAGCGTCGAGGTGAAGTCAAAAGCAGTGGAAGCATTCCTTTTCCGAGGCGCACCCAGACAGGCGACAGCAGTGCTATATGGCGCTGACAATGAAGTTTGGCGACGCGTTGCCGAGCGGGACTATTTCGACGGACTGACCGCCCCGCCCGCCCTGACGCGTTTGCGAGCGCTGCAGGATGAGGACACCGGCGCAATGGCAAGCCCCGCCCGTAACCTCGCTCGCTCTATCCGCAAAGCCCAAAGCTCGGGGGAGGTCGCCGATCTTGACGCTATCCTGCGCAACGAAAAACTGGACCTAAGGGCGGACCAGACCGCTGCCTTCCATCAGGTCGCTAGCGCGTTTCCCGAAGTCGTTGCCGCGGCAATGACGGACCGTATTTTGACCGGCTCTCCATTGCCATTCCGGGTGCAAGAATACCTGTCGCCCCAGCCAGTCAGCGAGGCGCCAGAACTCGCGACCATCGTCATTGATAGCCAGGAGATAGATGAGCGGACCGGCGGCGCACTCTTCCTCTCAGGACCCGGTATCGTTGCGAGGATGATAAGCGAATTCCTCGAGCTCAAGCCCAAAATTTATGCGAACGGGATGCCGTCGTCTGCGACGTACGCTCCCCTGGGACTGCTTCGAGACAAGATATCAGGTACGCGCCCCGACGTGTTCGTCGAGGCAGTCGTGTCGTTCTCGGCCATACAAGACCACGGCGATATCGAGGCCCTCGCAGACCTTATCACCGCCCACGGCAAACACGGCACGAATGAGCCAATGGACGATGTTCCAGCTGAGGGCCGCCTCAAGCTCGTTGAAGCGCTGAACGGCTGGGCGGACTGCCTCATGCGTTCGGGCCCACCGTCACGCCACGATATGGCCAAAATTGTGGATGCCATGCGGCGCGTGCCGGACTCATCACAAATGAAGTGGGTCTCAGAATTCCTGCTAGAAGACCTCAAGCAGCGGGATGCACTTAAAGAGTTGGCCAAGGGCGGGCGCAACCAAGAGGCGCTGAACGAGTGGCGCACCAGTCATGCACTTTCGTACCGGCAGGCACTTTACGAGATTGGCACTGACGACGCCTATGAAGTTGCAAAATCGCTCCTGCGTCATCCTGAGTTTGGCCATGACGCGGCGATTGCGCTCCGGCTCATCGCCATGCCGACTCTCCTCGACAAACGGGCAAATGTCTGGCCCGATCTGGATCGCGCTCAGGCTGCACGTGAAAGAAGGTCAAAGCAATCCGACCTGTCACTTGATGCGGCCGAGATTATACTCGACGTCGCGGAAGAATTGGCAGCATCCGAACCGCTCTACGGACGTGCCGTGGCATTGGCCGCAATTGCCGTCGTCATGCCGCATATAGTCCGGCCAGAGTTGATGTCGAAGGTTGCCGGCTTGGAGGTGACGTCTCACACCAAGCTCGACTTCTTCAACGGCATGATTGTGGGCGGGCTGCTGCCTTCGGCCGACCTGGTCCTCCAGGAGTTCCGCAATGTCTTGGCCGAAAAGGAGAACAGGTGGTGGGACGACCAGACGTCGCACGCGATCTCCAGTTGGCTAAAAGTACTTCCGAACACCGACCGCCCGACGTCTGTTTTCGACGCCTTAGCGCTGGTTCCTGAAAAGAACCTTCCGCGGTGGCAGATCAGGGATATCCTGCCTCAGCTCAGGCTTTTGGGCGTCGAAACCAAAGCGGGCATGTTGCGAGAGTTTGCCCTCAGGTTTCCCGACATGCTGTCGGAGCATGAGTGGTTCGGCCAAGTGCAAAAGCTAGGGTTCCGCCGCGCGATGGACCTGCTTCTTGAAGGGGTCGAGGGACACCTCGGAAAGGGCTTTGACCTCAGGACAGGCCATTTCCTACTGCCTGAACAGCTTGCGTACGCCATGGCGGACAACGATATGCCCTATCTCTTCGAAAAACTAGCCGCGGCCCGCTCCGACGGAGCAAAGGAGCTGGTTTTCTCGGTCCTTCTGAAAACTTCTTCCGTCGAAGGTCTGATGGCCGCGGCACAATCCTCGGTGGGTCGGCAAACTATACGCCGGCAAGGCGCGCGCGGTGTACAGGACATGATCTATAGCAGAGAGCCGCATAGCCCTGACGGGACGTCGTACGAGCTTAGGCCGCTCAATGCTTCCGAGGTTAGACGGCAGTTGTTCGCGTTGACCGTTTCTCCCGACAAGGATCAAGCGGCGTTCGCGGTGGACTACTTGACCCGCATTGACATGATCCGCCAGGAAGATGGGGCCATCCTGGACGAGCCGAGACATCCTAATATTCAGAGTGGTCGGCCCTGGCCCCAGGTGGCTCCCCCGCATTGAAGCACAAGGGCTCCGCGCCGGCGCAAGCTATCGACAGTGCGCACCGGCCACATGAACTACGGCGGATGCCAAAGTCCGTTCTCGATAACCCGCCGGCGAAGAGCTGTCGGTCTGCTTCCGGCCCCAATTAAGACACTCGTCCTTATCCTTCGCCTTGAACGGAATCGAACCCTCGGACCGGGGAAACGCGCTTCTCCAGTACCACGCCGGATTCTGATGGCACCACATTATTGCTTTGATGCATTCGGCGCCTCGTGGGGCCAAAACAATGCTAGAACGCCGACACCTGCGTGCCTATAGTTGAGTCATCGCTTGCAGGGCAGTCGTGTCTGCGAGGAGGGTAAGGGCTGTGGAGGATAACATGCTCGATATTCGCCAACTTCGCAGCGGTCCTTGCCGCACTGGTTGCGGTCTGGACTGATGGCCGCTTTCTTTGGGAGCGACGTCAGAAGCGCTTGCGTCTGGAAAACCACTTGCGTGATGAGGGGCATAATGATGCGGCCAACGAACGGTCCTCCATCTCGGCATATCTGAGGCGGAAATCGTCGATGCGGCGTTCCGCAGCAACGTCATTCGTCGTCTGGTTTCCGTAGAAGGCTCCTTCTCGTGTATGAGACCGGCGATCTCGAAGAGGACGACTTTCCGCCGCGCAAGGTTCTAGCGCCCCTGCCCTCCGGTAGAGGTGGAGAGCAGCGGCACAGGGCGAGCACACATCGACCGTGATAGAGGATTCTCCACATTTACCCGACGGACCTCTGCGAGCGTTGGAGACTTAGGCTCGTCTAAATGCCTCTAAGAAGGCTGAGGAGACCATAGTTCGGTGTATTGTTCGCCCTAAACGGAATGTCGACCCGAATGCCATCCTCTTCGTTTCGGGAAAGGAACATGCCGCCGGCCTCCAAGACCTCGATCGCGATGTCGCCAAGCCCGTCAAACTCACTCGCGCTCTCCCATTGCCCCAGGCGTTCCCACAGCTCGGCATAAGCGGCTTCAAGCCGCGCGAAGTAGTCAGCAAACCAATGATCGGAAAGGGCGTCTGCGAGACCTTGCTGATCTGAGACCATGATGCCTAAGCCGTGCATCGTGCCGATTAGGTACGATGCCCATTTTATCAGGTTTGCGTAAAGCGGAGGCACTTCCAACAGGACACGATCAATATCGCCGTGCGTGCGATATGCGCTAATAAACCCATTAGCAGCAGCGTCAGTGTCGGCGAGCGCCGTCAAGAACGTCTGGCGGTAACCGTCGATCGGATTTAGACCGAAACCAGCACTCAGCCGGGTAGCTCCATACTCCTGGAAGCAGGCATCAATCACTTCCTCTCTATATTGCTCAATGTAGTCGGCATATCGATGGCGCAGTATCCGCCCTGGTAGGGCCTGATCAAGGGCCGTATGCACTTCAACGTGGCCGCATTCATGGGCAATCGTGTGCACAGCCGACGCAAAGAACTCGCTTTCGGGGTCTGCGATATGCCAGACGTAGTTCACGTCGAAAATCAAATGGGTTTTTAGCAATCCATCTCGCAAAACGGCGGGGGCCATTGCCACTCCGATAACACCGTCCTCTATTGTAGACGCCGTGAGTGGTCGAAGTCCCTCCAAACCCCGATCAATCTGAAGTAGCGTTTCGTGATAGGTGCCAGTAATTGTCACTCCATCAAGATCGGTTAGATTGATGTGTTGCCCGATCACCTGTAGAGAACCGATGAACGCGTGGCCAAAGCCGCGTGCATGGTCTTCATCTTCGAAAGGGCCGCTTACGCTCAGATTAGTTGCAAGTGGATAAGTTGACTGGATCTCGTTAGCCGTGGCGCAAACCTCAATTTCTTCTTCGCCAAGTTCATCGCTCATCCAAAGCCCCGTACGAGAATCACTGCATCAACAAAATCGTATTGTAGAACGTCTTTTAACAAAAGAACTTCAGTTGATCGCCGCGAGAACGATGATTTGCGAACCGCGATGACCTCAAGAGATTGGCCGACTGTCTAAATCTATGGTGCCACATCGCAGTGTCTTTGGATCGGCCCCCGCTGATGCGACGTCTCACCGCGCTGAAGTTCTATGGTCTGGCCTACGCAGCAAGATCAGTGGTCACGACCGGCTTGGAGGCTGTCGACGACTTCCTGGTGATCATGGCTCAGCCCGGCGGCGCCAGGAAAACAATGGAACAGCATGTGTTGCCGGTGGTTGCCGAAAGCCAATTGACTGACATGATTCTCCCCACCCGGAGCATGTATGCGATCGTCTTGGCTTGGTGCGGAGAATTCGGCATGGCGCGGCGGGAACTCGCCGCATTGAGGGAATACGCAATGGATGGGCCACAATCCGAGATGCTAAAAACTCGGGCTAAACATGTCGAAGCTGTCATCGCCGGAACGGTCAGGCTGGAACGGCAAGTGCCGCCGCCGGGATCCTTGGCAAAGATACTGGGGCGAGGGCCCGCCGGACAGCGAAAATTGGGCAGAAACGAAAAGTGCGAGTGTGGATCCGGCCTGAAATACAAAAATGCTGCGGGCATGTAACCACCCATCACTTAACGGGATCTTATGCCTCTGCGACGATCTCGGTTGTCAGAATCGTCTCGACCGCCGCATAGAGATCAACCGCGGCATTAGCCGCACGGATAGTCACGATCAATGAGTAGCGCGCCTGCTGGTTGTATCGATCCAGATACGGTTTTTCCTTCCACCAGCCGCCGACTGGAAAGATACCGATGGCGTCACGCTCCGCAAGGTCGACCGCCGTCCCCCGCCAGAAATCCGAATGCAACGACCCGCTGTCGCGGAATGTTCCCAACAGCCAGCCTTCGCCGACGCTGACGGGCGCACCTTCTTCCTCGCTTCGCGCAGCTTGATTGATGCGCGCCCGGAACTCGCCGACTGTTTCCGTTGCCGTTTTCATCTGGAAGCGCAATCCGTGCGAGGCGTATCTGTGGCGTCTCGTCCAGCCTCGCTCGCCGGGATTCGGCTCGATGAAATAAGATAGCGTGACACGGACCTCGACAGGCGCAGCGCCCAAAGCCAGCAAGTCCTCCTTTGGCCAAGGTAGCTTATGGAGCTTCATATCTCTCATTTTGACCGATCCGGTACCTTCACGTTGGAAGGGTCGAATGTCGTCCTCGATCATCAAGGTCAAATCGTTGTTGGCTGAAAGTAGCGCCCGGCCGAGATCAGGCACCCCATAACCATACCGGCGGAGAAGCGCCTGCAACTGCGTTTTGTTGCCGTGGCAGTTCGTGATGCGGGCGGCCATCGCCGGTGTCCATTCAGCGGAATGGACAAGCAAAGCACGGACGGTCTCTGGCCAGAGCCCCGGCCTACCCACCATAATCTCTGCTGCTAGTTTCGCAGCTTGAGCGGTCGCGGAGCTCGTATCTCCAATCGTAGAGAAGTAGCGGTTTTCTGGACGGAAATGCGTTGTCAGGATGCGAAGATCATCAATCGGCTCACCCGGATTCACGCCATCATACGCCAGGTTCCCGCCCTCCATGACGATATCTGGCTTGACCGGCCACTGGCGATCCCAACTGACGGAGGTCCTGCTCGCGGGTGAGAGTTCTCCAGCTGGCGCAATCGGGGTGTATCCGGCAAAAGCCGCATCGATAACATCAACCTTGTTGGTGAAAGCCCCGATGGTGATTGCGTTCCATGCCTGCGCTGGATCGTCTAGCGGCTCGATGTCGTTGCGAACAAACAGATCGGCCGGCGTTAGATCGATGCGTATGTTTCCGGCCGATATCAGGATCAACCGCTGCGCATCGGTTTCGAAGCACAGCTGGTCGATGGATGAAGACCAGGACGAGGCCCGTCCACGCGACGGGGTCGTGCTGGTTATGGCGGTCGTAATGACGCGGCTTCTGTGCGGCGCCTGAATTTCGGCTCGAGCGATCGCCTCGCCGGTAATCGCGCCGTAAAGATCAGGCTGATTTTCGTCTGCGCCGCCGGGCGGCAGTATTCTAATACTCTCCAGCCGATATCGCATATCGAAGGGATCCTGAGCGGCCAGCGGATCGATCAGATCGTTGTAAAGTGCGACCCCGGCCATGCGCGTGCCATGCCCCTGCCACGCGGGCGTGTCGTCGGCACCCCAGTCGGGATTGATTGTGTGCCAATCATCGACCGATAATACTGGCTCGATCAGGGGATGCGTGCGACGCACTCCACTGTCCAATAGACATATCGCAACGTCATTAGCGGTTTCAGCGACCTGAACACGATCAGCGAGATCGTCGTTCCAGGCTCTTTGCTCGGCGCCTCCAAGACCTATAAAAAACGCCGGAGTATCTTTTGCTCGACGCAATTCAGCAATCGTATCGCTACGTGCGACCACACGATCCATGGTCACCGAGCTCGCAAGCGCTAAGACAACTTCGCGCTCTGGGAACCGGATGGCATGCTGGCGCATCTGTATTTCCAAGGCGGCAGCTATGGCTTCAAACCGCTCGCGCCGACCTTCGCGCAGCCAGACTTCCCACCACACCGCCACGTCCTCGTGGAGCGGAAATAGCGCTTCCTCATCGGTGAAGAGGGAACGCGCCGATGCCAGCTGAGCAGTTTCGATCCTGGAGATCAAAGGCTCATTTCGCGGTCGTCCTTTGTCGGTGTCCGTCGTTCGATATTGCTCAATCTTATTTAGGAAGTAGTTTTTTGCGCGCTCCGGGACAAACACCGAAGCCTTGACAATACCACCCTCCCCTTCTAGCTCGCGGACGGCGACAACCTCCATTTTCTGTTGTCTGTTTGCGAGTTGGTCAATTCCCGCCCCCTCGGAAGAAGGGAGATCGAACTCGAGATAGAATCCACGCGTTTCAAACGCTGTCACTCCGGGCGCGGCGAGTTGCTGCTCAGCCGCCGCGACGGCACCTCCCACGGCGAGCGCCAAAGCCTGGGCATGGGCCTGTCTATTGCGCAGAGGTAGCGCCGGTGGGTCGATTTTCCGGTTAGGGCGCCGGTATGGCTCTACCGCGCCGTTATCTTTAAGCAGAAAATGCGGGCGATTGCGTGGTCCGATTGCCATTATGGCCTGTTGCTCGCATCCATGGCTTCGGCGGCGGTGCGGCGCTCGGCAATCGCGTTAAGTATGCTATCAGGGGTTATTGTGTCCGTATTGTCCAGAATGACGGACTTGGCGGCGTCATCAGCCACACGAGAAATCTCCGCCGGGGAAAGACCTTGGGCGGCGGCAGCGACTTCTGTCCATGATATGTCGGACATTGCGAAGCGATCGAGCCTGTTACGAAGGATCGCTTCGATGAGCGATACATCCGGAAGCGCATATTCAATGACATCGTCGAAACGACGGAAAAGAGCACGATCCAACAGTTCAGGATGATTGGTCGCTGCGACGATCAAGGCGTGGCTTTCATCCTGTTCCACAAACTGTAGGAAGGAATTGAGTACACGTCTGATTTCTCCCACGTCCTGCCTGTCCCCCCTCCTTGCTCCGATCGCATCGAACTCATCGAAGAGATATACGCCGCGGGTTGCGGTCATTGCGTCAAAAACCAGACGCAACTTTGACGCGGTCTCGCCCATGAACTTGGTGATCAGACCGTCCAGGAGGATGGTAAATAAGGGAAGGTGAAGTTCCCCGGCCAACGCACTCGCCGTCATCGTCTTGCCGGCCCCCGGCGGACCGACTAGCAAGATCTTACGTCGCGGCTGGAGTCCGTGGCTACGCAGGTTTGCCTGCTGTCGCTGTTCGGCCAAAATACGATCGAGACGCAGGCGAAGCGGGCGGGCAAGGACCATGTCTGCCAGACGGATGTCGGGATAACGGGCGCTCAGTAGACCGGCGAGCTCACCTTTCGGCTGCACGAGTGCGACCGCTCCACCCGGTCGACGCATGCTCGGCTCTCGCGTCTTCGCTGTATCGACGAGATCCTTGACTTCCTGCGCCAGCTTGCCATGTCCTTGCCGCGCCTCATGGGCAGCCAACTGCAGAGCGGTCGACAGGAATCTCTCCTCATCGCCGGCGATGTGGCTTTTTAAAAGGGTCACGATGTGGCGAGACGTGGTCATTGTTGATTTGCCGTTTCGTTCTGCTTTTGGACTATCAGCTGCAGCGCAATTTGCAACGCAATTCCCGAATAGATAACAATTCAATCCGTTACTATACCGTTCCGAAAATTAATCGGTAGTCTACCGACCCATCCTCAGCAGCATCCGATTTGGCGGAAGCTGCCGGCGTTTGCATCTCGTTAACCATATGAGCCAGCAATGTTCTTTTCTGTCACGGAAGCCAATATGGCAGTACATTCCGTCACTCTTAATGATGTTCCAGGCCACACCTGGCTTCCGATAAGTAATGCTTATCGGAAGCGATTGCTATAACGCCGCAAATCAGCGATGTCGGTCGTCCTGGATCGGCGGATTCGCCCCGGAAATCCGGGCATTTAGGGCAATTTCGCCCGGGATGACCGGACTCTCAATCGCAAAATTCGACGGCCGCCGTCGGCACACATGGCCGGTCCTCATTTCCGGAATTGAGCGCCGGCGCCCTTCAGCAGGCTTCTCCGCCCGCAGCCATCACCAAAGCCGCTGTTTTTCCAGCATTTCCGCCCTGGAAGCCCGCTGACGCGCATTTGCCACCGCGGACGCTCCGTTGCTCGTCCGCGGTAGCATTTTGAGTCTGACGGGCCGCTATTCAATGGCTAAAACACGCTTGCAACTGTTCGATTTCTAACGCATGCCTTATCTGTACAAACTACTTCGAGACAGGGCCGTTACAAGCGCGATGGCAAAGCCACAAACATTTGACAACCAACAATCTCCCAAGCGGCTGATCGGTTATGCCCGGGTGTCGACGGATGAACAGGTCCACGATGCCCAGTTGGACGAGCTGCGTGCAGCCGGCTGCGATCGGATCCATCAGGAGCATGGTTCCGGAGCATCGCGGGCTCGACCGGTGCTGACGCGATTACTCGCTGAACTTAGCGCCGGCGACGTCCTCATTGTCGTGCGCCTCGATCGACTGGCCCGATCCGTCAGTCATCTCTTGTCGGTGATCGAGGACCTCGAGGCCCGCGGCGTGCATTTCCGGTCGATCCGCGATCCAATCGATACGTCGACCCCGCAGGGCATGTTTTCCCTTCAGGTCCTCGGCGCCGTCGCGCAGCTCGAGCGGGCGCTAATCGCTGAGCGTACCAAAGCCGGCATTAAGGCGGCGAAGGCACGCGGCAAGCTTCCTGGAAATCCCGGTCTGCGAGAACGACGGCCGGAGGCGATCAAGGCAATCTCGCAGGCACGGGAGAAGCTCTATCTCGATGAACTCATTGCATCGGCGCAGACGTGGCTGCCGATGGTGCGTCAACTCCGGCCGCAGCACAGTTGGGACAATGTCGTGCGGGTTCTCAATCGCCGTGGCCACGACTGGACCGTCGAACGCCTTCGTCGCGCTGTTCATCGCATGGTACGCGAAAAGCTCGCGGAGAAGGAACTCCTTGCTCGATCCCCTCGCCGGGCTCCCGAAGACTATCTGATGAAGCTGGTGGCGGCAATTGCCATTGCCGATCCCAACCTGTCGCTGCGCGACATTGCCGCGCAACTGGACCAGATGGGAGAACGGCCTGTGCGCAGCGGCAAGAACTGGCAACCGTCCTCGGTGCGGGTCCTGCTGGACGAAGCCCACCGATTTGGCCTCATTCGCCGTTGAGGGCATGGTTCATCCGACGCCCGATGGCAGAGAGTCTTTTCTTGTCGCTATTCGACTGCATAGCCGTCAGGTCCGGCCTTTGGGGATCTGTAGCGCCAGGACCGCTAGTCGCTATCGCTCCGCGGTTTCAGCTCAGCGCCTACATCCTCGCCGCGGAGCCGGCTTCCTCCGCCTGCTCGCCCCCTCCCCCGGAACGTGCTGAAGGCTTCAGCCGCGGTGATTATGATCCGCAGAGGCGCGCGGGCCATGACCCTCGGCGGCGCGGGTAAAAGCAGAGGACAGCCGCTCCCCTCGCTACCAAAAAGCCGTCTCGGCTGCACGACGAATTCGGGCGCGAGCCGGAACTCAGTCAGACAGTATTTGTTTCTTTTACAATCCGTCCGCGTTTCGGCGTTCTTTCAAGGATGCTCGACAATTTGATTGAGCCATTTGTCCGCGCCGCCAGCTATATTTCCTACAAGAATGATTACGGCCGAAGATCTGCAAACATTCGTTTTACGACCAGCAAATTTCGACTGTCCTCGAAGCCTGGGAGGTCTTCGTCCTGAAGCATCCTGCGGAGACCGCCGTTAAGATTACAAAGCAATGTCTCCTTTCAGTCGTGACAAACACCGCGATTGTTCGTTCGAACACGAAGCCGCTCAATCGGCTCCGTGCATCAACTGACCTTACTACACCAGCCGCATAGAAGGGCTGTCGGCCATTCTACCCGGGCAACCATGACCAATGCCCTTAGAACGTCATGTACGATCAAAAATGACCGCCAAGACCCCGCGACCCATGGCGGCGACAGGACGGTACCTATCTCTACACAACCGATCTTGTGAGAGGTGGCGCGAGGAGCGGGTCATGCGCCGTCCATAGTAGCGCCCGAAAATGTCGTTTCTTTTCAGAGTGTTGTAGCTGTGGTCAGCTGACCACCGGAAAAGCAGCTGTTGGCAGTGCGTCCCACCCCAAAAGACTTGCTGGCCCACGACAGCAGAGTCTGGCGAAAAACCTCGATCAGTGGACCCGCTGACCTAGCACTCAATCCTCTCCGGCGGCGACTAGATGTGGAGCCTCAACAGGTTGTCCTGGGTAAGAGCGAGCCTAGTGATTGGTGGTTTTGAGTTTAGACTTCCGTGAGGCCTGTGCCAATTGTAGCGATGAAGCCATCGTGGCAGTTCGGCGGCGCGCATGTCCGAGTTGGGATAGGCGACGGCGTAGGCCCACTCTCTGAGGGCGGTCTGGATGAAGCGTTCGGCCTTTCCGTTGGTTTTAGGCGTATATGGTCTGGTGCGAACGTGCTTGAGGCCGTTGTCGCGACAAGCTTGGCCGAATGGCTTTGATGTGTAGCAGGGACCATTGTCGGTCATGACGCGCTCGACCGCGATCCCGAGGCTGGCATAATAGGCCAATGCCGCCTTCAAGAAGGCCACGGCGCTTTCTTTCGTCTCGTCCGGCGATATCTGTGAGAAAGCGATGCGAGAGGCATCGTCGATGGCCACATGAACGCATTCCCAACCGGCGCCCCAACTCTTGCCTCTGCGCGAACTCTGGCGAGTGCGATCGCCGGTGATGCGGTGGCCGACCTCATGAAACCGGCCGAGCTTCTTGATGTCGATATGAATCATCTCGCCGGGAGCCTGGCGTTCATGACGACGCACAGGCTCGGCCGGCTCGATATCCTTGAGGCGGGAGAGGCCTGCGCGCTTGAGAACCCGGCTCACCGTCGCTGCAGATACACCGGTTTCGATCGCGATGTGCTTGCCAGTCAGGCGCTGGCGGCGAAGCGTGATGATGCGCTCCGCCAGCGCCTGACTGGTCTGCCGGGGCATGGCATGAGGTCGGGAGGAACGATCGAGCATCGCCTCTCGACCACCGGCCTTGAAACGCTCGACCCAACGGGCGACGATCTTGGCCGCGACGCCATAGGCCTGTGCTGCCTGAGCCTGGGTCAGATGCCCTTCGATAACAGCAAGCGCCATTTGTTCCCGGCGCAACGGCGTCAGTCGGGCATTCTTATGAATGTTCATTCGCGGCGATCCTTCCGACTCGAGGTGTGATAGCTCCAGTCTCCTAAATCCGCTTTGAATGGACAACCTCCCGAAAGCTCACAACTAGAGCCTGCGCGCTCCGAGTACGCCAAGTGGCGGAAACGCGAAGCTTTCATCTCGCGCAGCGTTGGAGCCGGTTGCGGCAATGGTATCTGCATCACGTGCCCGGGTCTGGTCCGAGCGATGAGTGCGGCCGGAAGTGGTTGTAATCGTCGGCCCAGCAATGGCGCTTCGGGCATAATCGCAGCCGAGGAACAGGCTTTGGTTGACCATCTCGTCCCGCATCCGGCCGTTGAAGCTCTCGACATTAGCGTTTTGCATCGGCTTCCCGGCGTGATGCCGTGCGACTCGACACTATGATCCTTCGACCTGGCAAGGATGGCATTCGAGGTGAATTCCGTGCCGTTGTCGGAGACGATCATCCCCGGTTTGCCGCGCCGTTCGATGAGGACCGACAGTTCGCGAGCGACGCGACGACGCAAGATCGAGGTGCACGGGATCGCCGCCAGGCATTCGCGGGTCACGTCTTCGACGAAGTTGAGCACGCGAAACCGCCTTCCGCAAGCGAACTGGTCGTGAACGAGATTCAGCGAGCTTCGGGCATTGGCCTTCGCTTCGACCAGGATCGGGCCACGCGTGCCGACAGTGCCGCCCCGGCTTTTCTGCTTGCGAACGGAAAGTCCTTCTTCGCGATAGAGCCCGTAGATGCGGTCGACCCCAACGGCGCTCCCCCCCCCGCCGAAGCCGCCGGTCGCCGGTCGCCGGTCGCGAGGTCGCGCAATAGGGCGACTTCTTTATGATGTGGGCGCGCCTGCCCGACCAACGCTTCGATCTTTTGTCGCGCGTCATGCATGACCATGCACTCATCGGCGGCTCTAAACTGCGTGATGTCGTAGAGACAGTTCGGTTCTGCGACACCCAAACGATCGAGCTGCGCGAGCGCGCCGACCGTCCGGCGCGGCAGGCAACGTTGTGCCTGCGCTTCGGCCAGGCGACGATCAGGCGACCGCAAAACCTGCGCGAAGAAGGGCTGCCCGACGGGGTTAGGCTCAGTTGGGTCGAGGTCGTCGAACCGGACGCACCCGACGGTGTCGAGCCCTTGCATTGGCTGCTCTTGACCACCCATGCGCTCTCCAGTGCGACTGACGCCTGGCAGATCGTCGCTTGGTACAAGCAGCGCTGGATGATCGAGCAGTTCTTCCGGGTGATGAAGACGCAGGGCTTCAAGATCGAAGACAGCCAATTGCAGTTAGCGCCGCGGCTGGAAAAGCTCGTCGCCATCGCCGCCAAGGCCGCGGCAATCGTCCTCCAACTCGTGCAGGACCGCAGTGGCGGCGATCCTCACCCGGCAAGCCTGGCAGTCAGTCCCCACGAGATCAACACGCTCGCCGCCCTCGAAAGCCGCTTCAAGGGCAAGACCAAGCTGCAATCCAATCCCCATCCCAAAGCTTCGCTCGCCTGGGCCGCTTGGATCGTCGCCAAACTCGGCGGCTGGAACGGCTATGCCTCCTCCAAGCCGCCTGGACCCATCACCTTCTTCAACGGACTCAAATACTGTGCCGATGGCTGGGCCTTGCGAGATAGGTATATGCCTCAGTCGTTCGGTGGAGAAATGTTCCACTGGATCATTTGCTTTTGGTCACGAACAAAATCCAGCGACCAGCGGGCAGAGCCTTCGCGTTGGCCAGGATCGGTGCGCGCGTGCCTGCAAGTTCGCTTACGGAAGGGGGTTTCGCGTGCTCAACATCGTCGATGACGCGACGCGAGAATGCCTCGCGGCGATCCCCGGACACCTCGATCTCCGGTCGTCGCCTCGCTCGAAACTCGCAATGATCTCTCCGACAACGGCACCAAACTCACCTCGAATGCCATTCTTGCCTGGTCAAAAGACCATAGGGTCGAGTGGCTCATTGCGTCACCTCGCCCAAGATAGCGGTTGATGAATTCTCCCAGTGTTGTGGAAGTGCCGCCGCGAATCAGCCCCGTAGATTCCGGCGCTGCGGATGGCAGCAGGTAGTTGTTCCTATTGCGTCCTATCCATGCGGCGCCATCGCCCACTCGCGATTAGCCGGCACAGCCGGCCGCCTTGCGATTTGCCGCGCCGGTGCCAATGAATTGATGAAAGGCGGCTGCCATTTCGTGCGAAGACTTCGCTCCTGGTCTTGTTCGTGCGCGACCTTGGGCGCGTTCGTATTGAGATCACGGTCTACTGTTCCCCTAAGAGGCGTCATTTGGCTCGGGAGCCAGACGGTAACCGGCACAATGCCTGCGACAAGCCGCCTTTGAAAGTTGGTGTTTTCCAAGAGGTTAGCTTGGTGGTCAGCTGACCACAACCGAAATCCTCAACGGCAGGAATAACGATCAGCCGCAC